>CAVHIJ010000073.1:0-8090 GCA_963635945.1 bacterium | reverse complement strand
GTATAATAATGAAAATATTACTTCCGATAATTTAATGTTATCGGAAGTAATAAAAAATTTCCGAAATAAAAAATATAATCCAAAGGATCAAGACGCCCATGAATATGAAAAAACAATTTTTTATCCGAAAAAAATATATGGAAGAACACGATACGGGACTTTCCGAAAAAAGTTTGGAAACATTGGCCGAAACAAAAGCGGAAAATAACATTGACGCTTATGAAGCGGATTGGTACGATTTTTGCGATTGGTGTCGATATCAACGTATCAATGATTTTCCGGCCACATCGGAAACGGTCGTGAATTATATCAACGATTTGGCCGAATATGCCAAATTCGCGACCATTCGTCGCCGCATTTCCGCCCTATCCGAAAATTTCAATGCGGCGGGACTTTCCGAAAAAAATCCCTGCCGTTCCTGGATAGTGCGTGAGACGCTCATCGGCCTTTCCCGCACGATGGGCGCCAATCAAAAAGGGAAAACGCCCATATACTGGGATGATTTGCAGAAAATTTTTTCCGATATGGATCCCGAAAAAATCACGGATATTCGAGATAAAGCACTCCTTCTTTTGGGATTTATGGGTGCGTTTCGTCGGAGTGAAATGTCCGGACTCGATGCGGAAGATTTACAATTTCTGAGACAGGGTCTTGTCGTCACGATCCGCCATTCCAAAACGGATCAATCATCTCTGGGACAACAGGTTGCCATCCCCTACCTTGCCGATACGTCTATGTGCGGTGTCACTGCCGTCAAAAATTGGATGGAAACCGCCTGCATTACGACCGGTCCCCTTTTCCGCAGTATTTCCAAAGGCGGCAAAGTATCCGCCAATCGCCTTTCCGATAAAAGCGTCAATCTCATTGTGAAACGGTATGCGACTGCTATCGGTCTCGATCCCGAAATGTACGGTGCGCACAGCCTGCGCCACGGATTTGCCACCTACGCGGCTCTTTCCGGCGTCGAAGAACGACTCATCATGAAACAGACGCGCCACCGCTCCGTCGAAATGGTGCGCCGTTATATCAATGAAGCGGATCTCTTCACCAATAATCCCATTTCCATGATTTTCAAAAGCAAATAAGGACGATTTCCGCAAATAAAAAAACACCGAAGCTTTTTGAAATGTTTCAGAAACTTCGGTGTTTTTCTTTTTTAGTATAGGAAACTTTTTATGCTTGCAGCGTTTCCCAAATTTCTTTTGCAATATCCTCCGGCGCGCGAAGGGCACCGTCTTTCATGCAGGAAATCCGTTTCCAGGAATACCGCGCGGATAAATCTTGATATGCGTCATAACAGCGGCGCAAATAATCGAGATGCTGCTCGTGGATGTCCATGCTGCCACCGGCTTTATGCCGCGCTTTGACAAGATTTTCCGAAAGTGCGAGCGGCACATCCAATAAAATGACCGTATCGGGCCGCGGAAGTCCCAGATGTCCGTATTCCGTCTCTTCGAGCCACGAAAGAAACGCATCGCGAGCGGACGTATCCTCATATTTCGTCATTTGATGCACCATATTGCTCGTGACATAGCGATCCGCAATGACGACTCCCCCGCTCTCGTAAAATTTCCGCCATTTCATGCGATAGGACGCAAAGCGATCTACAGCATAGAAAAGCGACGCCGCATACGGATTCACATCATTCGGATCATTTCCGAAATCGCCGGCCAAATACATTTTCACCAAAGCCGATGAATCGCTTTCGTAATTCGGAAACGAAATGTGCATGACCGAGCGCCCCGCCGCTTTGTATTTTGTTTCCAAAAGCGCGGCCTGAGTCGCTTTTCCGCTCCCATCGATTCCTTCCAGTACGATTAAAGTCCCTTTCATATCATTTCCTCTTCGGATTAAATCGGTTCATCGCTTTTTCCACACCGAGCTTCAAAGCGCCTTCCACGGCGTCGGCCGTATATTTTTTCGCCGATTCCAATAATGCGATATCGTCTCCGTACGGTCTTTGTAACACATGCTCGATGACCGTGTGCCCGTCCTTCGGATGCCCCACTCCGATGCGAAAACGCGTGAAATTTTCACTTCCCAGATGTGCGATGAGCGATTTGATTCCGTTATGCCCACCGGCCGAACCTTTTTGCCGAATTCTCGTTTTTCCGGGCGGCAAATCCAAATCGTCGCAAATTATCCAAATATCATCCAAATCGATTTTATAATACCGCGCAATCGCGCCTACGGCCTCTCCGGAAAGATTCATGTACGTCTGCGGTTTCACCAAAAGAATTTTTTCCCCGCCTTCGGAAACCGTCGCGATTTTCGCTTTCAGGTCATCCTTCCAAACGGATACATGAAATCTTTCTGCCAATTCATCGATGACGTCAAATCCCATATTGTGGCGTGTATGCTCGTATTCCGCCCCCGGATTTCCGAGCCCTGCGATTAATTTCATTTTGATCCTTTATCGTTGTGCAAAAAAATAGGCGGCCTCGGTGGGAAGCCGCCCGTTTTCTATTCAGTGAGCCGTCTTATCGAAAAGTTCGCTGATGGAAACTTCATGGAAAATACGCATGATTGCTTCGCCCAGAAGCGGTGCAATGGAAACGACTTTCACTTTTTCCTGCACCTTATAATCTTCCAGCGGGAGAGAATTCGTGACAATCAATTCTTTCAGGACGGAATCTTTGATGCGTTCCGTCGCCGGATCGGTGAGCACCGGATGGCATACCGCCGCATAGACAGCCTTGGCACCGGCTTCCATCAAAGCCTTGGCCCCTTCACAAAGAGAACCGGCCGTATCTACCATATCATCGACGAGCACGCAATTACGTCCTTCGACTTCACCGATAATATTCATAACTTTGGCAATGCCCGGTTCCGGACGTCTCTTTTCTATAATCGCAATCGGTGCTTCCACGCGGTCCGCCAAATCGCGCGCACGCGTCACGCCGCCTAAATCCGGAGACACCACCGTCAGATTTTCCAAATGTTTATCCATGACATAGCCGGCGAGCAGAGAAGCGGATGCGAGATGATCCACCGGGACATCGAAGAAACCCTGAATTTGTCCGGCGTGCAAATCCATTGTGACCACACGCGTCACACCGGCTTTGGACATCAAATCCGCGACCAGTTTCGACGTAATCGGTTCACGGCCACGCGTTTTCCGATCCTGACGCGCATAGCCGTAATACGGCACAACGACCGTAATATGACGAGCGGAAGCGCGTTTCAGCGCATCGACCATAATGAGCATTTCCATCAGATTATCATTGACAGGCGCCCCGGTCGGTTGGATGACAAATACGTCTTTACCGCGGACACTTTCATTGATCATCACCTGAATTTCACCGTTATTGAAACGGCCGCACATTGCTTTTCCCAGCGGTACCCCGATATAATCGCAAATTTCCCGAGCCAATGCCGGATGCGCCGTACCGCTGAAAATTTTGAGTCTGGATTCGTCTTCCATCTCCATTTTAGATTCTTCCTCTCCCGATAACAATACAAAAACAGTTTGTTACTCTTTTCTTATTATAACACAGCTTCCCCGGATTGCCCTAAATTGTTTTTCGTTTGAGGAAACCGATGTCACCCGATTCGGACTTCAGTCCTTGTATGTATCTTCGTCGACCCATCCTTCGATATTTTTTTGTTTCGCACGCGCAACAGAGAGCGACATATCCGGCACATCTTTCGTAATCGTGGATCCGGCGGCGGTAAACGCGCGCTTTCCGATATGTACGGGCGCCACCAAATTCGTATTGCAACCGATGAACGCATGATCCCCAATTGTGCAGCGATGTTTTTCTTTTCCGTCGAAATTGACCGTGACAGTGCCGCAGCCGAAATTTACATTTTTACCCAAATCGGAATCTCCGCAATAAATGAGATGCGGGAGTTTTGTCCCCTCGCCTACTTCCGAATTTTTTACTTCGACGAAATTTCCGATTTTCACGCGGTCGTGCAAAATCGTATTCGGACGAAGATGCACGAAAGGTCCGATTTCGTTTCCGTTTCCGATGACGCAATCGTGTGCATAGACGCGATTCAATTTATTTCCGTCACCGCAAACGACATCGGTGAGCTGCGTATCCGGTCCGATGATGCAATCGGAGCCGATGATTGTATGTCCTTCCAAAATTGTACCCGGATAGAGCACGCTGTCCGGACCGACCGTGACACTTTGCTCCACATAGACCGCTTCGGGATTGATCAATGTCACGCCCGAGGCCATCAATTCTTCGGCTTTGCGGCGGCGCAATACGGCGGATGCTTCGGCCAGCTGCATTCTGGAATTGACTCCCAAAGTTTCTTCCGGATCTTCACAGGTGACGGGCAGAATGAAACGGCCTTCTTTGATTAAAATTTCAAATACATCCGTCAAATAGTATTCTCCCTGTGCATTTTCATTGGAAAGTTTGGGGAGCGCCGATAAAAGAGCGCCGATTTCAAAGCAGTATGTACCCGTATTGATTTCTTTCACGGAAAGTTCTTCTTTTGTTCCGTCTTTTTGTTCGACAATACGCACCATATGCCCGGCTTCATCTCTAATGACACGCCCATAACCGAAAGGATTTTCCATGACAGCGGTCAGCACGGAGGCCGCCGCTTTTTTCTTCATGCATTCAGAAATCAGATTTTGAATCGTTTCCGTACGCAAAAGCGGTGTATCGCCGCAAATGACGAGCACGTATCCGCTTTTTTGTTCCAAATAATCGGATGCCTGCATGACGGCGTGACCGGTGCCGAGCTGTTCTTTCTGCTCGATATACGAAATACCGTCCCCCACCGCTTGGCGGACCGTGTTTCCTTTAAATCCGGTAATCGCCGCCACATCGTCGCACCCGGACGCCCGGCAAAGAGAAATGACCTGCTCGATCATGGGCACGCCGTTTACCTTATGTAAAACTTTCGGAAACGCCGATTTCATTCGCGTCCCCATACCGGCTGCCAAAATAAGCGCACATATATGTTCCATAGAAATCCTCCCGTATTACTTTTTTGCAATCAGAAAAAAACCGCCTTCGGGCGTTTTATCGATGATACCGTTCTTCAGTAAATGCCCCAATGCACGCTTAAAAGCCGCTTTACTGAGACCGAATACGGACTCAATGGTTTGCGGCATACTTTTGTCGTTATAAAGCATTGTGCCTTGATGGCGTTTCATATAGGAAACGATAATCTCACCGTCGGCATCCAGCGCATGTTCTTTCGTCGGGCGAAGGGAAATATTGAGACGTCCGTCTTCTCGGATAAATGTCACGCGGCCGGTGATTTCCTGCCCCGGTTTTATGTTTTCGGGCATTTCGTTCTTATATAAAAAGGCGAGCCATTTTTCGCGCGTAATGAGAAATGCGCCTTGCGACGTGATATTGTACACGGTGCCGGACACTTTTCCGCCGACTTTGATGCCACGGGCCGGTTTGGCGATGCGTCGCATCTCTTCGTCCACATGCATGGTGACGGCAAGGCGTCCCGTTTTATCCGTATATCGTTTGACCCATATTTTTTGGCCGGCGGAAATTTCTCCTTCGGTTTCCGTATGCGGAAGAAATATACCGCGCTCCGTGCCGGCTTCCACGAAGGCTCCGAAACGTGTCGTCAGTAGCACTTCCGTATAAGCGACTTCTCCGTCTTCGATTTGGGGAAGACGCATACTGGCCGTCATTCGATGATGCGGATCGTGATAGAGAAATACTTTTACGGTATCCCCCACTTTGACTTCTTTCGTCTGCTGATCTTTGTGCAGCAGGATATCTTCGGAAGAGTTTCCGGTCTTTGCATCCAAAAATGCACCGAAAGAGGCTAATCGTACCACTTTTAATTCGGCGATCGAATTTTCGACAAGAGCCGTGCCGACGGTTTTCGTTTCCTTATTCATGATACTCCGCTGTGACGTCATGATATTCCGTCGCCGGCGCTTCTGCCCATAATTCATCGAGTTCATAACGGCGACGTTCCTCATCGGTGAAAATATGGACGATGATATCACCGTAATCGAGGAGGATCCAATCGCCTTCGCGATATCCTTCGTGGCGAAGGGTTCGCTCCCCTTTTTCTTCCATTTTTTCTTCCACTTCATCGGCGGCCGCTTGCGCCTGTTTGGCGTTTCGCACGGTGGACAGAATGAAATAATCTGCCACGGATGTGTGTTCGGTCACTTCCAAAATGCGAATGTTTACGCCTTTCTTTTCAGAAATGGCATGACAGATGGTTTCGATTTTTTCTTGATTTGTCATAATATCTCCTTTGTATATGAATGGATACGAATACACTTTTATTTGTCCGAAGGCGGCTTCTGTCCCAAGACGGCGCCGATGGCCGATTGCAATTCTACGGGGTTGATATCCCAAATGCGGATACCTTCCGGCGTTTTGGCCTTACCCGGTAAAATCATGAAATGAATATTTTCCGTCGGCATTTTTGCGATTTCCGAAGCCAAAACTCCGGCATCCGCCGCGGAAATATCTGTTTCCGAAGGCGTCCAACCGCGTTGTATCATGATGCGGTTATAATACGGCAAATTATTTTTTTGAGCGGAAATCAAAGTTTTCAGGAAACGTTGATTGCGCTGAATGCGACCGATTTCATCATTCGGATTTTCCGCATACCGCAAATAACCGTACGACGACGGTCCGTCCAAATATTGCACGCCCTGCCGCAATTTAATATCCGTCACGCCTTCCCGATTACTGTGATTCATGTTTTTTTCGACATAAAATTCGATGTTTCCCAGTTTTTCCATCATTCCGGTGAAACTTGTTTCATCAAAAACGGCATAATGGGAAATGCGTATGTGCAATAAATTTTCCACGGATGAAATCGTTTCTTCCGCTCGGCCGTTTTTATATTCGTTTTTGAGCAAGATAAGAGGTTCGTTTTCATTGCTGATGCGCGTACTTCCCGGAAGAGCGATTAGGTGAATTTCATCCGATTTTTTGTTGTAAGCCATCAGCCATAGGGCATCGACTTCATCGACCGGTTCTTTTCCGACACCGAGAAACAGATAATATTCCGTCTGCGCATTTTCTCGGCTCCGATTTTCGATAAAATGAAGATATGCCTTTTGCAATCCCCAACCGATGCCGGTGAGTAGCATTGCCAAACATAAAAGACTGAAGACCAGTTTTTTATAACGAATACGTCTGCGTCTCATTCTTTATCCGTTTCCGCATGCGCTTTTTCCCAAGCCGATACTAAATCATTGCGACCTTCCACCGTCAGCGGATGTAAATATTCATGCTCTTCGGCTAAATGCGCAATGGTGGAATCATAAGCGACAATACATGCCCAATCCAAATTTTTCTCCGCTTCATGCCGGATATCGTTCACGCCGGGGAAATCGCGTGTCGGCTCAATATAATCGGCCAAAAAAACGATTTTATCCAAAAGCGACATTCTGGGTTTTCCCGTTGTGTGGCAAGTCACGGCCGACAAAATCGCTTGATCGTGAATGCCGTAATACGCGTCGGCAAAAATCGCACCGGCCGGTCCGTGAAGCAAATTTTTGCTTTGCATCATATAAGAATCCACCGCATATCCGGGTGAAAACATCTCTTTTCCTCGCACGAGTTCCTGCATAAAAGAAAGTTTTTCCTGTTTAACGCAATCATGAATCCAGCCGGCCAATTCGGCGGCATCGGGATCGGCACCGTAATGCTCGGCCAGTTTCTTTGCCGTGTCCGCGACACCTTCCGTATGATGCAAACGTTTTTTGGATAATCTGGTTCCGAGATCATGCAAAATATCATTAAAATCCATGATATTCCTTTCAAATGGTTGTGTATAAATAATGGGAATGAATATACTCTATGACCGCATCCGGCATCAGATAACGCACCGAACGGGCTTCCCTCATCAGACGCCGAAGCGCCGTTGAGGAAATTTCCAATTCCGGTGTGCGCAGGAAATGAATTTTCTTTTCTCCCAATTCCCCGAAATATTTCATGGAGGATTTGATGCGCTCTTCGCTGCCGGCACGACTCGTGCAAATAAAATCGCAGGAAGCCAAAAGCTCCCTATTATATTTCCATGTCGGAAGATCGGCGATGCTGTCCGTCCCGGCAATGAAATAAAATTCCGTGCCTTCCGGATACATCGTTTTCAATTCGCGGATGGTATCCACTGTATAGGAA
>CAVHIJ010000072.1:0-8272 GCA_963635945.1 bacterium | reverse complement strand
TCCATCTCCCATTCCCCGCAAAGCGCCCCCGCTCCCGGCCTTCTCGAAATGACAAAAAGGGCTGTGACAAAATGCCAAAGCATTGTATCACAGCCTTTCACACTCAATGTGTTCAGTTCTTCTTCATCGCATGAATCCCCCAGCCGAGGGCGAGGCCCGCGAGGAAGATCGGGAGCCAGGAGAGGCCGTATGGCGCGAGCGGGACCATGGCCATGACGCTCTTGATGCCCGCGGGGAGCATGCCCGCCACGGAGAGGCCGTCGCAGACCGCCGGGACGAAGGTGAACGCCGTCGCGATGCGGTGGACGATCGGATCGCCGTCGAATTTATCATTCAGGAACGTGAGAATGATGAGCGCCGCAGTGAGCGGATAGACGAAGACGAGGACCGGAATCGCCGCTTTGATGATCGTGGCGAGGCCGAAATTCGCAACGCACATGGAGAAGAGCGTGAAACCGACGGCGAAGGCATGATAGGAAACGGACGGGAACATCTTATTGAAAATTTCCGCAATCGCGGCGATAAGGCCGATGGCCGTCGTCATGCACGCGAGAAGTCCGAGGAGACCCAGCAAAAGTCCGCCGATATCACCGAAATAATAATCCATCGTGGCGACGAGGACGGCCGCGCCGTTCGGAAGTTTCACGAGCGGTTCGACGGAGGACGCGCCGATGAAAGAAAGAAGCAGATAAATGACAGCCATGCATCCGCAGGCGACGAGACCGGAAAGCAACGTTTCCTTTGCGATTTCTTTCTGATCCGTAATACCCAAATCGCGAACCGCATTCACGACAAGAATCCCGAAGAGGAGACCCGCCAGGCAGTCCATCGTATTGTATCCTTCGAGAATGCCGGCCGCAAAGGCTTCGCCCGCATGATCGTAGGCTTCCACAGGCGCCTGCCAGCTTCCGAAAGGCGATGCGAGATACACGACAAAGAGCGCGGCGAGCAGAATCAAAATGCCGGGCGTCAATACGCGGCCGATGGAATCGACGAGCTTCGAGGGCCGGACGGCGAGGAAGAAACTGATCGCAAAATAAATGACGGAGAAAATGAGAAGCGGCATCATGCCGGCATCTTCGCCGAGAATCGGCGCAAACGCCATTTCAAACGCCGTGGAACACGTACGCGGAATGGCGAAGAACGGTCCGATCGTGAGCGACACCGCGCAGACGAGGAAAATCCCGTACCAACCGGATACGCGGGAAGAAATTTCCTGGAAGCCCTTACCCGAGTAGCATACCGCTACGACGGCCAATAGAGGAAATCCGCAACCCGTAACAATGAAACCGAGCGATGCGGGTACGACATTCGTACCGGCTGCCTGTCCCAAGGACGGCGGAAAAATCAAGTTGCCCGCGCCGAAAAACATGGCGAAGAGCATCAGGCCGATAGCAACAAACTGACTCTTTGACTTCATGAAAATCACCTCACAAAATTCCAAATCCTCTCTACCGTCAAAAATTTCAAACATTTTTTGGAAACGGTATTCTAATCGAGAGTAGATTCTTAAAAGAATACATGAAACGAAAGAATATGTCAATGAGAAAATTTTATATTTTATGCCGCAATATAAATTTCCTATATCCGCGGAAAGAAAAACCGTTTCCGTAAATCCGTTTCCGAAACATGTAGGGAAGCGCCGATTAAAGCGTTATTCGATTCCTTGGGAATTCGGCTGTCCTGTGGCGCACATTTTTTATTGCGCTTCGCGCCCAAAATTTGCGCTTTGCATTATAATGATATATAAAGTGCAAAAATTTTAAAAGCATCCATGCGCGCAGCGCATCCTGCAACGCATCAACGCATCAACGCATGACGCATCAACCCAATTCACAAAAAAGGACTCATCCCCATGCTCACCTTCCGCCTCGCCTCTCCTTCCGACGCCCGCGACATTTCCGCGCTTTGGGCGATGGCTTTCGAGCGGCCGGGGGATCCCTTTTTCGATTGGTACTTCGGCGCGCATTTCCGGCCCGAGAGCGTACTTTTGGGCGAGGAGAGCGGCGAAATCGTAACCGCGCTCCACCTGCATCCGCACACCCTTATGATCCGCGGCAAGGAAACCGCGGCCGATTACATCGTCGGCGTCACGACGCATCCCGAAAAACGCCGCCGCGGCCTTGCGCGGGCGCTCCTCACCGAATCCTTACGTTTGTCGCGCCGCGCCGGGCGCCCCGTTTCCCTCTTGATGCCCAGCGCCGCCGATTTCTACCGGCCCTTGGGATTTTCCTTCTGCGCCTTCCAATGGGAGCGCGAGGCCGATTCCGAGATTCTTTTGAAACTTTCGGAAACGCCGGAATGCACCGTATCCGTTTCCTCCGAAAAAAATCGGAAACTTCTCGCCGATATTTATGAAATTTTCACAGCCGGCAGAAACGGATACGCGCTCCGCGGCGATGCCGATTGGGCGCGGCTCATCGAAAGCACGACGGCCTGCGGAAGCGTCACCGTCGTCTATGCGAAGGGCCGGCCCGCGGGATACATTTTCGGCAGCGAAGACGAACATCTTTTCACCGCGTCCGAAATCGCGTACACCTGCGAGGCCGGGCGCCGCGCCGTCTATGCCGCCATGGCCGAAAGCGGTGCGCGCTGCCGCTGGTACGAACCGGCGGACGACAAAAGTTTTTATGACTGGCCCGACGGCGCCGAGCACACCTACATCCGAAACCGCACGTTTCCCTTCATGATGGCGCGCATCACAGATCCAGCCGCCGCATTCACCGGCCTTCGCGCGGAAATGCAAGACGCCGCCCTCACCTTCGCATACACGGACGCCGCCCTTCCGGAAAATGACGGCACCTACCGCCTTCTGGCACAATCCGGGCGCATCGTTTGCGAAAAATGTGAAATTTCGGAAACACCCGCTCTCGACCTCACCCCGCCCCTTGCCGCGCAGCTCCTCTTCGGCGCCCTCACATCCGAAGACCTGCACCGCCTCGAAAAAATAAAAGTAAATCAAGAAACCCTCACCAAAATCTCCGCTCTGTTTCCGAAACAGAACAATTGGATTAACGAGTGGTTTTAGTTAATAAAAAAATCGTGCCCGAAGGGCACACCTGTAACGCATCAACGCATCCGCGCGTCCACCTTTTCCCCGTCATTCCGGGCTTGAGTGGTTTTGCCGCGCGCAGCGCAAGCGAGCGATTAAAACAGGATTCGTCGCGAAGCGACACCTGTTTCCTATGCACTGTGCACTGTACACTATTTCCAAAGGAAATCCCCATGAACCAATCCGTCAGACAAACCAAAATGCTCACCGAGGCCGCAGCCGCCGCCGGCATCGCCGCGATCCTCGTCCTCCTGAAACTCCTCGCCCCCGTCCTCGTTTCCGTCACCATGATGACCGCCGCCGTCCCCGTCGCCATCATCTGCCGCTACCACGGCCTGCGCTGGGCGCTCGGCACCTCATTTGCCGTCGTCTGCCTCGTCGCGATGATCGGCGGCCCGGAAATCGGCCTCACCACCGCCCTCTACGCAGGATCTTTGGGCTGCGTCATGGGAAACGCGATGAATCGAGGCTGCGGCAAAGCGCGGATTATTACGGAAACGTCCGTCATGTTTCTCATTTACATGACATATAAAATTTCTTTTTCCATCTACATCATGGGCGCCGATCAAATTTTGAATGAAGTCATCGAGCGCTTCACCCGTTTCGTATCATTCCTCTGGACGAGTATCGCGGGCCTCTTCATCGAAAATCCCGCGCCCGACGCCGGTATCGTCACCGCCGCCGCCCTCACCCTCGTCGCCCTCCTCTACCTCTTCGAAGCCTGGGGAAACTCCTACATCTCGCTCGATCTGGCGACACGACTTCTGGCAAGATTGAAATACGTGAGACGGTAAGACCGTCGAGTTATCAGACTTTAAATTTTTTATTGTCGCGCTACACGGCATTTTTTCGACAGAGCCGACAAGGCACTTTGCACTTTTTTCCGCACTCAAAAAGGTTTCCCTTTCGGGAAACCTTTTTCTCGTCTCACAATTTCATTTTCGCAATCGTCTCGGTCGTCGAGTAACCTTCCACGAAGGGCAGGATCCTCACTTCTCGGGCGAATTCTTTTCCTATGACCGTTTCCACGGTGTAATCTCCGCCTTTGACCAAAATATCGGGACGGAGGGTTTCCAAAAGTTTAGCCGGAGTGTCTTCGCCGAAGATGACGACGTCGTCCGTGAAGCGGAGGGCCGCCAAAAGATAGGCGCGGTCGATTTCACCGTTTACGGGGCGGGTGTTTCCTTTGAGCCGTCGGACGCTTGCATCGGAATTCAGTCCGATGACGAGGTGATCACCCAGAGCCGCCGCTTGCGAGAGGTAAGCAATATGGCCACGATGGAGGATGTCGAAACAGCCGTTCGTGAAGACGACGGTTTCGCCGTGCGCCTGCCAATTTTTGATTTTTTTCGCCGCATCTTCCCATGAAGTCGGGGCGTAATCGCGCGAGAGGCACGTTTCCGTTTCGTCCCACGCCTCGGCAAGTTCCGCATGGGAAACGGGGTAGGTGCCGACGCGGGAAACGGCGATGCCGCCGGCGGTATTCGCAAGGGCGAGCGCTGTTTCCGTATCTTTTCCGCAGGCGGCCGCTGCCGTAAGGACGGCCATGACGGTATCGCCGGCACCGGAAACGTCGAAGACGTCGCGCGCGCGGGCGGGGCAGTGAATGATTTCTTTCGCGCCGATCGAGGTGATGCCTTTTTCGGAGCGGGTGACGTAGAGGTATTTTAAATGAAATTTTTCACGAAGGAGCGCACCGGCTCTTGCGACGGCTTCGTCCGTATTCGGAATCGTTTCGCCGCAAGCTTCGGAAAGTTCTTTGAGATTCGGCGTCACGGCAAAAGCGCCGGTGTATTTCCTCCAATCGGCGCCCTTGGGGTCGATAAGGACGGGGATGTCCCAAAGACGAGCGTGGGAAATGACGGCACGGGCAAGTGTTTCCGTAATGAAACCTTTGCCGTAATCGGAAAGAACAATGGCGGAAAGTCCCACAGCATGCAGCGCATCCAGCCACGCAAGGACGCGCTTGCATTCGGCATCTGTGAGATCGCGCTTCGTCTCGAAATCGAGGCGAATCATTTGCTGGCGCGCGCCCAATACCCGAATTTTCGTAATCGTCCGATAGCCCGGTGTCACGAGAATGCCTGCGGAATCGATGTCGTTTTTTTTGAAAAGAGACGCGAGCATCCGTCCGTTTTCATCTTCGCCGCGCATGCCGCACACAAAAACGGAGCAGCCGAGTTTGGCGAGATTGGCGGCGGTATTGGCCGCGCCGCCTAATACCGCGCGCTCGGCGGTGACGAGATTCACCGGGACGGGCGCTTCGGGGGAAATCCGCGACACTTCACCGGAAATGTACCGATCACACATCACGTCGCCTAAAACGGCGATGCGAAGCGCCGGCCCGCAACGTCTCAGAAAATCAATGCCTTCTTCTTTCATGTATCTGTACCGTTTTTTTCTTTCGGGAAACATAAATCATGCAAAAATAATCTTGAAATAAGTTAATGGGTTGATGCGTAAAGCGTTGATGCGATTCAGATGTTGACCGGCGACATCTTTTAAAACCGTCAGCCGTCAGCTGTCAGCCGCCCACGGGGACTCGGCCGAGCGCGCCTCTTCACTCTTTACTCTTCTCACACATTAAATCTGAAATACGCCACATCCCCGTCTTGGATTTCGTAATCCTTTCCTTCGATGCGAAGGAGCCCTTTTTCGCGGACGCCGTTGTAGCCACCACACGTCACGAGGTCATTATAAGAAACGATTTCCGCGCGAATGAATCCTCTCTCGATATCGGAATGAATTTTCCCCGCCGCTTGCGGGGCTTTTGTATTTTCACGCACCGTCCAGGAGCGGCATTCGTCGGGGCCTACGGTGAAGAAATTAATGAGCCCGAGCAAAGAATACGCACTTTTGATGAGACGATGAAGCCCGGGCTCTTCTTCTCCCAAATCCGCGAGAAACGCTTTGGCTTCTTCGGCATCGAGCTCGGAGACTTCCTGCTCAATCTCGGCGGAAATCGGTACCCATTTGGCACCTTCGGCCTCGGCGGCCGCCGCCGCTTTTTGCACGTAAGGATTGGCCATGGGATCGGCGATATCGTCCTCGGCCGTATTCAAGACATAGAGCACGGGTTTTAGCGTGATGAGATTAAGCTCGCGCACGATTTCCAAATCGTCTTCGGAAAGATGCAATGCGCGCGCCGGCGTCCCGTCTCCCAATGCATCGTAAATTTTATCCAACGTCGGCATTTGCGCCTTCGCTTCTTTAATCCCGGCCTGCGCCAGTTTCCCCGTTTTCAATTTTTTCTTCTCGACCGTTTCCAAATCGGCCAGGCACAGCTCCGTATTGATAATATCCATATCACGCACGGGGTCGATAGATCCGGAAACGTGCGTGATGTTTCCGTTTTCGAAACAGCGCACCACATGGGCGATGGCGTCCGTCTCGCGAATGTGGGAAAGGAATTTGTTTCCGAGACCTTCCCCGCGAGAGGCCCCCGCGACAAGCCCCGCGATATCGACAAAACGTGTGAAAGCCGGCGTTGTCTTTTTCGGTTTGAACATATCGGCAAGCGTGTAGAGGCGATCGTCCGGCACTTCGACGATGCCGACATTCGGCTCAATGGTGCAGAAAGGGAAATTCGCCGCTTCCGCGCCAGCTTTGGTAATCGCATTGAAAAGTGTGGATTTCCCGACATTCGGAAGTCCCACGATGCCGATTTGCAAATTCGTACTCATTCCGTTTCACCTCCAAGTGCGCGTTTCATCCGCTCAACCGCCTCGGCCGTCTTTTCCGGCGTATTGAAAGCCGTGAGACGCACGTACCCTTCACCGCATGGACCGAATCCGGAGCCCGGCGTCGAAATGATTTGCGCTTTTTCCAAAAGGAAATCAAAGAAATCCCAGCTCGTCATGCCTTCGGGAACCGACATCCACACATAGGGGCTGTTCGTCCCGCCGGATGCGGAAAGACCGCACGCTTTGGCGCCTTCCAAAATCATCGCCGCATTTCGTTTATACAAATCAATTGTCGCGTGAATCTGTTTTTGACCCTCTTTTGTGTAAATCGCTTCCGCGCCGCGCTGCACGATATAGGAACAGCCGTTGAATTTCGTGCATTGACGGCGATCCCAGAGCGCATTAGCGGACACTTTTTCGCCGGATTTCGTTTCCAGCATGAGCTCATGCGGAATGACGCAATAGCCGCAGCGAATGCCCGTAAATCCCGCCGTCTTCGAGTACGAACGGAATTCGATGGCGACTTCTTTTGCACCTTCAATTTCGTAAATGCTGTGCGGCACATTTTCATCGGAAATGAAACATTCGTACGCTGCGTCAAAAAGAATCACGGAGCCCGTCTGTTTCGCATAGCGCACCCACATTTTGAGATTGAATGTATCCATCACGGCGCCGGTCGGATTATTCGGCGAGCACAAATAAATCATCGCCGGATCGTGCGCCGGGAGATTCGGGCAGAAACCGCATTCTTCGTAGCACGGCAAATATTCGATATGCTCAAAAGCCCCGTTTACGAAACGGCCGCTCCGCCCGGCCATGACATTGCTGTCCACATAGACGGGATAGACCGGATCCGTCACCGCGACGATATCTTTGATGTCGAAAATTTCCTGAATATTTCCCACGTCGCATTTCGCGCCGTCGGAAACGAAAACTTCGGAGGGATCAATGGAAACGCCGCGCGTCGCAAAATCGTGCTTGCAAATCGCTTCACGCAGGAAGAGATATCCCTGCTCCGGGCCGTAGCCGCGAAATGTTTCGATATGTCCCATTTCATCGACGGCTTTATGCATCGCTTCGATCACCGCCGGCGCCAGGGGCTGCGTCACGTCGCCGATACCGAGAGAAATCAGCTCCGCCTCCGGATGTTTCTCGCGATACGCATCCGCTTTTTGGCGCACGGTAGCAAATAAATATGAGCCTTGCAAATTACCGTAAAATTCATTACAATGTGCCATCCTGTCCACTCCTTTTTATTTTTGAAACCGTTTTTTTCGTTTTTTAGAAAATATATTGTATTATAACATAAAATCAAAAACGCGCTTTAGCATCTGCGCAGGATGGCAACATGGTATCCTGCCGCGCGATACACGCGGCATCGGCAAATTTATAACGGTCGGGCAATCTTACGACGCTCGGCTTTCGAAGCGGGCATTTTAAGTTTCGTGTCAATTTCCGTCATCGCGCCCACGAGGCGCTCCCGAGCGCAGATTTTTGAGTGCAAAGCTAAATGCGTCTTGGCTCCCCTGAAAGGGGA
>CAVHIJ010000071.1:0-8347 GCA_963635945.1 bacterium | reverse complement strand
CGTGCCTGACCCCTCCACCGCTTCGCGGTCCCCCTCCCCTTTCAGGGGAGGCAAGAACGTAATGTGGCACTTCCCATATTCCGTCATTCCGAGCTTGACCCGGAATCTCTGCTGTCTGTTTCTTCGCTGCTTCTCTTCGGGCATGGGGGGGGGCGCGCGCAGCGCAAGCGAGCGGAGCGAGCGATTAAAACAGGATCCGTCGCCGCAGGCGACACCGCTCACCGATCAGCGAAGCGGCATCGGTGCCATATAAAAATCCGTCGCCGCAAGGCGACACCTCTTAAAGCCGTCAGCCGTCAGCCGTAAGCCGTAAGCCGCCCCCGAGGATCCGGCCGAGCGAGCCTTTGCACTTTGCATGCCTTCACAATCTCTGTATCGTACTGATCGCGTGTTTGTAGATGAGCTGGGAGCGGTTTTCGCTGACTAAAAGGACGGTGAAGCTGTCGAAGGATTTGACGCGGCCTTTGAGTTGGACGCCGCTCAGCAGGTAGATGCTGACGGGGGCGTTTTCTTTCCGGGCCTCGTTCAGAAATGTGTCCTGTAAATTCATTTTCCCTTCCATATCGGTGTCTCCTCACTTAAAAAATTCAATCCGTCTCTTTCTGCCGGGCGGCTGTCGTTTCCCTGAAAATTTTTTCGGCAGTGCGCTCGGTCCAATGGGTGGGATCTTCGGTTTCGTTTCTTTCTGTCCATGTAATATAGGGCATGCGCCGGTACCAGGTGATCTGACGTTTGGCGAAGTGCCTGGTATTTTTTTTAATGAGGTCGGCGGCGTCGGCCAAGGTGCATTCGCCGCGCAGGTACGGCGCCATTTCTTTGTATCCGATGGCGCGCATGGCGGGGGCGGCGTCGGTGAGGCCGTGGGCGAGAAGTGCCCGTACTTCTTCGGCCAAACCCGCCGCAATCATGGCGTCGACGCGGCGGTCGATGCGTGCGTAGAGGGCGGGCCTTTCCATGGCAATGCCGATGACTGCCCCATTATACATGATTTTTCGGCTTTTTTCAGCCTGTTTATCAAAATTTCCGGAATCGATAAGTTCGAGGAGGCGGATACGTCTTTGGGGATCAATGGGGATGGCGGCGTCGGGGGCGCGTTTCCGTATTTCTTCGGCGAGGGCCCCCGTCCCGTGCTCTTTATGAAACGCTTGCCAGCGTGATTTTTTGTCTTCGTCTTTGGGGAGGAAACTGTATCCTTCGAGAAGACTTTGGATGTAGAGTCCGGTGCCGCCGCAAATGACGGGAACTTTTCCTTTGGCGTTTTCTTCGGCAATAATGGATTTTGCTTTTTGGCAAAAAAGGGCGGCGGAGTAGCTTTCTTCGGGGTCCATTTCGTCCACAAGGTAATGGGGGACGCCGCACATTTCTTCTTTTGTAATCTTGGCGGTCCCGATGTCCATGCCGCGGTAAATCTGGTAGGCGTCGCCGGAGATGACGCAGCTTTTGAGGCGTGCGGCCAGGGCGACGGCCAGGGCGGATTTGCCGGTGGCTGTGGGGCCGAGGATGGTGATGGCTGTAGGGATCATGGGGTGTCCTTTGCTTTATTTGGGGTTGATGCGTTGGTGCGTTGATGGGTTGATACGTGCCGGGTGTCGCCTGCGGCGACGATTCGTATTGTAAAAGTGATGGGCGATGAGTGATGGGTGATGGGGTGCAGGATGCGCTATGCGCCACCTGCATCTTGGCGCACCTGTTAGGGGACCCCTCAGCCGCCTGCGCCCGGCTGAAGGGTCATACACTATGTGAGAGCATAGCGGTAGGGGATTTCCCCTATAAGACAGAGACGTCCGTGCCTGACCCCTCCACCGCTTACGCGGTCCCCCTCCCCTTTCAGGGGAGGCGAGATACAGGTGGCACTTCCCTTATTCCGTCATTCCGGGCTTGACCCGGAATCTCTGCTGTCTGATTGCTCGCTGCATTTCTTCGGGCATGGGTGGTTTTTCCTCTTCCCTCTTCCCTCTTCACTCTTCACTCTTCCCTCTTCACAATTCCGTACGCCGTAGTTTGTCCGTGTTTGGTGTCAATTTTTGTGAAAGGAAAGGTACGAAAAACGGAAGAGAAGGGGCGTTCTTTGATGATGAGGGCGCATCGCGCGACGCGGAGGGCTTCGCGGTAGATTGTCTCGCTTACCGTATCGGGGCAAGCGGCGGCGCGGAAGGCTTCAGCGTTCACTTTTTCGCGGTTCACCGGTGCGCGGAACATGGTATCGATGTAGACGACGTCAAAGGCGCCCGTTTCCGCCGTTTCCAGAAAGGTTTTCATGTCTTCGCGTAGGAGCCCAATGCGGCGAAGGGCCGTGGTGATTTCGGGATTTTTATCTTCGTAGAGTGCGACGGCGTCCCGACCGATTTCCCAAAGGGGGAGGCTTTTTTCCAGCGCAGTGACGCGGGCTTTCTCTCCCAAAAAATACGATAGGACGAGGCTGTCTTTGCCTTCGCCGAATGTGCAATCGAGGACGGATTTTGTCCCTTCGGGGAGGAGCGCGCAAAGGCGATCGGGCGCGCCGCGCATGAGCTGCAAAATGCGCACGGCGGCGGTGCCGGTGTGGTAGCGGTATTCGTTTCCGCCCGCAAAATAGGAAACGCCGCGTTTTCCGTAGATAAGAAACGCGTCGGCGGGCATGCCATCCATATTCCCGGTGCGGGGAATGAAAGGCAGACCGAGGATTTCCGCGCGTGCTTTCGCGTATGCGATGATGCCTGCGGGGGCGGAGTGGGTAACGGTGATGGCAAGTTTCATGATTAGACTGAAAGACTGAAAGACTGTAAGACTTTTTCGGTTCATATCCATGCTTTGCTTTTACGAGAAGTTATGCGGCTACGCCGCATTCTATCTTCCGCCCCTACGGGGCACCTTCTTTCAAAAGAAGGCTTACGTGGTGTCGCCTGCGGCGACGATTCGTGTTGTAAAAGTGATGGGCGATGGGTGATGTGTAACGGGGTGCAGGATGCGCTGCGCGCCACCTGCGTCTTGGCGCACCTGTTAGGGGAGCTGTCAGGCGCCTGCGCCCGGCTGAGGGGTCACGCACTATGTGAGAGCATAGCGGTAGGGGATTTCCCCTATAAGACAGAGACGTCCGTGCCTGACCCCTCCACCGCTTACGCGGTCCCCCTCCCCTTTCAGGGGAGGCGAGATACAGGTGGCACTTCCCTTATTCACGTCCGATTAAACAGTCTCCCCAATTCTTCCGGCGTAAATCTGACGATCGTCGGGCGGCCGTGGGGGCAGACGAAGGGGCGACTTGTTTCAAAAAGGTCGTGGATGAGTTCGCGCATTTGGCGTATATTTAATGGATCTCCTTTTTTGATAGCACCACGACAAGCAGCATAAGCCATCATGCGGTGGCGGAGGGTTTCCGGCGAGGGGACGTCTTTGGCGTGGAGGGCGATCAAGATTTCGCGAATCGCGCGCTCGGTGTCGGTTTCATTTAAATCTTCGGGTGTGCCGGTGATGCGGATGACGTCGGGACCGGCCTGCTCGACGGCAAGGCCGAGGCGGCGCAGCGTTTCCTCATTTTCGAGAAGGAGCTGCATGTCTTCGGCGTCGATGCGGATGAGGTACGGGATGAGATTTTCCTGCACGGGGATACCTTCGGCGCTTTCGGCGAATCGGTCGTAGCGGATGCGCTCGTGGGCGGCGTGCTGGTCGATTAAAAATAAATCTTTGCCGTGCGTGCACACGATGAAGCAATCGGCGATTTGCCCCAGCGGGACGACGGCCTCTTCGGTCGTCTCATCGATTTTCGTCTCGAAAAGGGGCGTCTGCGCCGGCCGCGCCCATTCGGGGAAGAGGCTTTCTTTCGTGTGGAGATCGGCTTCGGAAATCGCAGGCGTATAGGACACCGGCGCGCGCTTTGCCCCGCTTCCCCACGGCTGCGCCGTCTGCCGGGTGCCGTAAGAAACGGCCGCCACGGTTTCCGCCGCCGTTTCATTTTCGGAAACGGGCGTGCTCGGTACGCTCCAAGCCGTCGCAATGGAGGGCTTCTCCCCCGTTTCCCGATTTTCTTTCGGTTTGGCGCCGATCATCGATGTCGCGATGTGCTCGGGCTCATTTTGCGTCGTGAGTGTGCGGAGGACGGCGTGGTAGATGAGACGGAAGACAGCTTGCTCGTCTTCGAATTTGATTTCGCGCTTTTGCGGATGGACGTTGATGTCGATACTTTCCGGCGCGGTGTGAATGTGCAGACAAATCACGGGATATCCGTTCCGCGGCAGGAGCGAATGGTAGGCATTGTCGATGGCTTTGGAAACGGTCGCATTTTCTACGACGCGGCGATTCACGATGATCGTCTGGCGGTCGCGGCTCGATTTTAAAAGCGAGGGCTTGGAAATAAAACCTTCGACGGACATGATGTCCGTCTCGTCTTTCGTTTCCAACATTTCGCCGGCGACTTCGACGCCGTAAAGCGCCGTTAGGACGTCCATCAATCGTCCGTTTCCGGGTGTTTCGATCGTGATGCGGCCGTTGTGAATGAGGCGCACGGAAATATCGGGATTGGCCATCGCGATTTTACCGATCATTTGGGTGATGCGGCCGGCTTCGGTGCGCTCCGTTTTCAAAAATTTCTTCCGCGCGGGGACATTGTAAAAAAGGTCGCGGATTTCTATCGATGTGCCGACGGGGGCACCCGCGGATGTCTCGGAGACGGTTTTTCCGCCTTCGATTTCTATCACGGTCGCGCTTTCGGCGTCTTTTGTGCGGGTGGTCAATGTCATTTTGGAAACGCCCGCGATGCTGGCGAGCGCTTCGCCGCGGAATCCCAGAGACGCGATGTGATAAATCTGATCGACGCTCCGGATTTTACTCGTGGCGTGGCGGACGACGGAGAGGGCTGCGTCTTCGGGGCTCATGCCGCTGCCGTCGTCGGTAACGCGGATGAGGGTGCTGCCACCGCCTTCGATTTCAATTTCTATTTCGCGGGCGCCGGCGTCGATGGCATTTTCGACGAGCTCTTTTATGGCGTTCATCGGGCGCTCTACGACTTCGCCGGCCGCGATTTGGTTCGCGGTGATTTCGTCTAAAATATGGATGGTCGGCATCAATGGGTCTCCTTTGCTTCACGGCTGAGTCGGTACAGGGTATTCATGGCTTCGATCGGCGTCAATGCGAGCGGATCAAGTTTCCGAAGTTCTTCGATGATGGGATCGGCAAATAAATCGCCGGCGGATACGGCGGGCGCCGCTTGGGAAACGGAAACGGGCGCATCTTGCCTCGTTTCCAATCCGCCCAAAATTTCCTCGGCACGCGCAAGGAGTGATTCGGGAAGACCGGCCAGGCGTGCGACGTGGATGCCGTAGCTTTTATCGGCGGATCCGGGCACGATGCGGCGGAGGAAGGTGATGTCCTTCCCTCTTTCTTTCACGGTGACGGTGAAATTTTTGATGTGGGGACTCGCGGCTTGGAGATCGGCGAGCTCGTGGTAATGCGTCGCAAAAAGGGTATAGGCGTGAATTTTTTTATCGAGGTATTCGACGACGGCGCGCGCGATGCTCATGCCGTCATACGTGCTGGTGCCGCGGCCGATTTCGTCCATCAAAATGAGGGAATTTTTCGTCGCGGCGCGGAGAATCGCGGACACTTCGCGCATTTCGACCATGAAGGTGCTCTGGCCGTTTAAAATGTCGTCGGTCGCGCCGATGCGGGTGAAAATGCGATCGACGGGGTGAATGTCGGCGGCTTTGGCGGGGATGAAGCTTCCCGTCTGCGCGAGAATCACGAGGACGGCGACTTGGCGCATGTATGTCGATTTCCCGGCCATATTCGGACCGGTGATGATTTGAATTTCCGAATCGGCATGGGAAAGGTGTGTGTCATTGGGGACGAACACTTCTTTTTTGAGAGCGCGGGCCAACATGGGATGGCGCCCTTCGGTGATATGTATGCCTTCTTCGCGGGACATTTTCGGCCGCGTGAAACGCTCTTTCACTGCGGCGCGGGCCAGGGATGCCAATGTGTCGATACCGGCGACGGCGCGGGCGGTGGAGAGAATATCGGGGACGAGGGGACGGATTTCCGCTTTAATGTCCTGATAGAGACGGAGCTCCAATTGCTCCGTTTTTTCTTTGGCAGTGAGGGCTTTGATTTCAAATTCTTTGAGCTCGGGCGTGATGTAGCGCTCGGCATTGGCAAGTGTCTGTTTCCGAATGTAGTAATCGGGTACGGGTATTTTATTGGCGTGCGAAATTTCAAAATAATAGCCGAATACATTATTGAAACCGATTTTCAGCTTGATGCCGGTCTTTTCTTTTTCCCGCTCTTCGAGGTCGGCGATGTAGCGGCGGCTGTTTTCGGTGATGGAGCGCAGGTCGTCGAGTTCTTGATTGAAACCGGCTTTGATGTAGTGACCGTCGCGGATGTTTCCGGTGCCTTCTTCATTCATCGCGCGCGAAAGCAGATCGTACACGGCTTCATGCGGTCGGATTTCGGCGCACAGTTTCTTCAGAAGGAGCGAGGAGGCGCCGGCGAGGAGTATCTTCAATTCCGGAAGGACGGCAAGGGAATTTTTAAGAGAAATAAGATCTTTGGGCGATGTGGTATTCGCTTCGATGCGCGTCAAAATCCGTTCAAAATCATAAATCCCGAAGAGGTAATTTTCGAGTTTCGTAAGCTCGGTCGTATGGGTCGCAAACTCTTCGACGGCGTCCTGGCGAAGGATGACGGCATTGATATCCGTCAAGGGACGCTCGAGCCAGCGGCGAAGCATGCGTGCGCCCATCGGGGTCGAGGTGTGATCGAGTATTTCAAGAAGCGTGCCGCGGCGGCCGCCGTCCCACATGTTTCTGGTGATTTCGAGATTGCGCAGCGTTTCCTCGGAAAGGGTCACGGTACTTTCTTCGCGGAGGGGGCGGAAGGCCCGCACGGGGGCGGCATTGTCTTTCATGACTTCGGAAAGGTATTGCGAAAGTCCCGCCAATGCGCGGCAAACGACGGGATCGGTGATTTCGACGGAAACGGAAGATGCGGGCTCTTGCGTCTCCGTGTCCCCGCGGCGCTCCAAAAGACATCCGCCCAGGCGCGCGACGGCGTAATTTTCGATTTTCGTATAGGTCTCGTCCGACACGACGCAAATCGCTTCGGTGGGGTTGTGGACGGTCAAAGTGTCCAAAAAAGCATCCGATTCTTTTTTCAGATTCCACAGACCCCACCCGCATTCTCCGGTAGAAATATCGGCCAAAAGCAGCGCGATATGCCCCGCTTCTTCCAAAATATAAGCCAGATAATTATTTGATTTGTCGGCTATGGAATTTTCGTAGAGAATGGTACCGGGGGTGATGATTTTCGTGATGTCTCGCTTTACGAGGCCTTTGGCAAGCTTGGGATCTTCAAGCTGCTCGCAGATAGCGACGCGGTATCCTTTTTGCACGAGGCGGTAAATATAAGTTTCCGCGGAATGAAACGGGACGCCGCACATCGGTGCCTTTTCGTCTTCGCCGGCGCGGCGCGAGGTCAAAGTGAGCTCAAGCTCGCGGGAGCCGGTCTCGGCGTCTTCGTAAAACATTTCGTAAAAATCGCCCAGTCGAAAGAAAAGAAGAGCGTCGGGGCACCGTTCTTTAATCGCGTGATATTGTTCCATAAAAGGCGTCTTGGCCATCTTTTTCTTCTCCTTTTCCTCTTCCCGCTTCCCTTTTTCCTCTTTCCTCAAACTTCACCCTTCAATACCCATGTCTGGGCTTGGGTGACTTTGGCATTGAGGGTGTCTCCGATTTGAATGCGGTCCGGTTTTTTGAAAATAATCATTTTATTGCCGGATGTGCGGCCGTACCAGTTTTCGGGATCTTGGCGCGTGGGGCCTTCGGCGATGACGGGATACGTGTTTCCTTCCGTTTCCAGATTAATTTCCAAAGAAATCCGATTCTGGACGTCCATGAGCTCCTGCAAGCGGCGCTTCTTCACGTCTTCGGAAATTTGGTCTTCCATTTTCGCCGCGGGCGTGCCTGTCCTCGGCGAGAAGATGAAGGTGTACGCGGAATCGAAGCGCGCCTCTTCCAAAAGACGAAGTGTCGCTTCATGCGCTTCTTCCGTCTCTCCGGGGAAACCGGTGATGATGTCCGTCGTGACGACGAGGCCGGGCATTTTTTCGCGTGCGTAGGCGAGGAGCTCTTTGAAATGCTCAATCGTGTAGCCGCGGTTCATGCGTTTCAAAATTTCATTGTCGCCGTGCTGCACGGGAAGGTGCATGTGGCGGGCGACTTTCGGGGAATCTGCCATCGCGTCGATCATGTCGAATGTCATGTCGCGCGGGTGCGATGTCATGTAGCGAATGCGTTCGATGCCGGAAACTTCGTCCAGCGCGCGGATGAGCGTCGCAAAATCGGTGCCGTTTTTAAAATCGAGGCCGTAGGAATTGACA
>CAVHIJ010000070.1:0-8464 GCA_963635945.1 bacterium | reverse complement strand
ACATAGGGCTTAGCCCATAGCTCATAGCCTTCTCACTATGATACATAAAAAGAGCTGCGGCAAAATGTGAAAACATTCTGCCACAGCCTTTCGGCATTTATTAATCTGTCACAAGCGTCCCGACAAGTTCGGACACGTTTGCGACTTGATTTTCGTCTCCCCAATCGGAAAGTTCGCGGATGATGCGGGGCATCGCATCCGGGGATGCAAGCGTTGCCGTGCCGACTTGGACGGCCGAGGCGCCGGCGATCAGAAATTCCGCCGCGTCCTGCCCCGTCATGATGCCGCCCAGGCCGCACACGGGGATTTTCACCGCGCGCGACACTTGCCACACCATGCGGAGCGCGACCGGTTTCACGCAGGGACCGGAGAGCCCACCCGTCACGTTTCCCAAAATCGGGCGGCGCGTCTTGGCGTCAATCGCCATTCCCATTAAAGTATTGATTAAGGAAACGGCATCCGCCCCCGCTTCTTCGCAGGCTTTTGCAATACTTACGATGTCCGTGACATTGGGCGAAAGTTTCATCATGACCGGAAGATTCGTATGCGCTTTGACGACGCGCGTGACTTCGGCCGCCGTATCCGGATGCGTCCCGAATGCCAGACTTCCGTTTTTCACATTCGGGCAGGAAATATTGACTTCGAGCGCGGAAATGCCGCAATCCGTCAGCGCTTCGGCGACATTTCCGTATTCTTCGATCGTCTTTCCGACGACGTTGGCGATGAGAGGTACATTTTCCTCAAGAAGCCGCGGCAAAATTTCTTTTTTGAAATAGGAAACGCCCGGATTTTCAAGGCCGATGCAATTTAAGATGCCCGAGGCCGTCTCTGCGATGCGCACGCCCGCGTTCCCGCTCCAGGGCGTCGCCGATAATCCTTTCAAAGAAATCGCACCCAGATCGGAGAGTTTCATCCCGCCGGCGTATTCGAGGCCGAAGCCGAAGGTGCCGGAGGCGGCGATGACGGGATTCTTCATGGAAATCCCGAGAAATTTCGTTTCAAGATTCATAATGCGACCTCCCGGCTGTCAAAGACGGGGCCGTCCTTGCACACTTTGAAATGCCCGCTGCCGTCCGCTTTGTCTGCCACGCACGCCAGGCATCCGCCCGTGCCGCAGCCCATGCGCCGCTCCAGCGACACTTCGCAGGGAATGCCGGCCTCTTCGGAAAGTTTTGCGACCGTTTTCATCATGACGGCCGGGCCGCATGTGATGACTTTCTCCACATCGCCTTTTTCGAAAAGCGCGGGGAGCACCGAGGTCGAAAAACCGTGAATGCCACAGGAGCCGTCGTCCGTCGTGACGATGAGCTCACGAAGATTTTGCGGAAAGAAATCTTTCCAGAAAATTTCGTTTTTATTGCGCCCGCCGATGACGACCGTCATTTGGCCGGGTGCCGCGCTTTTGGCGGCAAAGAGCATCGGCGCAATCCCGACGCCGCCGCCGACGGCAATGACGTGACCTGCTGGACATGTAAATCCGTTTCCCAAAGGTCCCAAGCTGTCGATGATGTCTCCCACGGAAAGATGAGAGAGCCATTTCGTCCCCTCGCCGACGACGCGGTAAAAAATCGTCAGCATGCCGCGGCCGGGATCCGTCCCCGCGATGGATATCGGACGGCGGAGGATGCGGCTCGCGTCGCCGATTTTGATATTGATAAACTGCCCGGGACGCGCCGCGCCTGCCGTATGCGGAAGCTCGATATCCATGCACCAGATATCGGGACCGACCAGATCATGCCGGCGAATGATTCCTTTTTCGATAACGCCTGCCATATTTCGTTTCCTTACATTTCTTTCACATAATCCTGAATCGCTTCGACATGCAAAGCGGTATTGTTGCCGGCCATGACGTTTAAGACTTCGCGCGCCGTATCGAGGGACGTGAGGCACGGGATTGCGAGCTCGACCGCAATGCGGCGGAGATCATAGCCCTGCTGCTCGATTTCCGTCCCGTACGAAATCGTATTGATGACGGCGTCGACTTTGCCGGATTTCAGATAATTTTCGCAGTTTTCGCCCTTTTCGTTCATCTTCTTGATGATTTCGACGGGGATGCCTTTCGACTGGAAATAGCTGCCCGTGCCGGACGTACAAATGATTTTATATCCCGCTTGGACGAAACCGGCGGCCAGTTCGCTCGCTTCTTCTTTGTCGCGGTCGGACACCGTGATAAGAAGGTTTCCTTTCGGCGGAATTTCCAGATTCGATGCGACGACGGCTTTGTAGAGCGCTTCCTGATAGGTGTGGCCGATGCCCATGACTTCGCCCGTCGATTTCATCTCCGGTCCCAGCTTGATTTCGACAAGCCCGAGTTTTGAGAAGGAGAAGACCGGCGCTTTGATGGCGACATAGGGTTTGGGCGGCATGAGCCCGAGCGGAATGCCAAGAGACGCCAGCGGTTCGCCCAAAGCGATGCGCGTCGCGTATTCGACCATATTGATGCCCGTGATTTTGCTCATGAAAGGCACGGTACGGGAGGCGCGCGGATTGACTTCAATGACGTAGACTTTTCCGGAAACGACGATGAATTGGATATTGACAAGCCCTTTTACATTCATCGCAACGGCGATATCCGTCGTATATTTCACGAGGGTATCGATAATTTCCGGGGAGAGATTTTGCGGCGGATACACGGCGAAGGAATCGCCGGAATGAACGCCCGCACGCTCGATCTGCTCCATAATGCCCGGAATGCAGACGTGAATGCCGTCGGAAATGGCGTCGACTTCCACTTCGCGCCCGACCATGTACTGGTCGATGAGGACCGGATGTTCATGCGAGGCGACGACGGCTTCGCGCAGATACTGCCGCAATTCTTTTTCGTCGTAGACAATCTGCATCGCGCGGCCGCCCAGGACGTAGCTCGGACGGACGATGAGCGGATAATCGAGTTCTTTCGTCTTTTCCATCGCTTCTTCGACGGATTCGACGAGGCATCCTTTCGGACGCGGAATTTGAAGCTGCCCCATCAAGGTGTCGAAACGTTCGCGATCTTCGGCCAGATCGATTCCTTCGTTCGACGTGCCGATGATGCGGATGCCGCGCTTGGCCATCGGGGTCGCGAGGTTAATCGCCGTCTGTCCGCCGAATTGGCAGATGACGCCTTCCGGTTTCTCCTTTTCGATGATTTCCATCACGTCCTCTTCCGTGAGCGGCTCGAAATAGAGGGAATCGGAGGTATCGAAGTCTGTGGAAACGGTTTCCGGATTGTTATTAATGACGATGGATTTTTTACCGGCTTTGCGGAGTGCCCAGGACGCGTGCACGGAGCAATAGTCGAATTCGATGCCCTGCCCGATGCGAATCGGACCGCTGCCGAATACGACGACGCTTCCCTCGCCCTGCGGACGCACTTCGTCTTCTTTGCTGTATGTCGAATAATAATACGGCGTTTGCGCCTCAAATTCGGCGGCGCAGGTGTCGACCATTTTGTAATCGGGATGAATGTCGAGTTTCTTACGCAGGCGCGTCACTTCTTTCTTGTCTTCCGTCAGGAAATGCGCAATGGCGTCATCGGGCATCTGGATGCTCTTGGCCGCGCGCAGCGTTTCTTCCGTGAGTCCTTCTTTGCGGAGACGTTCCTCAATCGTAATAATGTTTTTAATTTTATAGAGGAAGAACAAATCAATTTTCGTGATGCGGTTGATTTCTTCCGGTTCGATGCCGCGCCAGAGGGCTTCGGCGACGACGAAAAGGCGTTCGTCATCGATGCGGTGGAGCAGGCAGCGGATATCGTAGAGGGACTGATTGTCGAGCTTGGACAGATGAATGTATCCTTCGCCCGTTTCCAGGCAGCGGAAGGCTTTGATGAGCGCGCCTTCAAACGTGCGGTCAATCGCCATGACTTCGCCCGTCGCTTTCATTTGCGTACCGATTTGGCGGTCGGCCAGCGTGAATTTTTCAAACGGCCAACGCGGCACTTTGAGGACGACGTAGTCGATGGACGGCTCAAAGCAGGCTTTCGTATTTTTCGTAATGTCGTTTGTGATTTCGTCGAGGTGAAGGCCGAGCGCGATTTTCGCGGCGACTTTGGCGATCGGGTATCCCGTCGCTTTGGAGGCCAGCGCCGAGGAGCGGCTGACGCGCGGATTGACTTCGATGACGTAATAATTATTCGTGCGGGAGTCCAAAGCGTATTGGACATTGCAGCCGCCTTCGATTTGGAGATAGCGGATGATATTGATCGATGCGGTGCGCAGCATTTGAAACTGGAAATCGGTCAACGTCTGCGTCGGTGCGACGACGATGGAATCCCCGGTGTGGACGCCGACGGGATCGATGTTTTCCATGGAGCAGACGATAATGCAATTGTCCGCGGAATCGCGCATGACTTCAAATTCGATTTCTTTCCAGCCCGCGACGCTTCTTTCGACCAAAATCTGATTAATGGGGGAAAGTTTGAGCCCGCGTGTCGTGATTTCTTCCATTTCGTAGCGATCGTGCGCAATGCCGCCGCCCGTGCCGCCCAGCGTGTAAGCCGGACGAATGATGACGGGGTACCCGATGCGATTTGCAAATTCGACGGCCGGTTCCAATTCTTCGAAAATGTCCGATTCGGGGACCGGCTGATTGATTTCTTTCATCGCTTCTTTGAAAAGTTCGCGGTCTTCCGCATGCTTGATGGCGTGGAGCGAAGAGCCGAGGAGTTTCACCCCGTATTCTGCAAGGACGCCGGCGTCGGAGAGCGCGACGGCCATATTGAGCCCGACCTGCCCACCAAGCGTCGCCAAGAGCGCATCCGGGCGTTCTTTTTTGATGACTTCCGTCACAAATTCGACCGTAATCGGCTCGATATACACGCGATCGGCGATATCGGCATCCGTCATGATCGTGGACGGATTGCTGTTCACCAGCACGACTTCGATGCCTTCTTCGCGAAGCGAGCGACAAGCCTGCGTACCGGCGTAGTCAAATTCCGCCGCCTGCCCGATGATAATGGGCCCGCTTCCGATGACGAGGACTTTTTTCACATCTTGGTTTCTCATTTGCCGTACGCCTCCATGGCTTCTTTAAACTGTGTGAAGAGATAATAATTATCCGTAGGTCCGGGCGCGGCTTCCGGATGGTATTGCACTGCGCAAATCGGAAGCATCTTATGCCGGAAACCTTCGATCGTCCCGTCGTTTACGCTTCTGTGCGTCACTTCCATGCAATCGGGAAGATCCTCATCGGAAACGGCATATCCGTGATTCTGACTCGTGATGTACACGCGCCCCGTCCGCAAATCTTTGACCGGGTGATTGGCGCCGCGGTGCCCGAAAGGCAGCTTAAACGTTTTCGCCCCGAGAGCCAGCGACAAGACCTGAAGGCCCATGCAAATCCCGAAAATCGGGCGCTTGCCGATGAGCTGTTTCACCGTGTCCGCCACATAACCCAAATCCTTGGGGTCCCCCGGTCCCGGGGAAAGGAAAATGCCGTCCGGATTGATTTTGAGCAAATCTTCGGCGGGCGTGTACGCCGGGAAAACATGCACCGTGCAATCATTATTGACAAGACTCACCAAAATATTTTTCTTCAGGCCGCAATCCAAAAGCGACACATGATATTTCCCGTTTCCGTACGTATACGGCATATTCGTCGTCACGCGCTCCACCTGATTATGATGCATCGGATGCGAAAGCATTTCCGCGATTTCCGCCTCCGTCCGCTTTTCCGACACGATGATGCCCTTCATGACGCCCTTCGTCCGGAGCATTTTCGTCACCGCGCGCGTATCGACATGATACAGGCACGGCACGCGGTAGCGCTCGATGAAATCGGAAATCGGCTCCTTGCATTCCCAATTGCTCGGGTGGAAACAAAGCTGATCGACCACATAACCCGCCGCCGCCGGCTTGCTGTTTTGCATAAATTCGTTGCTCGCGCCGTAGTTTCCGATAAGAGGATACGTCAGCGTCAAAATCTGGCCCTCATAGGAAGGATCCGTGAAACATTCCTGATACCCCGTCATCCCCGTATTGAAAACCACTTCGCCCATTCCTTCGGCCGAGCCCAAAAGCTCCCCTTCGAAACGTGCGCCGTTTTCCAAAATCAGATACCCTTTCATTTCGTAACCTTTCCTTCCTTCATCACAATGTCCCCATCGACGACCGTCAGCACGGCGCGCCCTTTCAAAGTCACTCCTTCAAACGGCGTGAACAGCGCTTTCGTATATAAATCGGCGCCGCGGACCGTCCATTCCGCATCGGGATCGACGACCGTAATGTCCGCGGGAGCCCCCTCTTTCAAGACGCCGCCTTCGACGCCCAAAAGTTTCGCCGGATTGGCACTCATCGCCTTGCAAATCGTATCCATGGAAACGCCGCGCTTGTGGTAGAGCTCCGTCATCACGGCCGAAAGCGAAGTTTCCAGGCCCGCGATCCCATTGGGCGCGCAGCAAAAAGGCACATCTTTTTCCTCATCGGCATGCGGCGCGTGATCCGTCATGATCGCATCGATTGTCCCGTCGATGACACCTTCGATCAGCGCTTCGCGATCCTTCTCCGTCCGAAGCGGCGGCGCCATTTTAAACGCCGTATCGAAATCGTGAATATCCGCATCCGTAAAGAAAAGATGCTGCGCCGTGACCTCCGTCGTGACGGGAAGCCCTTCCGCTTTCGCCTGCCGAATCAAAGAAAGCGCCGCCGCAGAGCTCACATGCGCGACGTGCAGCCGGCAGCCCGTGAGACGCGAGAGAATAATATCGCGCGCGACCGCCAAGTCCTCGCCCGCCGCCGGCCGTCCCGTGACACCGAGCTTATAGGAAACGGAGCCTTCATTCATGTACCCGTCCGCACACATCGTCATATCTTCGGCGTGGTCGATAATCGGTTTCCCAAGCTGCGACGCATATTCCATCGCACGGCGCATGAAATTCGCATTTTCCACATAATGTCCGTCATCCGAAAAAGCGACCGCGCCGCAAAGCGCCATATCGCCCATTTCCGAAAGGCGTTTCCCTTCCAGATTTTCGGAAACGGAGCCGATGACGGACACTTTCACCACGGCTTCTTCATCGATGCGTTTCAATACATCGCGGAAAGTCGCCGCATTATCGATGACGGGTTTCGTATTCGCCATCGTCGCCACGCGCGTGATGCCGCCCGCCGCAGCCGCCTGCGTCCCCGTATGAATATCTTCCTTCGCCTCCTGGCCCGGTTCGCGAAGATGCACATGCATATCGATGAGCCCCGGCATGACGAAAAGCCCCGTCGCATCGATGACCTCTGCGCCCTCCGCGCTCACATGTCCGCCGACGGAGACGATTTTTCCGTCTTCAAAGGCCACATCGCCCGTGCCGGATACGCCCAAAGGATTTACAATCGTCCCGTTTTTAATGATTGTCTTCAAGATCCTTGCCCTCCGTCATCGTCAAATACAAAAGCGCCATCCGGATCGCGACCCCGTTTCGCACCTCTTCCTGGATCATCGATTGACTGTCATACGCTACATCGTGAGAAATTTCCACACCGCGGTTCATCGGTCCGGGATGCAAGACCACGCAATTTTCTTTCGCCAAAGCCAGGCGCCGGCGATTCAAGCCGAAAAGCCTTGCATATTCACGAAGCGTCGGAAGGAAACCGCCCGCCGCACGCTCGAGCTGAATACGCAGCACATTTATCGCATCCGCCCCGGCAAGCGCCTCTTCCATCGAATCGTCGATAATGACGCCCAGCTCCGAAAGCTCACGCGGCACCAATGTGCGCGGTCCGAAAAGATGCACCTCGGCACCCAGTTTCATAAATCCGGCGATATCGCTTCTGGCCACGCGTGAATGCAGGATATCGCCCAAAATGACGTATTTCATTCCTTGGAAAGGAATCCCCGCCTCGCGCACCGAATACAAATCGATGAGCGCCTGGCTCGGATGCGCATGCGCGCCGTCGCCCGCATTGTAGATGAGCGGCGTCTTGACCCTGGGGCTCATCACCTTGGATGCAAAATGAGCGGCGCCCTCCGACGAATCGCGGATGATCACCCCGTCGATACCCATCGCCGATACCGTAAGCAAGGTATCCCTGAGGCTTTCCCCCTTCGTCATCGAGCTGCCGCTCTTTGTAATATTCACTACATCCGCGCCGAGGTACTTTCCGGCAAATTCAAAAGAACTCCGCGTCCTCGTGGATGCCTCGGAAAACACGGTCACAATCGATTTCCCCCGAAGATAATCACGTTTCTTATTTCCCGAAAGCACGATTTTCTTCATTTGGTCCGCCACTTCCAGAATCCGCCAGATTTCATCTGCGGAAAAATCCGAAAGCCCCAAGACCGAACGCCCGGTCAAGGAAACTACTCCCATAACGGCCTCCCTTTCGCTACTCCGAGATTATCGCGAAATCAAAAACCCGACTCGCAAAATCCCACGTCAAAAATTCATTCCCAAATATGATATAGGACAAAGCAAAAAAAAACAAGACACAAATGTGCTTGGGAACCACTGATTAAATCGAAGAATCTGATTTTGCAGCATATTTATACAATGCTG
>CAVHIJ010000069.1:0-8470 GCA_963635945.1 bacterium | reverse complement strand
GATGATGATGACGATCGGTTCTTTTTTATATACACTCATCTTCATGCCTCTCGAATTGATGTTTGAAGAAATTTATTATTTCTCACTTCATTTAGTCGCCAATCCCGGTCTTGCCATTATCGCGCTGTCACTTATGGTGAATTTGCTCGTCTTGCCGCTTTATAATCGCGCGGACAAAATGCAGGAAGCCGAGCGGGATATGGAAGCGAAACTTTCGCGCGGCGTTTCCCACATCAAGAAAACATTCAAAGGCGATGAGCAGCTTATGATGCTCAAGACGTATTATCGTCAAAATCACTACAGTCCGACGGATATCATTAAAGGCTCCGTATCGCTTTTTTTGGAAATACCGTTCTTTGTCGCGGCATATCAATTTTTATCGCATTTGGAAACGCTTCGCGGCGTCTCCTTCGGCCCCATCCCCGATCTGGGTGCGCCGGATGGGATGCTTACGATTTTCGGCGTCACGATTCATGTGTTGCCGTTTATCATGACGATTTTCAATCTTGCCGCGGCGTACATTTTCACAAAAGGATTTCCCTTAAAAACGAAAATTCAGCTCTACGGCATGGCGCTTTTCTTCCTCGTATTTCTGTACGATTCGCCGGCCGGGCTCGTCTTTTATTGGACGCTCAATAATCTTTTCAATTTAGTGAAAACGGTCATCAACAAATTGCCGAATCCGAAGAAAGGCATGTACATTGCGCTTTTTTCCGTCGGCATTCTCATTCTCATCTATTGCGGTTGCTTCATGCCCGGGCGCAATCATCGTCACCTCGTCATGGCGGCGATCGTCATGCTTCTTTTGAATTTGCCGTATCTCACGTCGCGCTTCGGACGGAAAAGAAAAGCGGGAGAGAAAAAAGAAGCCTGTGCGCCGAAGACGAAGCGCTTTTTGGCGGAAGGCCTGTTTCTCTCGCTCTTTATCGGCGGCATCATTCCCTCGGCGGTCATCGTTTCCTCGCCGCAGGAATTTGTGGTGGCCGGTCTCATGGATAATCCGGCGATATATATTGTTTCCTCTTTGGCTCTTGCCGTCGGGACATTTTTGATTTGGTTCGGCGTCTTCTATTGGCTCGGAAACGCGTATGCGCGCGCCGCTTTTGAGCGTAGACTTTGGGTCTTTGCCGGGATCGCTCTTATCGATTACATGTGCTTTGGGCGTCAATTGGGGTTACTTACCGCGACGCTTAAATATGAAAACGGATTTCGTTTCAGTGGAGCCGAGCAGGGGATTAATGCCGCGGTTTTAATAGCAGCCGGTATTGTTTTCCTTTATTTTTGGAAACGCTTCGCGCGCTTTGTGACGGAAGCTTTTTGTATCGCATCGCTCGCACTTTGCATTATGCTCGGTCTCAATTTACATAGCATTCATGCCAATCTTGCCGATATGCCGACCGCACCGGGCGCGCAAAAAGAAATGCACAAGTTTCCGCTTTCGCGTACCGGGAAAAACGTCATCGTCCTGATGTTGGACCGCGGTATGGGACTCTACGTACCTTATTTTATGCAGGAAAAACCGGAACTCAGGAAACAATTCGCCGGTTTCACATACTATGACAATGTGCTCTCGTACGGTGGGCATACCATTTTCGGAAGCCCCGGACTTTTCGGCGGGTACGATTACATTCCGGAAGAAATGAATCGGCGGGACAATATATCGCTTCGCGAAAAACAGAATGAAGCGCTTCGCCTGATGCCCGTTGTTTTCGATGAAGCGGGGTATGCCGTCACGGTGAGCCACGCACCGTATGCGAATTACAATAAAAAGCCGGGACTCGGAATTTATGACGATCATCCGAAAATCCGGAAATTTGAGACACTTCGCCCGATGCGGGAAGAAGGAAGCGCAAAGCTTACCGTTTCTCAAAATTTCAGAAACTTTTTCTGCTTCGGCATGGTGAAAGTGAGCCCTCTCTGCTTGCAGGGACTTTTATACAATGGCGGGACGTACAACAGTTTCGCAAAACCGCAGGATCAAGTCGCCATGGGTCCGACAAAAGCCGTGGGGCTCGACATGGGATTCATGAAAGATTATCGCGAACTGGAAGCGCTTCCCGAACTGACGGAAATCAAAGACAGCGGCGACACGTTTTTGATGATGGTAAACGATACGACGCACAGCAAGACGCTCTTCTCCGTGCCGGACTACGTACCGGCTGAAAAAGTGGATAATACGGCGTATGAAGCGGCGCACAAAGATCGCTATACGGCGCGCGGCGTGATGCTTCGGATGGAAACAATTTTGCAATATCAGCAATATCAATGCAATATGGCGGCATTCCTTTTAATCGGGCGTTGGCTAGATGAATTGCGTGCACAAGGCGTCTATGATAATACGCGGATTATTATTGTCTCCGATCACGGGACGAATGTGCATCATAATGATGCTTTCGAGCTTTCGTGGGGTATCGGCGACAAGACGGATTTGGAATGGTTCTATTCCCTCCTCATGGTGAAAGATTTCGGGCAGACCGCATGGAAGGAATCGGAAGAATTCATGACGAATGCCGATGTGCCGCTCTTGGCCTTTTCGGATTTGATCGCAAGCCCCAAAAATCCGGATACCGGCCGCCCGGTCACGGCGGAAAAGAAAAAAGCGCCGGTGCAATACGTATTTGCATCGACGGCATACGGATTGGAGAAAAATCAAGGAAATACATTTGAACCGGCACCTTGGTACGCCGTTCATACCGATGTGCGAAAAAAAGAAAATTGGAGTCTTGTGAAAGAAAAGGATATACTTCCGGAATAAAAAATAAAAAAACGGATGTTTCTCGGAATATGGAGAAACATCCGTTTTTACTTGGTGAAATATGGATGCACAAGCTATGAGTTATGGGCTATGAGCCGTGAGCGATATATCTGAAAGCCTTCCTTTGAAAGAAGGTGCCCCGAAGGGGCGGAAGATAGAGTGGCCCGGAGAGCCACAATTTCAGCAGATAAGCGGAGAAGGGAAATGACGTTTCCGCCGGGCATGCCATTTCCCTTTCGCAAAAAGTTATGCGCTTGAGGCGCATTCTATCGCCCGGCCTGACGGCCACCTCTTTCAAAAAGAGGGCTTGATATGTGTCGCCTACGGCGACGATTATAGTATAGTCGGTGCTTCGTGCCTTGCTGTCAAGGGAGGCACACGATAGGAATCGCTTGCAGGCGCACCGCTTTTCTCTGCCCTTTGCACTTTTATCTCATCCAGTACATGATGCCGCAGAAGATGGCGATGGCGAAACCGATTTTAATCAAGGTGGCGAAAATGCCCAGAATTTTGAAAATCAGATAGACGCCGACGGCTGCGACTAAGGCGCCGATGATGGGATTGGCGGAAATGAATTCAAGCATGACCGGGCTCCTTTCTTACATTTCGATTCTATTTTCCACAGCGCTCGCCAAAGTCTGGCTATCGGCATAACCGATATCGCCGCCGGCGGGAAGTCCGCGCGCAATGCGTGTGACTTTGATGCCGGCCGGTTTGATGAGGCGCGAAAGATAAAATGCGGTGGCTTCGCCTTCCGTATCGGGATCGGTCGCGAGAATCACTTCCTTCACTGTCTCATCGGAGAGGCGCGTGAGAAGTTCTTTGATGCGAAGATCTTCGGGGCCGATACCGTCAAGAGGAGAGAGTGCTCCGTGAAGTACGTGATACAGACCTCGGTATTCGTGGCTTTGCTCCAAAGATTGCACATCGGCCGGCTGCTCCACGACACAAATCACGCTGTGATCGCGCCGGGTATCGCCGCAAATTTCGCAAGGATCCGTTACGGCAAGATTGCAACATTCCGAGCAATAGCATGTGACTTTGCGCGCATCCGTAATGGCACGAATGAAAGCATCCACATCTTCCTGCGGACGCTCCAGCATGAAATAGGCGAGGCGCCTGGCCGTTTTTACACCGATGCCGGGAAGGCGGAGAAATTCTCCCGCCACATTTTCAAGAGATGTATTCATCAGAAAAGGCCACCCGGCAGCTGAAGGCCGCTGGTGATTTTTTGCATTTCCGCCTGCACGACGGCATCCGCTTTGCGGGACGCTTCATTGACGGCGGTCGTAATGAGATCTTCCAGCATTTCCACATCGGCCGGATCGATGGCATCGGGGGAAATATGAAGCGCGGTGACTTGATGCTCACCGTTCATTGTGAGCGAAATCGCACCGCCGCCGACAGTGACATCGACGGTCATATGCTTGATTTCTTCTTTTGCTTTGGCCATATCTTCCTGCATCTTGCGGGCTTTTTTCATCATGCTTTGCATTTGCGCTTTATTTCCGAACATGTTGTTTCTCCTTTTAGTAAAAGAATCTCTGAAATTAATTCTTAACATATATATCACAATCGGGGGCAATTTTCAAGGCGGCCGCCAGGATGGGATCGTCCGGGAGTGCCCCTTTTCCGATGGGGCTGTATGCGTCCGGCGCGGCATTTTCGGAAACCGGCTTTTCGGCGGCGAAAGCGTTGCTGCGACTTGCTTCGGCGGCCTGCGCTTCGGCTTCCGCGGCCTCCGGACTTCCCACCAAGACGGTACGCGGAGAAAGATTCATCCCCGTGATTTTTCGGAAAGCCTCTTCCGTGGCTTTTCGGTATGCCTCCCCGTTGCAGGCCTGTACGATGAAGGCCTGCGGCGCGGCAATGACGGCGCGGTCACCGCCCGCATAAATCAATTTGCTTTTTCCGTAGCAGGAAAAAATATCGATGCGGTGAATTTCCATGAAATATCCGAGAATTTTTTGCCAGACCGCCTCATACGTCGATGGCGGAATGACAGAAGAGGAAACGGGAGCCGCAGCCGGCGTTTCCTCTTTGGAAACGGGCGCCGCGGGTGCTTCGGGTGCCGGCGGAGTCTTCGGCACGGCGGAAATTTCCTTTTTCGGGGAAACGACGGAAACCGATGCGGGCGCAGGAGACGGAATTTCCGGTTTTGCCGGTGCAGGCGGTGCGGTTGCGATTGGTACGACCGGTACGGATGCGACAGGTGCTAAATTTCCGCTCTCGAGTGCTTTTTCCAGCGTTTCCAATCTGTCCAATAGACCTTCGAGCGTGCGCGCTTCGCGCAGACGGCAGAGGCGAAGAATACCCATTTCAGCATTCATGCGCGGCGTCGCGGAGCGTTTTGTTTCCGAAAGGGAATTGTGCAAACTTTCGAAAAGCGCATCCAGATATGGTTCGTCCAAGGAGGCCGCTTCGGCGAGAAGCTCCGATTTTTTGGCGCCGTAGACGGAAAGTGTGGGAGAATTTTTATCGATTTTCGCAATCATGATATCGCGGAAATGCGCGAGCAAATCGGTCATGACGGCCTGCGGTTCTTTTCCGCTTTGCAAAATCGTATTGAAGACGGAGAGCGCTTCTCCGCTTTCGCGCTTTAAAATATGGGAAGCGAGAGAAAGAATCCGATCTTTTCCGGTGAGGCCGAGTAAATCGTAGACGAGAGAGGCCGTGAGCGTCTCTCCGGGAGCGGCGCCGGAGCATTGGTCGAGAAGGGAAAGCGCGTCGCGGAGACCGCCTTCGGCACGGACGGCGATGAGATCGGCTGCGTCTTCGGAAAGCCGGATGCCGCCGACATCGGCGATATGCAAAAGATGCGCTTTGATGTCTTCGGCGGAAATGCGGCGGAATTCGTAACGCTGGCAGCGGGAAAGAATGGTGAGCGGGATTTTTTCCGGCTCCGTCGTTGCCAGGATGAAAAGGACATGAGCCGGCGGTTCTTCCAAAGTTTTCAAAAGCGCATTGAAAGCTTCCTTCGTCAGCATGTGCACTTCGTCGATGATGTAGACTTTTTTTCGGCAGACGGACGGCAGCGAGCGCACGGATTCTTTGAGCGCACGGATTTCCTCAATGCCGCGATTGGATGCCGCATCGATTTCATAGACATCCATGGAAGCGCCGCTCGTGATTTCGCGGCATGTTTCGCATTCATTGCACGGATTGGCGCCATGGGGATGCTCGCAATTGACCGCTTTGGCCAAAATTTTGGCAAGACTCGTTTTCCCCGTGCCGCGCGGACCGGAGAAAAGATATGCATGCGCCAGGCGATCTTCCGAAAGCGCGCGTCCGATGGGGACGGAAATATGTTTCTGCCCGACGATTTCGTCGAAAGTTTGCGGCCGCCATTTGCGGTAAAGTGCTAAATATGCCATGAGATGCCTCTTTTTTGCGGAAATAAGGAAACGGATTTTTTATAATTTTTGTGAAACGATATCGAAAAAATATTTCCTACAGAATATAATCATTATAGCATAAGGGAGCGCGTGCGGTTTTTCGGAAATTTTTCTTGCGCGACGTCAGGACCTATTGTATAATATTTTGCAACGCAATATTTGTTTATGACGATCTCCGGGTCCCGTGCAATGGAAAGCCGTGAACCCTGTCAGGTCCGAGAGGAAGCAGCAGTAAGCGGTCCTTTTCATGTGACACGGAGCATCCCGGGGGTCGTCATGGACAAATGTTGTTTTTTTATGTTTTTTTGTATGGGCACCGCCCGAAAAAGGTATGAAACGTTTCAAAAAATTTATGATAAAATAATATGGCATTTTTCAATCGAAATTTTTATCGAATTTTTTACGGAGGATAATGAGATGGAGTATCGGATCGAGCATGACACATTGGGCGATGTACGTGTGCCGGCAGCGCATAAATGGGGCGCGCAGACGCAGCGTTGTTTCGATAATTTCAAAATCGGACACAGAATGCCGGCGGAAATTATTCACGCTTTCGCCGTGATGAAAAAATGTTGCGCCATTGTGAATAAAGACATGTCGGGTTTGGACAGTGATAAAGCGGCTGCGATTTGCGAAGCGTGTGATGAAATCGCAAAAGGCGTCTGGGATGAAGAATTCCCGCTCGTCGTTTATCAGACGGGCTCCGGCACGCAGACGAATATGAATATGAATGAAGTCATCGCACATTTGGCCAATGAGAAACTTTCGGCTAAAGGTATTGCGAAATCCGTCCATCCCAATGACGATGTGAATAAATCGCAATCCTCGAATGATACGTTCCCGGCGGCGATGCATATGGCGGCGGTCGATGCGCTTCATTCGTCTCTCTACGGACCGCTCGACGGACTTATAGCGACATTTGAAAAGAAATCGGCGCAGTATATGCACATCGTGAAAAACGGTCGTACACATGTGCAAGATGCGGTGCCGCTCACCTTCGGCCAGGAAATTTCAGGTTGGGTGACGATGCTGAAACGCGCGCGCGATATGATCCGCGACGGAGAAAAATACATGCTGCCGCTCGCATTGGGCGGGACAGCCGTCGGGACGGGACTTAATGCGCCCAAAGGCTTCGGCGAGCGTGTAGCGGCGGAAATCGCACGGGAGACGGGATATCCTTTCTCCGATGAAGAAAATAAATTCTACGCACTGACCGGTCGCGATAATTTCGTTTTCCTGCACGGTGCGCTGGAAGGACTTGCGGCCGATTGTATGAAATTTGCCGACGACATCCGCCTTTTGGCCAGTGGACCGCGCTCCGGATTGGGAGAAATTTCCATTCCGGCCAATGAACCCGGATCATCCATCATGCCGGGCAAAGTCAATCCGACGCAATGCGAAGCACTCACGATGGTAACCTGCCGCGTGCACGGCAATCAGGCGACCGTCACCCTGGCCGCGTCCCAGGGCCGCTTTGAACTCAATGTATATGCGCCCGTCATGGCCGATGCCTTCCTGGAATCCTGCCGCCTTCTCGGCGCGGCGATGGCCTCTTTCGATGCCCATTGTGCGCAAGGTATGGAACCGATAGAAAAGCGCATGAAATATCTCGTGGAAAATTCCCTCATGCTCGTCACATCCCTTTCCCCGCACATCGGATACGAAAAAGCCGCCGCCATCTCCAAAAAAGCATTCGAAGAAGGCACATCCCTCCGCGATGCGGCCATGAAACTCGGCTACGTGACATCGGATGAATACGACGAATATATTCAACCGGCAAAAATGACGAATGTGGATCGATAAAATTTAAAACGAAAAAGAAATTCCGAAAAAGAAAAATGCGTCGAAGAAACTCGACGCATTTTCGATTACTCCAAATGCCGCACATCGCTCCGATTAAAAGTCGCAAGCTGTCAGCCGTCAGCCGTATTTTTACACGTCATCCCGAACTTGTTTCGAGATCCCCCACGCGCGTAGTCCCACCGTCATCCCGGACTTGTTTCGGGATCCCCGAATCATCGAAAAGGGGAAAAAGGGAAAGCGGCGCATTTGATTTCCGGACGAAGTTTTAGTTTGGCATGACTTGCGTATGATAGAAAAAATTGCTAAGATTAAGAAAATAAACTAAGATTGCACGGAGGTGATGCCGGTGTCGGAAATCGATTGGGACATTGAAAATGCGGTGATGCACGAAAAAGATCTGGAGCGGATACGGAAATTCCGCCTGATTGATGATGAATTCATGGGACGCGTATTTGATGATCGGAAAGATTGCGCGGACCTGCTGCTCCGGCTGATTTTGGGACGCGATGATATGCGC
>CAVHIJ010000068.1:0-8612 GCA_963635945.1 bacterium | reverse complement strand
CCTGCCGCGCGATACACGCGGCATCGGCAAATTTATAACGGTCGGGCAATCTTACGACGCTCGGCTTTCGAAGCGGGCATTTTAAGTTTCGTGTCAATTTCCGTCATCGCGCCCACGAGGCGCTCCCGAGTGCAGATGTGACACGAAGGTTTAGTGGGTCTCGGCTCCCATGAAAGGGGAGCTGGCGCGAGCGGAGCGAACGACTCCCGGGTCGCTCACTATGTGTGCATATAGCGGTAGGAGACTGCCCCCGATACGATAGTGTCTCATAGTGCCTGCCCCCCTCAGTCAGTCACTTCGTGCCTGACAGCTCCCCTTTCAGGGGAGCCAAGACACAGGAAGCGTTTCGCGCATTTTTATGCCGGCGGAGCCGGTGAGGCGCTTTGCGTCGATTAAAACGGGATTCATCGCGAAGCGACACCTGCATCGCACCTACGCATTCGCGCATTTGTCGATTTCTAAGAAAGAAATTAGAAAAAATTGAAATTTCTATTGACATTTTAATTTTCCCATGATATGATACGGACATGAATTGAATAGTTATCGAAAACAGGTGCTCATTTGAGCTTAATAGGGAAGTCCGGTGAAAGGCCGGCACGGTCCCGCCACTGTATGACGGAGCGAATTTTATGATGTCACTGGGAAACCGGGAAGGCAAAAGGAGCGAGGAAGTCGAGTCAGGAGAACTGCCTGTTTACGCGTCACCGTTTGTACCTACGAGCGATGGGAAGGTGATGGGCATCTGACCGGGGTAGTCCATCTTTTTTCATACGCGAAAAGATGGCTTTTTAATTCGGTTCTTCTTCCCTCAATTTTCTCCTCTTGGCGCTCTGCGCATTGGAACGGTTTTGCCGTTCCTTTTTATTTGGAGAAAATTAGTTCTTTCATAAAATTATATTGCAGTAAAGTGGAAATAAAATGAGGAATTTTGATTGACAATCCGCCCGAATTAATATATTCTAAGGAAAGGATTATGCGGTTATGATAACAAACTATGTAAGAAAGGAGCGTAGGAGGAGAAAACCGCAATTTTTATAAGGAGGAATCAGATCCATGGATGAAGTAACAAAGGAAGCATCCGGAGAGGTCACGGAAAGACAGCTGACCGATAAAGAATTGGAAGCCATTCTGAAGCAATCGGAAGGGAAAACGGATTTTCCGTCGGTTTCTTTTGATGAATTTACCCCGCCGACATATGAAGAATGGGTGGACGCGTGTAACGCACTTTTGAAAGGCAAGCCTTTCGATAAAATTATGTATACGAAGACGTATGAAGGAATTACTTTCTCGCCGATGTATACGCTGCGCATCGGCCCCGATGCTATGGATAATCTCATCCCGACGGATGATTATCCGGGCATGGGTGATTTCTTGCGTGGCTCGCGTGCTCACGGATACAAGGAAGATCCGTGGGGGATTGCGCAGCTTTGCGATGAAGCGCTGCCGAAGGAAAATAATGAACTTTTGAAACATGAAATAGATCGCGGCTCGACGGTCTATCATGTGAAACTCGATGCGTCGACTTTGGTCGGCAAAGATGTATTCAATGCGGCGGAACCCGGAAAAACGGGCTGTGTCATTACGACATTGGAAGATATGAGCGATTTGCTTGCCGATTTGGATTTTGAGAAATATCCTTTCATGATGTATGCCGGATCGTCCGCATTGGCTCCGCTGGCTTTTGTCGCGGCGGCGCTCAAAGCGCAGGGAAAAGATATCGGCGTCATGCGCGGTGTCATCGGCGCATCTCCTGTTTCCCGTCTGATCCGCGTCGGCAAACTCGATGAATCTCTCGATTCGTATTATGACGATATGGCCGAATCCATTCGGTTTACGAGGAAATATGCACCGAATTTGGCGACGATTTTCATCAGAAGTGACGTGCTTTCTCAGGGCGGCTGCCAGGCGGTGCAGGAAGTCGCATACAGTTTCGGTATTGCGGTGGAATATATTCGGCAGATGCTTTCCCGCGGTATTTCCATTCACGATATCGCAAAGTCCATCGTATTCGGTTTCAATACCGGTGCGACGTTCTTTATCGAAATTGCGAAATTGCGTGCGGCGCGCCGGGTCTGGTCGAATATTATGGCGGCGTTCGGCGCCGAAGAAGAAGATCGCGCGATGAAAATCCATGCGAAACCCGCGCTTTTCACGAAAACGGTTTTCGATATCGGCGTCAATATGCTTCGCAATACGACGGAGGCATTTTCGGCTGTCGTCGGCGGTGTCGATACGTACGAAAATGCGCCGTATGACGATACGGTCCGCAAGGGGGATGAATTCTCCCGCCGTATCGCAAGAAACTTGCAGATCATGCTGCAGGAAGAATTTGGGATGCTGCGTCCGATCGATGCGGCCGGCGGTTCTTGGGCGATTGAAGCTTTGACGAAAGAAACGGCCGAAAAAGTGTGGGCGGAATTCCAAAAAGTCGAAGGCATGGGCGGTATCGTCGCGGCTCTCTCCGAAGGTTATCCGCAGAAAGAAATCGCAGCCGTTCTTGAGAAACGTTTCAAAGCGCTCGACATGAGAAAAGACAGTGCTGTCGGCAACAATATGTATCCGCTCATGGGTGAAGAGCTTTTGGATCCGCGCCCGGAAGATACGGATGAAATTAAAAAGACGCTTTCGGAAGCGGCGCGCAAGTATCGTGCGGATTTGGATGTCGGTTTCCGCAGTGAAAAATTGGCGGCACTCCGCAAAGCGCCCGAAGGCGAAGCCGTAAGCATCGCGATGGAAGCGGCGGCGGCGGGGGCGACCGTGGAAGAAATCAATGAAGCGGTCGGCCGCGGCGATGTATGCATCGAAATCGAATCGATTGCACCGCACCGCTGGACGGAACGCTATGAAGCGCTGCGTCTCGATACGGAAAAATATGTGAAAGAAACCGGGAAAAATGTGGAAGTTTTCTTAGCCAATATGGGAAAAATTCCGCAGCATAAAGCTCGCGCGGATTTCTCCACGTCTTTCTTGCAGGTCGGTGAATTCTCCGTACATCTCAATAACGGTTTCCAAGATGATGAAGGGAAACCGGGTTCGCGCTGGGATAAATGCGCCGAAGCTTTGAAAGCCGGCTGTGACGAAAAAGGCACGCCGTATGATGTGGCGGTCATCTGCTCCACGGATGCGACGTATCCGGAAGATGTCCCGGCTTTGGCGCCGCGTCTGAAGGAAATTCTCGGAAACGGCACGCTTTTCTTGGCGGGTGCGGCTCCTAAGGAATTGGAACCGGTTTACAAAGGCGCCGGTGTCGATGATTTCATCAGCGTCAAAGCGAATTGCTACGAAATTCTTCGCATGCTGCAGAAAAAGAAAGGAATGATCGAATAATGGCAACAGCAAATCCTGATTTCACAAAGCTTTCTTTGAGCGATCATCCGCATTGCTCGTATGAGGAATGGAAGGCCAAGCTGGAGGCGAATACCGGCAAGGACTATGATGCGCTCTACGATACGACGCTGGAGCATATTCCGGTCGGTGCGCTGTATACGAAGGATGTCTACAATGATTGCAATCATTTGGATTTCATGAGCGGGATCCCGCCGTTCCTGAGAGGTCCGTATTCCACGATGTACGTTTTCCGTCCTTGGACGGTCCGCCAGTACGCGGGCTTCTCCACGGCCGAAGAATCCAATGCTTTTTATAAAAGAAACCTGGCCGCCGGGCAGAAAGGTCTTTCCATTGCATTCGATCTTCCGACGCACCGCGGCTACGACGCGGATAATCCGCGCGTTATCGGCGACGTCGGGAAAGCGGGCGTTTCCGTCTGCTCCATGCTCGATATGAATATTCTTTTCGACGGGATTCCGCTGGATCAGATGTCCGTTTCCATGACGATGAACGGCGCCGTCCTCCCGATTCTGGCATTCTTCATTTCCGCCGGGATTGAGCAGGGCGTCGATAAATCCATCTTGGCCGGCACGATTCAGAATGATATTCTGAAAGAATTCATGGTCCGTAATACATACATTTATCCGCCGGCCATGTCCATGCGTATCATCGGCGATATTTTCGAATACACGACGAAATACATGCCGAAATTCAATTCCATTTCCATTTCCGGCTATCATATCCAGGAATGCGGCGCGACGTGCGATCTGGAAATCGGCTATACGCTCGCCGACGGGATGGAATACATCCGCTGCGGCGAAAAAGCGGGCCTTCCGGTCGATGCCTTTGCAAAACGTCTGTCCTTCTTCTGGGATCAGGGCAAGAATTACTTTATGGAAGTCGCCAAGATGCGTGCGGCTCGCGTGCTCTGGGCGAAGATTTTGAAACAGTTCGGCGCGCAAAATCCGAAATCCATGGCTCTTCGTACGCATTCGCAGACCTCCGGCTGGTCGCTCACGGAGCAGGATCCTTTCAACAATATCGGTCGTACTTGTATGGAAGCGATGTCGGCGGCTCTGGGTCACACGCAGTCTCTCCATACGAACGCACTCGACGAAGCTATCGCTCTTCCGACGGATTTCTCCGCGCGTCTGGCACGTAACACGCAGCTCTACATCCAGGATGAGACGAAAGCTTGCAAAATCATCGATCCGTGGGGCGGCTCTTACTACGTGGAATACCTCACGAATGAAATCATCAAGCGTGCATGGGCACACATTCAGGAAGTCGAAGCATTGGGCGGCATGTCCAAGGCTATTTCCACCGGTCTTCCGAAGATGCGTATCGAAGAATGCGCCGCGCGTCGTCAGGCGGATATCGACTCCGGTCGTGAAACGATTGTCGGCCTGAATAAGTACCGTCTGGCGAAGGAAGATCCGCTGAACGTCCTTTCCATCGACAATACCGCCGTCCGCAATGCACAGATCAAGCGCTTGGAAAAACTCAGAAGCATCCGCGATCCGGAAGCGGTCCGTCGCGATTTGGAAGCCATCACGAAAGCGGCCGAATCCCGTGACAACGGAAATCTTCTGGAAATGGCGGTCCAGGCGGCACACGATCGTGCATCTTTGGGCGAAATTTCCGATGCCGTTGAGAAAGTTTCCGGACGTTTCAATGCCGTCATCCATACCATTTCGGGCGTATACTCCAGCGAATTCGAAGATACGACCGAACTGGATGCGGCGAAGAAACTGGCCGATGAATTTGAGAAACTCGAAGGTCGTCGTCCGCGTATTTTCCTCGCGAAGATGGGACAGGACGGTCACGATCGCGGCCAGAAAGTCCTGGCGACTTCCTTTGCCGATATGGGCTGGGACGTCGACGTCGGGCCTCTTTTCCAGACGCCGGAAGAAGCGGCGCAGGATGCCGTCGATAATGACGTGCACATGGTCGGTTTCTCGTCTCTGGCAGCGGGTCACAAGACGCTTTTGCCGGCTATCGTCGACAATCTCAAAGAGCTCGGCCGCGATGATATTTTGGTCGCCATCGGCGGCGTCATTCCGCCGCAGGATTACGAATATCTTTACGACCACGGCGCCGTCGCCATTTTCGGACCGGGCACCAACATCCCGAAATGCTGCGTGAAACTGTTGCAGATGCTGGTCGACCGTGCGAAAGAAGAAGCGAAAGAAGCGTAACATAATCGGCTGTTGTCGGTTTGTGATTACACGTTCTGCGGGGAGTTCAGGCAGCTGGACTCCCCCGGCAGAGCGGGCAATCGATTTGAGGGGGGAGGGCACATAGGAGTGCTCGGCTTTTTGCGACTTGAGCGGTGAGGCTATGAGCTGTGGGCTATGAGCTATGAGCTTTTAAGCGGTACGCTGCGCGGCATTTTTATGGGTCGCTCGCGTTGCTCGCTCGCCGCCTTTGGCGGCAAGGTGCGAAGCGCCGATTATAAGAAATCGTCGCGAAGCGACACCGATTAAAAGTCCACTGCCCACTGCCCATAGCTTCTACCTTAAATGAAGCAGAGAATATAGCATGAATTATGAGTAATATTTCTAAGGAGGGCATCATGGAAACGAAGGCGGATGAGGCGAGGGTGCTTGCCGATCGATTTGAAGCGGCGGACGGCAGAAGACCGCGCATGTATTTGGCCGGCGTCAATGCGGATGACGAGACACATCTCAAGAAAATTTTGGCGACCCGTTTTGCGGATATGGGCTGGGACGTCGATGTGGGGCCCGACGGCGATACCTCCGAGGGTGCGGCGCAGGATGCGTCGGACAATGACGTCCATGTCATCGGTTTCTATGCGGCAAACGCCGACGGCGCAGCTTCGTTTCCGCCCATGATGCAAGCCCTTTCCGAAAAAGGCAGAGACGACATTTGTGCGTTTCTTTTCGGAAACGTTCCCGAATCCGATTATGAAACGCTCTTTCGTGCGGGTGCCGTCGCGATTTTCGGACCCGGGACGGATATTGATGAAGGAAGTTTGTTTCTTTTGAAACTTTTGAATGAATCGGTCGAAGAATAAAGGAGGGAAATCACATGCCGGACAATGACGATCTTCGCCCCAGCTGGGTGCCGGAGGAAAAAAATGAAGCGTTTGCCTGCACGGTCATGCGCGGAATCGACAGCGCCGCGAACAGTGTGACGGGAGCTAAGGAATATCCCGATGCGCCGCTCAAAAAAGTGCCGCTTCGCAAAAAACTGACCGTCGAGGAATATATCGACGGCGTCGCAAAAGGGGATCGCGTCGTGCTTTCGAAAGCTATCACGCTCATCGAATCGAATGCGCCGCGCGATTTCGAAAAGGCGCAGCGCGTGCTGCAAGGGCTCTTGCCGCGGACGGGCGGCGCGCTTCGCATCGGGATCACGGGTGTGCCGGGCGCCGGGAAAAGTACATTTATCGAAGCTTTCGGGCAGCTTTTGTGTAACCAAGGTCACAAAGTCGCGGTTCTGGCCGTCGATCCGACGAGTTCCATCACCGGCGGCTCCATTTTGGGCGATAAGACGCGCATGCAAAATCTCTCCCGTGAGCCGAATTGTTTCATTCGTCCGTCGCCTTCTAAAGGGACGCTGGGCGGGGTCGCGCGGAAAAGCCGGGAAACGATGCTCCTTTGCGAGGCGGCCGGATGCGATGTCATTTTGGTGGAAACCGTCGGCGTCGGGCAATCGGAAACGACGGTGCGCTCCATGGTCGATTTCTTCATGCTCGTCGTCTTGACAGGCGCGGGTGATGATTTACAAGGCATTAAAAAAGGCATTATGGAATTGGCCGATGCCATCGTCGTTAATAAAGCCGACGGCGACAATTTGGAACGCGCCAAAGTGGCGCAGGGCGAATACGAGCGCATGGCCGAATTCATCCGTCCGGCGACCGAAGGCTGGACGACGCACGCTTACCGTTGCTCGGCGCTCAAGAAGACCGGCCTCTTGGAACTTTGGGCCGTCATGCACGAATTTCAAAAAGTCACGCAAAAATCCGGCGTTTTCCAAAATCGCCGCAAGCGTCAAATCTTGGATTGGATGCATTCCATGATCGACGAACATTTGCACAATCTTTTCTTCGAAGATCCCATCATCAAAGGGCGCTTGCCCGCCGTGCAGGCCGCCGTTCTGACCGGCGTCGTCTCGCCCAGCCAGGCCGTCTCCGAGCTCATACGTGCCTTTGATATGGACAGGGCCAGCGCGCGTCATCTGGAAGAAACAAAAGGGAATTGATATGTATACGAAAGACTTATATCTTGCCGGAGGTCCGGCGTGCGGATTACAGGAACTGTTTTCCCGTATACCCGGCATAGCGGAAACGACGGCCGGCACGGCGGAATCTGTTTCCGGAAACGGCGCCTTCGACGGCGTCGTGGAATGTGTGCGCGTTTCCTATAATCCGAAAAAAATCGCGATAGATACGATATTGAATTTATTTTTCACCGTCGTAAATCCTTATACGGACGGTATACAGGGGAAAGCCGTAGGCCCCCTGTATCGGAGTGCCGTCCTGTATACCTCGCATGAGGACATTCCGCAACTGTCCTATTTCTTTACGTTCATCCAAAACAGAGGAAATAAGGATCAGATTTACGAGGAAACTCTTGTCGTGAATGAATATGAGGGGACGCCCCGCGTGCGGCCGAAAGTTTTGACGAAATTATGCGAGCTCGCCTCTTTTGTGCCCTACGAAGAAAGTCGTCAGCATCTTCTCCGAAAAGATCCGGAAGCGTATACGCCGATTGATATTACACTTTTGGAAAAAGTAGGCGTGCTGAAAGGGTGAATGATCCCGCTTTGCGGGATGGTGCGCTTGCCGTGCGATACACGCGGCATCGGCAAATTTATAACGGTCGGGCAATCTTACGACGCTCGGCTTTCGAAGCGGGCATTTTAAGTTTCGTGTCAATTTCCGTCATCGCGCCCACGAGGCGCTCCCGAGCGCAGATTTTTGAGTGCAAAGCTAAATGCGTCTTGGCTCCCCTGAAAGGGGAGCTGTCAGGCACGCAGTGACTGACTGAGGGGTCAGGCACTATGTGTGCAGGCAGTTATAGTGGACTGCCCCCTATAAGATAGAGGCGTCCGTGCCTGACCCCTCAGCCGCTCGCTCCGCTCGCGCCAGCTCCCCTTTCAGGGGAGCCAAGACATCGGTGGCGCTTCGCGCATTTTTATGCCGGCGGAGCCGGCGAGGCGCTTTGCGTCGATTAAAACAGGAATCGTGCCCGAAGGGTACACTTTTCACCGATCAACGAAGCGGTATCGGTGCCATATAAAAATCCGTCGCCGCAGGC
>CAVHIJ010000067.1:0-8930 GCA_963635945.1 bacterium | reverse complement strand
ACGAGAATAGTAAGCTATTTAAGGAATCCTTTGACGCAGCATTGTATAAATATGCTGCAAAATCAGATTCTTCGATTTAATCAGTGGTTCCTTAATGGTTTAGGCGAGGCGAAAAAAGACGCGCCACATGTTTCCTATCTCCAAGCTCTCGGCTCCTAGCTTCCCCCTTTCCTCTTTCCTCTTCCCCGTTTCTTCGGCGCAAATGTCACGCCAAGCCGATCACCCCAAAATGAAAATTATTTCTCCCACTCGCCCTTCTCGTCCGTTTCCACAACCTTGTACCACGCTGCATAAAGAGCGGGAACGAAGAGAAGCCCCAATGGGGTTGCAAGGACAAGACCACCGATGAAAGCTGCACTCATCGGGCTCCAGAAGGGATTGGGAAGCAGTGGAATCATCCCCAAAACTTCGGCAAAACTGGTCAGCATGATGGGGCGGAAACGAAGAACCGCCGAATCGATGATGGCTTTATACGGACTCAGTCCCTCTTCCAAATGCTGCCGAATTTGATCAATCAAGATGATACTGTTTCGTATCACCATTCCCATGATAGCCAGCATCCCAATGATAGCGACAAATCCCAAAGGCTCTCCCGTCCCGGCCAAGGTGAGGAAGCAGCCGATAAGCCCCAGGGGGCCGGAAATGGCGGCGATTGTCATAAGTTTGATGTCTTTGAGCTCGAAAATGAGAATCATTAAAATGACGAAAACCATAATCGGCACGGGTTTCATGATATTTTTCACGGATTTCTGGCTGTCTTCCAAACTGCCGCTTGCCTCTATGCTATAGCCGGCGGGAAGTTTTTCGGCGAAATCTTTGAGTGTTTTGTTCAAAAGTTCTTTGGCGACGGTATCGGCTTTCGCATTTCCTTTCGCCTCGGCGCGGAGCGTGATGCAGGGCGCGGCATTTCTCCGCCAAATCGTCGAAATTTCATTTTCATAGGAAATGTCCGCAAATTCGGAAAGCGGCACATATTTCCCGCTGCCCACATGCACGGGGACGGAGGCGAGATTGGCCAGACGCTCCGTATTGTTTCCGTCCAAGCGAAATTTAATCGGGACGAGCTGATCGCCCTGATACGATTCGGACACTTTGTAACCGGAGAGTTTCACATACAAATCCTGCGCAATGGAATAATTATCCGCACCGAGCGTCCGGATTTTATCCTGATCGAATTTGAGGCGGACGACGGGCGCCGTTTCCGGCCAATCGAGACTCGCATTGGTGACATCGGGATGTTTTTCGGCAATCGCCAGCATTTCCTTTCCGAGGCGCACCACTTCATCCGTATCCGGCCCGCGGAGGCGCAGCATAATCGGATATTCGGCAGGCGGCCCGGTCGTGATGTAGCGGATATGCGCGCGCGCTTCCGGATATTCATCGGCAATGCGCTGCAAAATTTCATCATGAAGCTCGTTTCTCGCATCCGTATCGGTTGCGACGATAATCATCTGCCCGTGCCCGTCTTCGGGCGGCAGCGGTGTAAAAAGAAGGATGAAACGGGGCGCCGAATCGCCGATATACGTCGAGAAAGACGCCACGCGCTTATCGCCGTAAAGCGAATCGGAAATGCCCGCCATGACACGTTTCGTATCGGAAATACCCGTCGCCTGCGGCAAATTCACGTCGAGAATGAGCTCGGGACGGACGGATGACGGGAAAAATTCCTGTTTAATGAGTGGAAATGTCGCCACCGATGCCAAAAAGAGGGCCGCGGTGCCGAGAATCATGGATTTCCGATAATGCACAGCCGTGCGAATGGCGCGATAGAAAAAAGCGTAAGATTTCTCGTGAAGCCGATGTTTCCATTCCGAGGGCCGGTCGTCGACTTTAATGAGTTTATACCCCAGCACAGGAGAAACGAAAATCGAGGCAATCCAAGAAATAATCAAAGTTGAGAGTATGACCCAAAAAAGAGAATTCGTATATTCGGCTGTCGTCCCTTCGGCAAGACCCACGGGAATAAAGCCGGCCGCCGTAATAAGCGTCCCGGCCAGCATCGGCATCGCGCACGCTTTATACGCCGCTTCCGCCGCTTCCATGCGTTCGGCGCCGTGCTCCAATTTCACCTGCATCATTTCGATGACGATAATCGCATCATCAACCAAAAGCCCCAGCGATACAATCATGGCGCCCAGGGATACGACATGAAGATCGATCCCCTTCCATTTCATAAAAAGGAAAGAGGCACAAATGACGACGGGCACGCAAAGTGCCAGCACAAATCCGCTCCGAAGTCCCAGCGACAAAAGCGAGACGGCCATGACAATGACAAGAGCTTCCAGCAAAGCTTCCGTAAATTCGGCGATGGAATTATTCACGACTTTCGGCTGATCGGCGACAAGATCGACGGAAAGCCCGGTGGGAAAATCTTTTGTGATTTCTTCGACCGCTTTTTCAAGATTATCGCCCAGACGCAGATTATCCCCACCCGGCGTCATGGAAATCGCGACCCCGACGGCCGGTTTCCCATTGAAATACATAAGCGCCGTTTCCGGATCCTCATAACTTTGCGTGACGCGCGCGACATCACCCAAGCGGAAAGACCGGTCGCCGACATGGATCGGAATATTTTCCAAAGCTTCCGGCGTATTAATGAGCCCCTCCACGCGGAGCGCCACATTTCGCGTACTCGTATGAATCGTGCCCGCCGGCATCATCATGCCCTGCTGCTGAATAAGTTGGAACACCGTCATCGGACTCATACCGAAAGACGCCAATTTATTCTGATCCATCTCGATGTACATCGCCTGATCCTGCACGCCCAAGAGCTCGATTTTTTGCACATCATCCACCAAAAGAAGCTTCTGCCGCATCCGCTCGGCGTACATTCGCTTCTCTTCATAGGAGAAACCGTCGCCCGTCAGTGCGTAAATCGATCCGTACACATCGTCGAAACGGTCATTGATATACGGCCCGTAGACGCCCGAGGGGAGTGAGCTCCAGACGTCATTTACCATATTTCGCACTTCATGCCAGCGCGTTTGAACATCTGCGACGGGCACCTCATCCTTCAGATGCACGTAAATGATGGTTTTCCCGTCATGCGTGACACTCCGGATATAATCGAGCCCCTTCGTATCCTGCAATTTTTTCTCCAGCGGATCGGTCACCTGTTTCGTAATTTGTTCCGCCGAAGCCCCCGGCCACGCCGCCGTCACGACCGCCTGACGAATCGTGAAACTGGGATCCTCGCTCCGGCCCAAATGAAAATACGACCACAGACCGCCGATGATGATGGAAATGACGAAGAAATAAACAATCGACTTGTGCCGAATCGCCCATTCCGCCATATTCGGTCCCTTCATATCCGCACCTCGTCTCCTTCATGGAGCTTTTGCCCGCCGGCCGTGACGACGCGATCGCCCTTCGCCAGCCCTTCCGTGATTTCCACCGTATCCGCACCGTACGCGCCCGTCTTCACCGGGATTAAGGAAACTTTCCCGTCCCGGACGACCCAGACCGCGGGCGACTCCGACTGCCCGGCAATCGCCGTAAGCGGTACGGAAATTTTTTCCCTGCGACCGAGATTTTCATCGAAAATCGCCTCCGCCGTCATCCCGACGGAAAGCTTCGGCGCATCGATTAAATCGATTTTCGCGTCATACGTCCCCGTCGACGAATTCGGCGCCGCCGCTTTTTCGCGAATGACGCCTTTGACGGAAACATCCGGAAGCGCCCAGAACGTCACCGTGCACGGCATCCCGACGCTGTACGTGCCGTATTGTTTCTCCGTGAGTGATATGCGCACTTCCATTTTCGAATCATCCACGAGATAGGCGACCGGGGTGCCGGCCGCAATGACCTGCCCGACCTCATAGAGCGTCTGCCCGATGATACCGTCCCGATCCGCGCGAAGCGTCGTATTATCCAAATTATTATCCGCGCGCGCCTTCGTCGCCATCGCCGCATCCAGCTGGGCGGCCGCCAAATCATACGAATTCTTCACCTGATCCATCGCCAAATCCGAAATGGCGTGAATATCGTGGAGCCCCTTGTAGCGATGCATCGTCGTTTCCGCCAGTTCGTATTGCGCCCGCGCCGAAACGACAGACGCATCGGCCGCCGCCGCCTGCTCCATCGCATCCTTCGAATCCACATCGAAAAGCGCCTCGCCCGCCGTCACACGATCCCCGGATTGCACATAGCGATGCATAATTCGCCCGCCGACCTGAAACGCCAACGCCGATTCAAATTGCCCGCGCACCGTCCCCGAAAACGTCCGCTTTTCCGCCGATGTCTCCGCACCGATCACCATCGTCTTCACCAAAGGCGCTTTCACCGCGGCCGCCTTCTTTCCCCCGCAGCCCGTCAAAGGCATCGCAAGACATATCGCCGCAAGCACCGCCGCCGCCAATTTTCTATTCATTCAAAAATTCCTCCCTCTTTCCGGTTTCCTCTTCCCTCTTCACTCTTCCCTCTTCTTTTATTCCGTTCATCAGAATTTCCCACACGATATCCATATATTCCTTCGGCGTGGGCTCCTCCTCATCCGGCAGCAAATCCGTCATAATCCCGTGCGCCATATGATAAAAAAGCACCATCCCGGCCCACGACATCGAGACTACCTCGGCCCGCAAATCCTTCCGATACAGCCCCGACTCACGCCCGTCCTGAAACGCATGCCGCTGCACATCAATCATCCGTTTTAATCGATCTTTTACGAAACCGGAAAACACATCCGTCCCGTTCATCAGCTCGCGGAAAATAAGATGCATCACCTCCGGCCGCTCACAACCGCAGCGCATGAGAAAATCGCCGTAAAGACGCAAAATGTCGCCGGGATCCGGATTCCCTTCACTCACCCGATCCATAAATTCCGAAATGAGACTCGTCCCGCGGTAGAGCACCTCGCGATAGAGCTCAGCCTTTCCGCCGAAATAATAGGAAATCGCCGATGAGGAAACGCCGGCCTCCTCCGCAATATCGCGAATGGAAACGCGCGCATAACCCTCGGCCGCAAATAATCGCTGCGCCGCCGCAATGATACAAGCGCGGCTGTCCGGCGCCTGCTCTGCGCCCTCCGGATACAATTCGCGATACAACCCGTCCTTGCTTTTGAAATAATACGAAATCGCCGAAGCCGACACACCGGCCACCCGAGCAATTTCGCGAAGTGATGTCGCGGCAAACCCTTTCTCGCGAAACAACTCCCGCGCCGCCGCCAAAATGAGCGGCCGCCGATCCGATCTTTTCACGCCCAACGCCGATCCCCCGTTCCCGAATCGAAAAATGATTGTTTCGAATAAAACAATCATTTGATTTGAGTGGAATAATCACTCGTTCCAATCGTTCAATATAAATGTATTATAGCAGAAGAAGTGCAGAGTGCAAAGTGCAAAAAATAGAGGTGTCGCCTGCGGCGATAATTTTGTTTTATGCCGCGCGATACACGCGGCATCGGCAAATTTATAACGGTCGGGCCTTCTTACGACGCTCGGCGTGAGGTGCGGGCGCTGTAAGTTTCGTGTCAATTTTCCGCTATCGCGCCCACGAGGCGCTCCCGAGTGCAGATTTGACGCGACGTTTTAGTAAATCTTGGCGCACCTGTTAGGGGAGCTGTCAGGCACGCAGTGGCTGACTGAGGGGTCACGCACTATGTGAGAATATAGCGGTAGGGGATTTCCCCTATAAGATAGAGTTTTCACAGTGCCTGACCCCTCCACCGCTTACGCGGTCCCCCTCCCCTTTCAGGGAAGGCAAGACACAGGTAGCGCTTCGCGCATTTTTCAACCGCGCGCAGCGCAAGCGAGCGAAGCGAGCGATTAAAACAGGAATATGCGCGCAGCGCATCCTGTCAAGCCCTCTTTTCGAAGGCAACCTTCCGGTGGACGGTTGCCAGTGGCCGCAAGGCCGGGAGATAGAATGCGGCGCAGCCGCATAACTTCTTGCAAAAGCCAAGAATCGATTCGGGCCAAAAAGTCATTTTCGTTTTCAGCATTTCTGCTGAAATTGTGGCTCTTCGAGCCACTCTATCTTCCGGCGCTCCGCGCCACCTTCCTTCAAAGGAAGGCTTTCAAAAGTGGCGCCTTCGGCGCATTTTTTATGCCGGCGGAGCCGGCGAGGCGCTTCGCGCCGATTAAAACAGAAATCGTCGCGAAGCGACACCTGCACCCCTTTCCTCTTTCCCCTTCGCTCTTCCCTTTTACAGGAATCGTCGCCGCAAGGCGACACCTCTTAAAGCCGTAAGCCGTCGGCCGTAAGCAGGGACCACGGCCGAGCACGAGTCTTCCGTCTTTCGTCTGACAGTCTTTCGTCTCACAGTCTCGCGCACAAATGTCGCAACCGCCGAGCGCGCCCCTTTCCCCTTTTCCCTTCCCTCTTTCCCCAAGCAAAAGAGGCTCCCATGCCGAGAGCCCCTCTGTTTCTACCGTTTCCCCAAAATTATTTCTGTGCATTCGCGACAGCCAAAGCTGCGTATTCCTGCGTCCACTTTTCGAAATCGCCCGCTTTTTTGCTTTCGGCGATGACTTCATTGATAATCTTTACAAGATCTTCATTTCCTTTCGGGACGGCGACGGCGCTGGTGCTGTCCGTGCCTTCAAAGATGACGCCGGAATCGGCGATGCCGGGATTGGTGATGAGATATTGCGCGGAGACGACCTTCTGTGCCGGGACGCCTTCCACTTTGCCCTGCTGAAGTTCCATGAGCGCATTCGCGACTTTATCCAACGACACGACCTGTGCATCTTTCAGATTGTCTTTGGCAAGCTGCTCTTGCTGCGTCGATTTCTGCACGGCAATTTTCTTGCCGTAGAAATCGGAAAGTTTCGTATATTTCCCCACATCTTCCCTGCGGACAAGAATGATATTTTGGTCATTCAGGTACACATCGGAGAAATCGACCGTCTTCTTGCGTTCGTCCGTCGGCGTAATCCCGGAGAGCGCGATATCGACTTTGCCGGCGGCAAGCGAGGAGAGAATCGCGGAAAAATTCATGTCCTGCACTTCGAGCGCGACGCCGATTTTGTCCGCAATTTTCTGCGCAAGCGCAATATCGATGCCGACGACGGTCTTTTCGGCCTTCGATGTATCGATGAATTCATAAGGCGGGAAACCGGACGCCGTCCCGATCACGAGTTTCCCGTTTTTCTTAATCTGCTCCAGGAGCTTGCCCTTCGGCGCATCTTTTTGCGCATCCGCTTTTTTATCCGCGCCGCCGCAGCCTGCGACAAGCGCCATTCCGACGAGCGCCATCGCGCAAGCCGCCGCTTTCATCATCGTTTTCTTTTGCATGGTTTCTTCTCCTTTATATATACATTCTATATCGGAAACTTATTTCGCGTTCTCCACGGATTTTTTCACGTATTCATCCTTCCACTTTTCGATATTTCCGTTTTCCGTATTTTCTTTCAAAACTTCATTGACGATCTTCATGAGATCCTCATTTCCTTTCTGGAGAGCGGCTGCGGAAGATTTCTTCGCATTCTTGAAATGCAAATCGACGAATTGGAGGTCGTCATTGTAGACGAGATATTGCATCCCGCCGATGCCTTCGGCGATGACGCCGTCCACCTTACCCTCTTTGAGCTCCAAAATCGCATCCGGGACTCTGGTGAGGGCGACGATTTTCGCATCTTTGATTTCCGTCTGCGCCACTTTTTCCTGTGCGGTGGCTTTCTGGACGCCGATGGTCTTGCCGAAGAAATCTTCAATCTTTTTGTATTTGTCCGCATCGGCTTTGCGGATGATGAGACGCTGCTCCGTCGGCAGATATTCATCGGAGAAATCCATCGTCTTCTTGCGTTCTTCCGACGGATTGATGCCGGCGATCGCGATATCGATCTTGCCGCCGACCAAGGACGAGAGAAGCGCCTGGAACGTCATGTCCTGGACTTCCAATTTCACCCCCAATTTGTCGGCGAGTTTCTGCGCGATTTCGATATCGATGCCGATGATTTTCTTTTCTTTCGCGCTCGAATCCCAGAATTCGTAAGGCGGATATCCCGGCGCCGTCCCGACGACGATTTTGCCCTTCTGCTTAATCTGCTCAAGAATTTTTCCCTTCGGAGCGGCCGGTGCCGCTTCTTTCTTTTCACCGCTGCCGCCGCACCCCGCGACGAGTGCCATCCCGACCACGGCCGCCGCGCAAGCTGCCGCTTTCCACATCATTTTCTTTTCCATACTTCCCTCCGCTATCATTTGAAACAACCCGTAGGGAACCACTGATTAAATCGAACAATCCGATTTTGTGGCATATTTATACAATGCTGCGTCAAAAGATTCCTTAAATAGCTTACTATTCTCGTCATCCTTTTCCTTGCCTTGCATAAATATGCTTTTCGCAAAATCAGATAACGCTTTAATCAGCACTTCCCTAAGAAACCAATTTTCCGGACTCAAAATCCGCTCTCTGAAATAATATGCGGTCATAATAGCATATTTATACGAGATTGTCAAATATTTATGCAAGAAATTTTGAAGAAACCAAAAGAAACGCGAATTTCGCGTTTCTTTTAGGACGTATATTTATTCGGGAATTAGCAATGAGCAATTCAGGATGCGCTTCGCGCATATTTTTTAAAAGTGCATAGTGCATAGCTAAGCGGAGCGCTGCTCGGCATTTTTATGCCGGCAGAGCCGGCAAGCGAAGCGAGCGATTAAAACAGGAATCGTCGCGAAGGGCACACCTCTCACTGATCAGCGAAGCGGCATCGGTGCCATATAAAAATCCGTCGCCGAAGGCGACACCTCTTAAAGCCGTAAGCCGTAAGCTGTCAGCCACCCCCGGGAACTCGGCGGAGATGGATTTTCCCTCTATAAGACTGAGGCGTCCGTGCCTGACCCCTCAGTCGCTCGCAAGCTCGCGACAGCTCCCCTAACAGGTGCGCCAAGACGCACTAAGCCGAGATCGCCCATTCGTCTTCCGTCTTCCGTCTGACAGTCTGACAGTCTGACAGTCTTTCGTCTCACAGTCTCGCGCACAAATG
>CAVHIJ010000066.1:3811-8946 GCA_963635945.1 bacterium | reverse complement strand
TATCCGGCTTTATGCGGCATGAGTGCAACGGCTGACGGCTGACGGCTGACGGCTGGCGGCTGACGGCTGACGGCCAAGCGCGCTTTTTCCCCCTTCCCCCCTTCCCTCATCTTGACATATTTTTTAAATACATGTATAGTTAGCAGTATAGAATAAACTTATACCGAGTATTCCGTCGGCACAGGGGGAAGATTCATGACTCTTCAGCAACTTCGCTATATCATGCAAATCGTGCAATCGGGTTCCATCAGCATGGCCGCGCAGAAACTTTTCATCACGCAGCCGAGCCTGTCGAAATCCGTCGCCGATTTGGAAAAGGAAATGGGCATCACCATTTTCAACCGCAACAATCGAGGCGTCTACCTCTCCGACGACGGTGCGAAATTTCTCGCCTATGCGCGGCAGATCGTCGAGCAGGCGGATCTTCTGGAGCATCAATATAAATTCGGGCCGCCGATTCGCCGCGTTTACGCCGTTTCCAGCCAGCACTACGCCTTCGTCGTCGATGCCTTCGTTTCCCTCATTCACGATTACGTCGAAGAGCAATTCGAATTCGCTCTCCGCGAATCGCGCACCTACGACATCATCGAAGATGTCCGCACCCAGCGAAGCGAGCTCGGCATCCTCTACCTCTCGAAATTCAACCGGGACGTCCTCACCCGTATTTTCCAAAATGCGGAACTCAATTTCGTCCCCCTCTTCAAAGCGCGCCCACATGTCTTCATGAGCCGCAACCATCCGCTCGCGAAGAAATCCTCCGTGACGCTCACCGAATTGAAACATTATCCGCGCCTCACCTACGAGCAGGGCCTAGATCACGCCTTCCACTTCACGGAAGAACTCCACCCGACCGAAGAAGCGCAACAAAACATCGTCGTTTCCGATAAATCCACCATGTTCCAATTGATGGGGGATATCTGGGGATACAACATCGCCTCCGGCGCCTTGAATGCCGATCCGGACAGCGAAGAAATCGTCCCCGTACCGCTGAAATCGGCCGAAGTGATGGACATCGGGTACATCCACCCGACGGACCATCCGCTGACACCCCTCTCCGAACAATTCCTGGACCACCTCCGCACCAGCATCGACACCTTCGTCGAATCGGAAGAAAAGCGAAAGAAACCGTAAAAAAAGCATGAGGCATAAAACAAATATGCGCGCAGCGCATCCTGCCCTCATATCTCATATCTTTTATAACAAGAATCGTCGCCGCAGGCGACACATGTTTTCTCTGCACTTTGCACTCTGCACTTTAAAAGGACTACCTTCACGGATAGTCCCTTTTTTATTGCCTATTCGATTCCCGTCCATGCCCGCGTCCGCTTCACCGCAAATCGCTTGAGCGGAAGCCGCGCCTTCTTCATCAAATCGGCCGCACCCGGCGCCTTCGTTTCCGCAAGAGCCTTCCGCACAATGAACTCGCACGCCTCCGCATCCGCCAATGCGTGATGATGAGGAAACGTGAAACCGAGAGCATTGGCGACCGTATTCAACCGATGATTTTCCATATCCGGCCACAGCGCCCGCGACAATTCCACCGTGCAGCCATAGCGGAAAGAAATCGGCGGCAGTCCGTACCAATCGAGCATCGCCGAAAGCACCGCCATATCGAAACCCGCATTGTGCGCGAAAATGATATTCTTCTCCAAAAGAGCGGCAATGTCGGTGAAAAATGCCGGAAACTCCGGCTCATTCTCCACCATCTCCGCCTTGATCCCATTCACGCGGACACAATTCGGATCAAATTTCATGACAGGCGGCCGAATCAAGCGATACCAACTGTCCGTGATTTCCGTCCCGTCCGAGACAACGATGCCGAGCGAGCAGGCACTTGCACGCGACGCATTCGCCGTTTCAAAATCCAGAGCGACATATTTCATGATGGAATCAAAGACCGCTCACAAAATCCGGCGCCACAGACGACAGCCAATCCGCTTCCGTATCCCGACCGAAAGAATCCTTGATCCGCCGCGCGATCTCATTTCGCGCCGACATCGCACGCCGGCGGCTCGGCGCAAAGCACGGAATCGCAATCAGCACATCCCGCGTCCGAGCCGTCACCGCGCCCGCCCCGCTTTGCGCGCAGAAAAGATACCGCACCGCGACACGGTTTCCGAAAGCGAAAATCGCCTCCTTTTCGGAAACGGACACCGCACCCATTTCCGTCTCAAATCTATCATCCGGAAAAGCCTTTCGCACCGAAAGAACTTCCTCCGTTTCCATATCGAAAGCAAAGACCGGGAGCCGGAATTGGATTTCCGCCCCACGAGCCAAATCCGCAATCGGAGAGAGCCGCCGAATCGCCGTCACGCCGACGAGACCCGCCGTCTGTCCCGGCGCAAAAGACGCATCCGCGCCCGTCTCCGCCGCTATACCCGCCGCGACCTCCGAAAGACGCGCCTCCATGGAAGGCACAGCCTCCGCCGCGCCCATCTTCGCGAGCAAATCCCGATAAAAAGCCACCGTCGGATCCTTGTCGACCGGCTTCAACTTCAAAAGCAGCCCCGCTTCCAAAAGCGCATGCCGCAAAAAAGCTTCAATCTCGCGATCCGCGCCCCGATTATCCACACCGCGCGCCGCGACGATTCCCAATTCGAAATCCGGAAACTCCTCGAAAATTTCCGGTGCCACCGTCAGTTTCATACCGTCCTCCTCAAAAATAATCTCCTATATTATACCATCAATGCGACACTTTTCGGAAACGCAGCCACATGTTTCGGAAACTTTACGGCATGTTTCCAAAACGCACCCACGCAAAAATCCCGATGCTCACCGAAACGGAGCACCGGGATTCTTTATTTCCTAAAATTTCAAACTATCAGCCGAGGAAACCGCGCGTATTCTGCGCCTCGACGACACGCTTCAGCGCCAGCATATACGCCGCGAGGCGGAACGTCACGCCGTATTCCTTGCGAATCGCATCGACATCTTCATAAGACTGACGCATATTCTTTTTGAGACGTTCATTGTATTCTTCTTCCGTCCAGTACAGACCCGTCTTATTCTGAACCCATTCATAGTAAGAACCGACGACGCCGCCGACATTACTCATGACATCCGGGAGAACTTCGATGCCTTTTTCTTCGAAATACGCATCCGCTTCTTCCGCCGTCGGGCCGTTTGCGCCTTCGAGAATGACACGTGCCTGCACGCCTTCCATCGTGCCCGCATGCAGCTGATTTTCGAGAGCCGCCATGAAAAGGACATCGACTTTGAGTTTCAAAAGTTCGGGGTTGGGGATAATCGTCGCGCCTTCTTCTTCGTAACCCTTGAGAGAGCGGCCGTGGGAATTCGCATACACATACGCCGCTTCCACATCAATCCCGTTCGGATTATAGAGGGAACCGTCAATATCGCCGATCGCGATGACTTTCACGCCTTCACGATGCATGAGGAGCGCGCCGACACTGCCGACATTGCCGAAACCCTGAACGGCAAGAGTCAGGTCCTTCATGGCAAGACCGTTCTTTTCGCACCAAGTCGAAAGCGTATAGGTAAGCCCGCGGCCCGTCGCTTCATTACGACCCAGAGACCCACCCGTCACAATCGGCTTCCCGGTGACGACACCCGGCGTCCATTCGCCGCAAAGCGTGCTGTATTCATCGGCAATCCAAGCCATGATCTGCGCATTCGTATTCACATCCGGTGCCGGTACATCCTTATCGGGTCCGATAAACGGAGCGATACGACGGATGTACGTACGGGTGAGACGCTGCAACTCACGCTGGGAAAGCTTATGCGGATCGACTTTAATGCCGCCCTTGGCACCGCCGTACGGAATGTTTCCGATCGCATTCTTAATCGTCATCCAAGCCGCCAGAGCCTTCACTTCATTCTCATCCGAAGCCGGATGGAAACGAATGCCGCCCTTCGCCGCGCCGCGAGCCGTAGAATGCTGCACACGATACCCGGAGAAAACTTCCACATGCCCATCATCCATCACAATCGGGAGAGAAACGGTGAGCTCACGCTCCGGATAACGGACAAATTCATATTCGTTTCTGGAAATACCGAGCTTTTCCGCCGCCTTGTCGAGGACATGAAGCATGTTTTCATAAGGATTGTAAGCCATAATTACACCTCTTTGTAAAAAATCGGCCGGCACCGGGGACATTTTAGGAAACATCCCGTGCCCGTCATAGATTTCGCCATAGGCAAAAATCATATTAGCTATCCTTACATACTATACCACAAAACAGCACATTTTTAAATACCAAAAACATATGCCAATTTTGCCTGTCATCCCCATAAAAGTGCTTTTTAATCATGCATGAGACGAAAAAAGTGTACGCTTATTCCGCGTGCACTCATAGAATGAAAAAGTTATCCCGCTACGCGGGATGGCGCCTGCGGCGCCGACGAGGCGCTCCGCGCCGATTACAACAAGATTCATCGCCGCAGGCGACACAAGTCCGACCCTCTTTTGAAAGAGGGTGGCGCACAGCGCATCCTGCCCTCATATCTCATATCTTTTCCGACAAGAATCGCCGCAAGACGACACCCGAATTGCCGATTCTCAATCAAAAAAGCCGTGAAACGCCATGTTTCACGACTTTTATACCCAAAAATTTTATTCCACACCCGGGAAACTTTGTACGAATTTAATTTTGATATCCGGGAAAGAATTCACGTATTGGATGGTGAAATCTTCGCCGTATTCCACAAATTGCCACTCTCCGATATCATCCGGAAATGCTTCCACCGCTTTTACGCGCAAATCCGGAAATGAATTCACGACCTGGACTTTGATGTCCGGAAAGGATGTCACGACTTTCACGCGGCCTGCGAGGCGGATGCCTTTGAAATATCCGTCCCGATTAACGGGACCGGCGGCGTGGACCGCGGAACAAAGAAACGCGCCCGCAAGCAGCAACGCCGATATGGTCAAAATCTTTTTCATCCCGCACCTCCGTCAAAATCACATGTAAAACAGGAATCGTCGCGAAGCGACACCTCTTAAAGCCGTAAGCCGTCAGCTATAAGCCGCCCCCGAGGACCGCAGCCGAGCACCCGTCTTTCGTCTTTCGTCTGACCGTCTTTTATCTCACTTCTCTGCCATAACGGAAAGCGAGATCGTCGCGGTGACTTGCGGATGGACCCAAACTTCGATTTCATAATCGCCGGGGGCTTTG
>CAVHIJ010000066.1:0-3801 GCA_963635945.1 bacterium | reverse complement strand
CGGTGATTTCCGCTTTCACTTTTTTGAGCTGCGCGGCCATGACGGCGGCTTCGTCGGCGGCCACTTTGGATTTGAATTCCTTGGATTCTTTACGCTGCGCGGCCGTATTCAAATTCGCCGCGGTGCCTTCGACGCCGAGACCTTTTTTAATGATGACATTGCGCCCGTAACCGTCTTTCACTTCGATCACGTCGCCGCGTTTCCCCAAATTTTTGACATCCTGTGTAAGTACGACTTTCATAATGTATACGCTCCTTTTATTAAATCGAAAGGAACCGGGTTCCCGATTTCCTTCATTATACCATTTGCGCGCGGATGGCGGCTATGATTTTTTCTTCGGCTTCCTCTTTTTCGTCTTCTTTGATTTGCGCGCCGGAAACGGTCATGTGCCCGCCGCCGCCGACGGTTTCCATCACACGCTGAACATTCACGCTGCCATCGCTTCGGGCGGAAATGCCGATGCGCTGCTTCTCGAGCGGATAATAGAGGATGCTCGTGCGGATGCCTTCGACGGCGATGAGGTCATCGGCGATTTTCCCGGCCAGGATTTGCGCCTGGTCCGTATTTTCGGTGACTTCGGCAATCGCAATTGTACCGTCCAAAATCCGCATGTGCGACATGACTTCGGCTTTGATGCGGACGGTATCGATATCGAGGACGAAAAGTCCGCGGACGAGCGCGGTATCGGCGCCGCTCCGGCGAAGGAAACTGGCGGCATCGAAGGTGCGGATGCCCGTCTGCACAAAGAAATTTTTCGTATCGACAACCATGCCGGCATAGAGGCAGGACGCCGTAACTTGCGGCATTTCCGTATCTTTTCCGTAATATTGGATGAGCTCGGTCACCAGCTCGGAGGCCGAGGAAGCGGAGGGCTCCATGTAATTCAAAAGGGTATTGGAAACGATGGACGCGGCGCGGCGATGATGATCGATGATGACGCGGCGTTTCGCTTCGGCGAGGACCTTGGGCGCGGCGACCATTTCGGGAATATGCGTATCGCAGATGAAAACGAGTGTCTTGTCCGTCATGAGATCGACGGCGTCGTCTTCGCGGATGAGGAGATTTTCCATGCCGGGCGTATCGGAGACGGCTTTGCGCATTTTGCGCGACGTTTCATCATATTTGGAAACGACGACATTTACTTTCTTACCGGACATGGCGGCCAGGTGCGCAATCCCCATCGCCGAGCCCAGCGAATCGTAATCTTCGTGCGCATGGCCCATAATGAGGACGCGGTCGGATTCTTCGATCGTTTCCCGAAGCGCATGTGCGATGACACGGACGCGGACGCGTGTGACGCTTCCCGTCGCCTGGGTCTTGCCGCCGTATACTTTCACATTTTCGCCGATGCGGACGACGGCCTGGTCCCCGCCGCGCCCCAGCGCCAAATCCAGCGCCGCCTGCGCTTCTTCCGCCTGACGGGCAAAGGGTTCCTCACTCTTTACGATGCCCAGCGACAATGTGACGGGAATGCGATTCACGGTGCGAATCTCATGCACTTTGTCCAGGATATCGAAATTGCGGGCTACAAGATTTTTGAGCGACGCATTGGAAATGAAAGCCACGAAATCGGCGGTGCCGTACTGCTTAATGAAACCGTCCATCTCGGAAAATTCGCCCAAAATGCATTCATCGACGTCGGAAAGCAAATTGGATTTTTCGAGATCGGTCATGTTGGCGACGACTTCGGAGAGATTGTCAATGCGGATGAGGCAGAAGACGGGCATCGCTTCGGCACACGCTTCCAACGTTTCCTCCACATCGGTCCGATCCATGAGGTAGAAGAGCATGAAAGGTTGCCCCGTCTCCTCCGTCGGCTCAATGTATTTGTAGAAAATACGGAAGAACATCGTTTCCTTTTTGCAATCGAACCATCCGGATTTCCCCCAAAGGCGCGACGGATGCGAGCCGGGGAGAAGTTTATCGAGCTCCATGTCCTCTTCGTTTTCCGCATCCGCCCAATCGCGGAAGACGTCATTCGCCCAGATGACATGGCGCTTCTCGTCCATCATGGCGATGCCGAGCGGCAAATTTTTCACGGCATACGTCGTCCCGGCTTCGACGCCCTGGGAGAGTCCGTCCAAATAACGCATGAGCCGCAGCTCCTGCTCGTACCCTTTTTTCTTGATGAAGAGGATGATGGCCAGGTCGACAATGGCAAGCAGCAGCCCGAATACCCAATTTTGGCAAGCCAGTGCCGCAAGTGTCAAGGCGACGAGTCCCAAGTAGAATTTTTCATTCTTCTTCCAGACCCAAATTTCATCCAGCATAATTTCCTCCTTCGCCCGTCCCGGGCGGCCGATTCTTTTGGTAACTCCTATTATACTAAATTTTGATGAGAAAGGGAAACAAGAGGGAAAGTGCAAAGTGCAAAGTGCAGAGGCGCGCTCGGATGTGGTCCTCTGCCGACGGCCGACGACTTTAAGAGATGTCGCTTCGCGACGATTCCTGTTGTAATCGCTCGCTGCGCTCGCTTGCGCTGCGTGCGGCAATAAAAAATGTGCGCCGAAAGCGCACACCTGTATCTCGCATCCACGCATCAACGCATCAACGCTTCTCGCATCCACGCCATTCATTGGGACAACACAAGTCCCAAAATCGTAAGCCCCATGCCGCAGGCCGAGAGCACCGTCACCGGTTCATTCAAAATGAAGACAGCCAGAATTGCCGTGATGACGGGCTGCGCATAAATATAGGCGCCCGTTTTCACCGGTCCCATGATATTCACCGCATAACTCCACGACGCAAAGCATCCGGCACTGGCGCCGAGACCCAGAAAAAGGAGGTTTCCCAAATACACAAAATCGGTCACGGCAGATAAATGCGCCGCGCCGCCTTCCCACAGCAGCGCGGGAATCATGAAAAGAATTCCGTAGGCGAAAATGCGGCGGGTGGAAAGGAGCATCGGATCGCCAAGTGAAAAAATCCGCCGCAGCAAATGCGAGTACACGGCCCAGACGACGGCGGCCAGAAGCGCCAAAAAATCACCGAGCGGCGAAAAGGACAGCTCACTTCCGGACAGCGTGATGATGGCGATCCCGATCAATGCGACGACGAAACCGAGGTAGAAACGGCGCGGGACAGTTTCCGCCCCATGCGTAAAGAAAGGCGCCAAAAGCGCGATAAAAAGCGGCGCCGTCGAGACGGTAATGCAGACATTCGAAGCCATGGAATACATGAGGGCGATGTTTTCCAAAAGAAAATACAGGGAAACGCCGGTAAGTCCCGCGGCGGCAAAAACCGCTTCTTCGCGCCACGCACGCCGCGGAAGGCAGCGCGGCGCCATCACCCACAACGCCAAATATCCGATGACGAAGCGGTAGACGAGAATCTCGACAGGCGGGATGCCCGCGAGCAGAACTTTTGTGGAAACGAAGGTCGCGCCCCAGATGAAGACGGTGAGGAGTGCGGCCAAATGGCCGCGGATCGATAAACTCATATTTCACCTTTTTCGGATTTTATTTTTTCATGTAAAAATTTTTAACTCATGCTGTTTATCCTGCTTCGCAGGATTTCGCTCCTGCGGAGCGAAGCTCCCGCTTGTGCGGGAGAACGCTATCGCTTTTATCCCGCTATGCGGTATGGCGCGCCTGCCGCGCGATACATGCGGCATCGGCAAATTTATAACGGTCGGGCAATCTTACGTCGCTCGGCTTTCGAAGCAGATATTTTAAGTTTCGCGTCAATTTTCCGTCATCGCTCCCACGAGGCGCTCCCAAGTGAAGATTTGACGAGAAGGTTTATATGTCTCGGCTCCCCTGAAAGGGGAGCTGTCAGGCACGCAGTGACTGACTGAGGGGT
>CAVHIJ010000065.1:5111-9056 GCA_963635945.1 bacterium | reverse complement strand
GTCGTGGGGGCGCTTACCGGTTGCGGCGGTGCATCCGACAGCGGCAAAATGAAAATCGGGATGGTGCAGATTGTGCAGCATCCGGCGTTGGATTCGGCGAATAAAGGTTTCGTAAAAGCGCTCGAAGATCGCGGCCTGTCCGGGAAAATCGAAATCGATCAGCAGAATGCGCAGGGCGATCAGTCCAATTTGCGCTCGATCGCGAATCGTTTCGTTTCCGGAAAATATAAATTGATCGGTGCGATTTCGACGCCGGCGGCGCAGGCGATGGCCAATGCCACCCCCGAAATTCCGATTATTTGCACGGCGGTCACAAATTATGAGACGGCCAAGCTCATGAAATCGGAAGCGGCACCGGATGCGAATGTCACCGGGACGAGCGATCGCGGCCCGACGGATAAAGAGGTCGCGCTCATTCGGGAAATACAGCCGAATGTGAAGCGCATCGGGATGATTTACAATTCGAGTGAAATTAATTCGGTCATCCAGGCGGAAGAGCTCAAGAAAATTTGCGAACCGTACGGCATCACGGTCATCGAACGCACGGTGAATTCCATCAATGATATCCAGCAGATCGCCGAAGCGTTTGCAGGTGATGTGGATGCGATTTACGTCCCGACGGATAATGTAGTCGCCAGTGCTATTCCGACGCTGATGGGTGTGGCGAATGCGGCGAAAATTCCGGTCTACGGCGCGGAAGTCGGCCACGTGGAGAACGGCGTGCTCGCAAGTGAATCCATCAGTTACTATGATATCGGATACCAGGCGGGACAGATGGCCGCCGATATTCTGGAAGGCAAGAAAAAAGTGAAGGATCTGCCGGTGGAAACGGCGAAATCCTCCACGCTTTATATCAATAAGGCGGAAGCGGAGATTCTGGGCATCCAAATTCCGAAATCGGTACTGGATCGGGCGAAAGTAATTTAAACCACATAAACGAAAAAGAGGCTGTGACAAAATGCATTCGTATTTTATTACGGCCTTTTTGCGTATCGTTTCGAGAAGGCTATGAGCTATGAGTTGTGGGCTATGAGCTTTAAGAGGTACGCCTGCGGCGGGCATTATGTTGTAATCGCTCGCAGACCTCGCTCGCCGCCTTCGGCGGCATAAAATGAGAATATGCGCGAAGCGCATCCGCCACGCATTAACGCATCAACGCACCGGCGCATCAACGAATAGCGAAACATTTGTACTTTTTCCGTAAATATGTTAAAATACTTTGTGCAATTTGTATTCGAAGAAAAGAATCGATACAGAAGCTTTCGGAGAAATGAAATCCGAGCTTTGAAAGGTTGAAGGAGGAATCATTTAGATGAATGTCAAAGTGGAAGCGCTCGATCAGCACAAAGTGAAACTGACGGTCGAAGTGGAAGCGGCCGAAGTACAGAAAGGTTTCAAACGCGCTGTTTCCGATATTTCCGGAAAAATCAATCTGAAAGGTTTCCGCAAGGGCAAAGCGCCGCGGAAAATTTTGGAAATGTATATCGGCAAGGAAGGCGTCGCCGACGAAGCGGAGAGAATTGTCGCCAATGACACACTCTATCGCGCGATTGCCGATGAAAATCTTGTCCCGGTCACGCAGCCGGAAGTGAATACTCTGAAATTCTCCGAAGAGGAAGGCGCTGTCTATGAAGCGACTTTCGTCAAGGAACCGGAAGTGACGCTGGGGCAGTATAAAGGTCTCGAAGCTCCGCATGAACATCCGGAAATTTCCGATGAAGAAGTCATGGCACAGCTCACGCAGGCGGCGGCGCAGAATGCACGTCTCGAAGTCGCCGAAGAAGGCGCTAAGCTGGCAAAGGGCGATTATGCGATTATCGATTTCAAAGGCACGGTGGACGGTGAAGCGTTTGCCGGCGGCGAAGGAAAGACGTATCCGCTCGAAATCGGTTCGGAATCTTTCATTCCCGGTTTCGAAGATCAGCTCATCGGTCATGCGGCGGGCGAAGATGTGAAAATTTCCGTAAAATTCCCGGAAGATTATTTCGTAAAAGATTTGGCGGGCAAGGAAGCGGAATTTGATACGCATATCAATGACGTAAAACGCAAAGTCGTACCGGAAATGAATGATGAATTTGCGAAATCCGTTTCCAAATTCGACACGTTGGAAGAACTCAAAAACAGCCTGAAGCAGCAGATGCAGCTCCGCGCACTCCAGAGCGCCGAAGAAGCGTATCACAATGCGCTGGTCGACATGGCGGTCGCCAATGCGAAGGTCGATATTCCGGCGGAAATGACGGATGCCAGAATCGATGAAATGATTGAGGAAATGAAGCTCAATATCGAAGCGGGTGAAGGCAATTTCGACGATTACCTGAAAGCAATCGGCAAGGGTATCGAAGATCTGCGCAAGGATTACCGTGAAGCGGCCGAGGAAACGGTCCGCCAGGGGCTGGTTCTCGCGGCGATTGCGAAAGCCGAAGATCTCAAGGTCACCGACCGGGATCTTAATATGGAAGTGTACAGCATGGCACATCAGTTCGGCGCGGATCCCAAGGATGTCGTAAAGATTATCCGCCAGGAAAACCGGGTGAATATGCTGATTGCTTCCGTCACGCGCAAGAAGGCGGCAGCTTATATTTACGGCGCGGCCAAGAGAGAAGAAGCGGTGAAGGATGAAGCTGCGGAAGCTCCGGTCGAAGAAGCTCCGGCTGAAGAAGCCAAGGGCGACGCCGAATAATCGTTTCAAGGATAAAACCGCTGCCGAGCCTGCTCTCTTATGGGGCAGGGCAGCGGTTTTCTTTATCGGGAAGGAGTGAGACGATGGCTTACGTACCGATCGTTGTGGAGCAGACCGCACGCGGCGAGCGCTCCTATGATATTTATTCGCGTCTTTTGAAAGACCGCATCATTTTTCTGGACGGTCCGATCGACGATCATTCCGCCAATGTCGTCATTGCGCAGCTTCTGTTTTTGGAAGCGGAAAATCCGGACAAGGACATTCATTTGTATATCAACAGCCCCGGCGGCGTCGTGACGGCCGGGATGGCGATTTACGATACGATGCAATACATCCGACCGGATGTTTCCACCATTTGTATCGGTTCCTGCGCGAGTATGGCGGCCGTCCTTTTGACGAGCGGTGCGACGGGGAAACGCTATGCGCTGCCGCATGCCAATGTCATGATTCATCAGCCGCTGGGCGGTGTGCAGGGGCAGGCGACGGAAATCGAAATTCATGCGCGCGAAATTCTGCGCTTGCGTGAAGAGCTGAACGGCATCCTCGCCAAACACAGCGGGCAGACTTTGAAAACCATCGCTCGCGATACCGAGCGCGATAATTTCATGACCGCCGAGCAGGCTTTGAAATACGGATTGATAGATAAAATTTTGACGAGAAACGAACTTTCCGAGAAGAAATAAGGAGGAGCCGTGGCGATTAAGGACGGAAAAAACACGCCCGTCTGCAGCTTTTGCGGACGCGGCGGCGACGAAGTGAAACTCATCGCGGGCCCGGGCATTTACATTTGCAATGAATGCGTGGAAGTCTGCCGGAATATTTTGCGCGAGGAAATGCGGCACAATCCGCTGAAAAAAGAAGAAGCCGGTTTCCGCCTTCCCGTACCGTCGGAAGTCAAAGCCCATCTCGATGAATACGTCATCGGGCAGGATGATGCGAAAATCGCACTCTCCGTCGCCGTGTACAATCATTACAAACGTATTATGAGCGAGGACGCCGGCGGCGATGTCGAGCTTTCGAAATCGAATATCGTGCTTTTGGGACCGACCGGGAGCGGGAAAACGCTTTTAGCGCAGACGTTGGCTCGTTTCCTCAATGTGCCCTTTGCTATTGCGGATGCGACGAGCCTCACCGAAGCCGGGTATGTCGGCGAAGATGTGGAAAACATTCTGCTTCGCCTCATTCAGGCGGCCGATTACGATATCGAAAAAGCGGAGCGCGGCATCATTTACATCGATGAAATCGACAAGATTGCCCGTCGGAGT
>CAVHIJ010000065.1:0-5101 GCA_963635945.1 bacterium | reverse complement strand
CAAATCGGACAATCCGTCCATCACGCGCGACGTGTCCGGTGAAGGGGTGCAGCAGGCACTTCTGAAAATTCTGGAAGGCACGGTCGCTTCCGTTCCTCCGCAGGGCGGGCGCAAGCATCCGAATCAGGAAATGATTCAAATCGATACGACGAATATTCTCTTCATCTGCGGCGGCGCCTTCGACGGCATCGATCGCGTCATTGAAAACCGCACGCGGAAATCCACCATCGGTTTCGGCTCGGAAATCGTCCGCAAAGAAGAGAAACGTATGGGCGAAATTCTGCAGAAAGTACAGCCGGAAGATTTGCTGAAATTCGGCCTTATCCCCGAATTCATCGGACGTCTTCCCGTCGTCGTGACACTCCATCCGCTCGACGAAGAAGCGCTCGTCCGCATTCTGCAGGAACCGAAGAACGCACTTGTGAAACAATATAAGAAATTGCTCGAAATGGATCACGTCGATCTTTCTTTCGATGAAGATGCCATTGCGGCCATCGCGAAAATGGCGATTGAAAGAAACACCGGCGCCCGCGGTCTTCGCGCCATTATCGAAAAAGCGATGCAAAATGTCATGTACGAAGTGCCGGGCATGAAAGATGTCACGGCCTGCCGCGTGACGAAAGAATGCATCACGGAAGGCAAACCGCCGCTCCTGACGAGAAACGGAGAAACGGCTGCCGCACAATAAAATGAAATCGGCCGAGACAAAATGTATGGCGCATTTTGCCCCGGCCTTTTTTGTGCACAGAAAACTCTCGGTTGGTGATGTAAAGATTTGACATAATTTATCGAGCATAATACAATATACGGAGAGAAAGAGATGAAAGGGTGATTCACTTGAAATTTCGGTATCTTTTTCCGATGTTGTATTTGACATTGATTTCTTTGCTTCCCTATGTTTCGGCGGCCAATCAGCCTTTTATTGAGCAGGAACAACTGCAACGGGTGAAAGAAATTGCGCAGCGGAAACAGGATAGAGACAGTTCACCCCGCATACAAACAGAAAATGCAGTCGATAAAAAGGAGACACATCAAGTCTCCCTTTCGTCGGCTGCTTTTTTAGTGAAAGAAATTTCATTGGATACTGTGCCGGAAGAATTGGATTTCTTGACGGAGATGATTTTTTCTTACGAAAATAAAACATTAAATTTATCGGATATTGAAGAATTGGTACAAAAGCTGAACCGGAAATTACAAGACAAAGGATATGTGACAAGCGAAATCGTGATTCCCGAGCAGAATATAAGAAATGGGATTTTGCGGCTTCATTGCGTCCCCGGAAAACTTCGGCATGTCGTATATGCGGAAGGTAGCAAAGAACTCCCGTGGAAAAATGCGTTTCCCATCCGAGAAGGCGATCTTTTGAATATCCGAATGCTGGAAGAAGGATTGGAAAATATGAAACGTGTACCGTCTCTTGATGTATCCATGAAAATTCTTCCGACCGGCACACCGGAATTTTCGGATTTGGAACTTACTATCGGGAGTGGGAAACAAGTACACGGTCGTCTTTCCGCAGATAATTCGGGAGTGAAAGAAACCGGTAAAAATCAAGTGACTTTGGCACTGGGATTTGACAGAGTTTTCAATGCAAATGACGTGTTTTTTATTTCCAACACATTGGATACCGGGCGCAATTGGAGTGAAGAAGGAACGCGCAGTCAAAGTTTCACCTATACAATTCCTCATGGGAAAAACAGATTGACCGTCAGCCACAATATCAACAGATATAATCAGCTGGTTCCGTCTAAGCCGTATTCTTTTACAAGCTCGGGGAAATCGGAAACCACGCGCGTGAGTATAGAACACATGATTTCACGAACACGTACGGAAAGGAAATCGATAGACATCACCGGGATTAAACGCGATTCCCAATATTTCATTAATGACGTGGAAATACCCGTGCAAGGTATGAATACATCGGCGTTGGAAATCGGTTTCAATGACAGAATTTATTGCGGAAAAAACACATTGTATATTCGCGTCGCATACAAAAAAGGTACCGGCTGGTTTGGAGCTCAGAAAGAAAACGAATATCCGGATGCGCCGAAGACAAGATACCAAATGTGGCTCTTCGATATAGATTGGCAGCAGCCTTTCACCATGGGGAACCGCCCGGCTTCTTTTTCTTCTTCTTTTCACGGACAATGGAATATCGGAGGAGATCGGCTTTACGGTGTAGATATGCTGAGCATCGGAAATCGGTATACCGTGAGAGGATTTGACGGAGAAACCACATTAATGGGAGAGAGTGGTTGGTATCTTCGAAACGAGCTGGCAAGTACCCTGCCGTCATTGCACAGTGAGGTATATTTCGGGCTTGATATCGGAACCGTGTACGGTCCCGGTACGGAGACACTGAACGGACGAACCGTTGCCGGTACCGCTGTCGGGATGCGGGGTACATTTTCCTCCGGTATTTCCTATGACATCTTTATCAGCCGAGCATTGTACAAACCGGAAGGATATCACACAAGTCGGTGGCCGTTTGGATTTGTCGTTACATACAGATTTTAAATCCGGGAAATGGAATTCGGAAACAGAATGAAGGAAGCGTTATACAAGATGAAAAGCAAGAAAACCAATCATAGAAATAGATTAAACGCAAAAATGATAAGCCTTCTTTTGGCGGGGGTATTCCTGTCGAATCCATTTGCCATAGCCGAAGCTCCGATTCTGCCGGATACCCAAGCACCGGGAAGCCGCCGGCCTTTGGTACAAGAAACGGCGAATGGAATACCGCTTGTCAATATTGCGGCCCCCTCTGCCGGCGGTGTATCCCGGAACGATTATGAACGCTTTAACGTGCCCGAAAAAGGCGCCGTTTTAAATAATTCCTATACTTTATCGCAGACACAGCTTGCCGGATACGTACAAGGTAATGCGAATATGGCACAAGGCCCGGCGAAAATTATCGTGAACCAAGTTACAAGTGCCAATCCCACCGCCATGAACGGTTTCCTTGAAGTGGCCGGTAATAAAGCGGATGTCATTATCGCCAATCCGAATGGGATTACCGTAAACGGCGGCGGATTCATCAATACCGCTCGTGCCATATTGACCACCGGCACGCCGGAATATGACGGAAACGAACGCTTAAAAGATCTTCGCATAGAAAATGATGCGACCATTCTTATCACAGGAAACGGTCTCAACGGTAAAGACGCGGATGTATTGGAACTTTACACCCGAGCCGCGGAAATCCAAGCTGCCATATGGGGAAATACGGTAAAAATCACAACCGGTGCCAATGTGATAAATGCCGATACCGGGGAAGCCATAGCCATAGAAGGCAAAGGCAAGAAACCGGAAATTGCTATTGACGTGAAAGAATTGGGCGGGATGTATGCCGGTCGTATTTTTATCATCGGAAACGAAAAAGGGCTCCCGATAGACATAAAAGGAGCCATCGAAAGTCGGAATTTAGTGCTGGACAATCAAGGAAACCTGTACCATGCGGGGACCACTCACAGCACCGAAGACATGAGCATTCATGCGGAAGATATCCGAAATACGGGGATTATGGCGGCTTCCGGGAATTTGGAACTTCGTGCAGACGGAAAGCTGACCAATACAAATATTATCGGCAGTGAAGGAAACATGAATATCACAGCCGAGCAGGTGAAAAATACCGAGACGATTGCTTCCGTAAAAGATTTGACCGTCACCGTATCCGGACAAGATGAAAAGACACTGGATAACGAATCTGCCGAAATTCTTGCCAACGGAAAAGTAATCATTCATGCCGATCATACGAATAATGAAAACGGAAACATTGCTTCGGGAAATAATCTTTCCATCCGAGGGAAAACACTGAATAATACCGACGGAAAAGTAACGGCTTACGGCAATGCCGAAGTTTCCGTATCGGATGCACTGCATAACATGCAAGGACAAATTGCCGGGAACGGAGATATTTCCGTTTCTTCCGATGCCGTGCGAAATACACGCGGCACTATTACGGCGGGGCAAAACGAAACCATTACCGCAAAAGAAATTCAGCTTGACGGGAAACTGGTTGCCGGAAATAATTTATCCATCACGACCGAAAAAGATATCTCCAATGAAAGCGCGGAAGAAAATTACGGTATTACCCAGGCAGACGGAGATTTTACCTTTTCCACCAAAGGCGATCTGACCAATGTGAAAAAGCTGGAAGCCAAAGGCGCACTTACGCTGAGTGCCGAAAATATATATAATACAGAAAACGGCGAAATCAACGGCGGAAATATCTCTATCACATCGGCATCGCTTACCAATCGCGGACTCATCAGTGCGGATCAAGGAAATGAAATCACGACGGATACATTGAAAAATATCGCTACCGGAAGAATTTACGGAGAAGATATCACCGTTTCCGCCAAGATATCGGAAAACAGAAAAGATAAGGATCTCGAAGAAAAACTGGCCGTCGCCGTAAAAGAACTTCGACAGAAAGAAAAAGAACTTGATGACGCCTATGCGGTCGATGTGACGGCATTTACTTCGGATGCGCAAAAAGAAACATATTTTGCAACCATCGAAGAAAAGCGGCAAGCCTACGCCAAATCCAAAGAAGCCGTGGATGTGATTCTTGCCGAAATGGGAAATGTAAAATCCGCGACTATTGCGGCAAGAAACAATCTGACTGTCACCGGCGATACCCTGCTCAATACAGCATCGTCTCTCTTGTATGCGGGCGGCAATTTGTCGATTTTCGAAACTAAAGCCATCACGAATCAAGGAGCGGACGTTAAAGCACAAGGGAGTGTGGCTCTCACGGCTCCTGCGATAACCAACGAAAATGAAGCATTCTCGGCGGAACGTGTATGGATAAGCCAGGTTACCAATCCGAATCTTATTCGTATTGACGAGAACGGACATCCGGAAAAAGGACAAGCTTTTAAGGAAAGCGAGTTCTCCGAATTGACCGATTGTGATGGGGCTTACCATAATAAAGGCGCTAATTCAAGTGAGGCTGCCAAAAAATATTGTATCGAAGACTATACCATTATTCGCACCGTCACGCATACATCCGAAAAACAAGTACAAGAGACAAAAGTCGGTACAATTTCCTCCGGGAAAGATATGACACTTTCCGGGAATGTAATCAATGAAAACA
>CAVHIJ010000064.1:1334-9188 GCA_963635945.1 bacterium | reverse complement strand
CCGGCATAAAACAGGATTCATCGCGAAGTGACACCTATTTTCTATGTACTATGCACTTTGTACTTTTCCCGTATGTTAAAATGGAAAAATGAGAAAAAATGAAACGCGTAGAAAGGAGGGACGGCATGAAAGATTGGTTTCGGAATCGAAAAAAACGTTGGTGGATTTTTCCTGTCGGTACCATGGCGGCCGTCATTTCCTTTTATGCGTTTTGCTGGTTTTTGTCCCTCGGCTCGGCGCAGATTTTCAATGCGGTCGCCGAGCATCGGCAATTGTTTCCGGGGCATGTCACCGTGGAAGAAATTTCCGCGAATTTCCTAGGCCGCGTTTACTTCAAAAATCTGATTTGGAAACGGGATGACGGTACGCTTCTCGCCAGTATTCCGGAAGGATCTTTTCGCGTGAAATTGTGGGATGTCGTGATGCGCCGTATCGGTACGGCGACACTGGAGGAAGCGGAAATTCGGGGGGCGTATTTGCACGTGTTTTTCAATGAGGACATGCGCCCCGTCGATCTCAAAAAAGCGCAGACGGACGGACGGGGAAATCCGATCCGCATCCGCGGCGAGAATGCGAATCGTCATTTGGATTGTGATTTGAAATTGGTGAATTGCACGGTCGAAGTCGATACGCCGGATCGCCATTTCCTCGTGGCGCATGTGCATGCCGATATGCGGATGAATACGAAAAAAGATTTGCGGCTTGATTTTTCGGCCGGGCCGTTTCTCGGAAGTTGCGCAGCCAAGGAGCTTCGCATCAACGGCACGTTGAATCTCGATGCGCCGGAGCCGCAATTCGAAATGATTTTATTTATCGGAAACTGTAAACCGTCGTCGCTTGGCGTCGGGGTCGATATCGCCGATCCGGTGACGCTGAATGCCCGTATTTTCGGACCGCTGGAGGAGCCGATATTGGACGGGGATTTGTCGGCGGAAAAATTGGAATTTCCGGGAATTACGTTCACGGATGTGAAGGGGGATCTCATGTATCGCGAAGGGATTCTGAAAGCGGATCCCGTGACGGCCGAAGCGTTTGCCGGGCATGTCGTGGCGGACGGCACGTTCAATTTGAATGAAAAAACGTATACGGCGCATATTTACGGCCATGATTTGGACGGCGGCATCGCGGCGCATGATAAGAAACTCGGCGTCAATGTGAATTTGAAAATGACGATTTCCGGCACGCGGGAGGGACAGGTCATCGACGGCATGTTCTATACCGGAGAGGGGCATTACAGTGTATTGCCCTTCAAGAGTATTTCCGGAGTCTTCGATAGAAGAAGCGGCGTACTCTCTTTCCGCGATGTCGTGATTCGGCTTGCATTGGGCGATGTCACGACGGATGCTCTTACAATTCGCAAAGGGCACGTGGAGATGGATCCTATTTATCTCACGGACGCGGTGACGGGAGAGACGGAGAGAGTGCGATAGATGGATTGAGCCCTTTTCGGCGCATGGCTTTGTGCGACATTTGTGCGAAAGGTATGGGCTATGAGCTTTAAGCGGTGTCGCCTGCGGCGACGAATTTGTTTTATGCCGTCGGAGGCGGCGAGCGAGGGTCGCGAGCGATTATAAAAATGCCGCGCAGCGTACATATTAAAGCGCACGGCCCATAGCCCACGGCTCACAGCCTCGGCACTCATGGAGCAAAAAGTAAATCTTGAATAAGGAGTACACACATTATGTTTCCCAAAATCGGAAATACAGCGCTTTCCGGCTATTGCGTGCTGGCGCCGATGGCCGGGGTGAGCGATTTGGCGTATCGCGTGATTGCGCGGGAGATGGGCGCGGCGATGACGACGACGGAAATGGTGTCGTCGCGCGGGCTCCATTATCAAAACGAAAAAACGGGCGAACTTTTGAAAATCGACCCCGGCGAGCATCCGGTGGCGCTCCAGCTTTTCGGAAATGATCCGCAGATTATGGCGGAAGCGGCAAAAATTGCAGAAGCCGCCGGTGCCGACATCATCGATATTAATATGGGATGTCCGATGCAAAAAGTCGTAAAAAACGGAGACGGATCGGCGCTCATGAGAAATATTCCGCTTGCGGCCGAAATTGTTCATGCGACGGCGGCGGCCGTTTCCGTCCCCATCACCGTCAAAATGCGTCTCGGCTGGAGCCGGGAAACGATTTGCGCGACCGTGCTTGCCAAAGCCTGCGAAGAAGCGGGAGCTGCGGCAATCACCGTCCACGGCAGGACGCGCGAAGATTTCTATGCGGGCACGGCTGATTGGGGAGAAATTCGCCGTGTCGTAGAAGCCGTTTCCATTCCCGTTTTCGGAAACGGAGACGTGACGGACGGCCCGACGGCTGCGCGCCTCATGGAAGAAACCGGCTGCGCGGGAGTCGCCGTCGGGCGCGCTGCCTGGGGAAATCCGTGGATTTTCAAGGAGATTAATACGTATTTGGAAACGGGTGAAACGGTGCCGAAACCCGATCGTGAGGAGCGCATGGCGATGGTCGCGCGGCATCTTCGCGCCCTTTGCGCCGAAAAAGGAGAATACATTGCCGTGCGCGAAATGCGCGCCCATGCGAGCCGCTATTTTCACGGGCTCCACGGCGCGACGACGCTTCGTCGCGAGATTATGCGGGCGGAAACGGAAGAGGAATTTTTAATGATTCTCTCGCAAAATTCGTAAGAAAATCTTCTTTCTTTTTACGTTGACGCAGTTGCATTTGGAATTTATAATAAATATGTATGATTGTCGGCGTTCCGGGAATAAAAACCGGGCGCGAAATTATTTTTTCCCGGAAGGAGTCTTTGAGTTTCAAATGTTGGAAAAATTATTTGCGTTGTCGGAGCGGAATACGACTGTGAAGACCGAGATTATGGCGGGCATCACGACGTTCATCACCATGGCCTACATTTTATTTGTAGCGCCGGGTGTACTTTCCGCCGCGGGGATGGATCCGAATGCGGTCTTTATCGCGACGTGTTTGGGTGGCGGCCTTGTCACAATCGCGATGGGTGTTTTTGTCAATTATCCGATTTGTTTGGCTCCGGGCGTGGGTCTCCTGGCATTTTATGCATTTACCGTATGCATCGGGATGCAGGTGCCGTGGCAGACAGCGTTGGGGGCTGTTTTTATTTCCGGCCTTGTTTTCTTCGTGCTGACGGTGACGCATATCCGCCAGATGATTATCGAAGGGATTCCGAATTCTTTGAAATCGGCGATCACGGTCGGGATCGGGCTTTTCATTTGCATCATCGGGCTCAAGATGAGCGGTCTCATGTCCGTTACTTTATCTTTGGGACCGGATGTGCTGAAAGATGTCGTGGCGGCCGGCGGGCATTATACGGCGGGCTCCAATGATACGGTCTTCGGGCTCGGCAGCATGATGGATCCGGCGCACTTGGTCACGATTTTCGGCCTTTTCTTCACGGCGATTTTAATGAGTCGCAATACTCCCGGGGCAATTATCATCGGTATTTTGGTGACGACGGTCGTATCGTATGCGGTCGGCGTTTCCCATATTCCGGAAAATTTCTCGCCCTTCCATTTGCCGGATTTCTCGAATAATGCGTTCTTTGATTTGGATATCGCGGGCGCTTTCCAAATGGGGATTGTGACAATCGTCTTCACGTTCACTTTCGTCGAATTATTCGACTCGATGGGGACGATGGTCGGCGCGGCGACGAAGGCAGGGCTCGTCAATCCGAAAACGGGAGATTTCCCCGGTATGGGCAAGGCGCTTCTCTGCGATGCGTGCGGCGTTTCCTTCGGTTCGCTCCTCGGCTCTTCCACAATCACGGCATTTGTCGAATCGGTGGCGGGCGTCGGTGCGGGTGGTCGCACGGGTCTCACGGCAGTGACCTGCGGCGTGCTTTTCCTGCTTTCGCTTCTTTTGGCGCCGGTCATGGGGCTTATCCCGGGCACGGCGACATCTCAGGTTTTGATTTTGGTCGGCGCCCTTATGCTGGAAGGTGTGAAAGATATCGATTTCAGTGATTTCACGGAAGTATTCCCGGCGTTCCTGACGATTGTGCTCATGCCTTTCACGTACAGCATTGCGAACGGCATCTGCGGAGGTTTCGTCGCGTATGCGGTTTTGAAACTCGTCACGGGCAAAGGCCGCGATGTACATCCGATTGTCTATATTCTGGCGATTTTGATCGCGATTCGTTTTGTTTTCTTGGGTGACTGAGGAAACAGCCGGCTGCGGCGCTTTCGGGCAATGCGGCCGGCTTTTGTTGTTTTAAAAGAGGAAACAAAAATGCATGTGGCGATTGTCATGGGGAGTGACTCGGATCTTCCCGTCATGAAAAAAGCATTCGGCGTTCTGGAAGAATTCGGCGTCACGTACGATGCGGCGCTGGCTTCCGCACATCGGACGCCAAAGAAACTGGCGGATTTCGTGGCCGCCGAAGAAGAAAAAGGCGCGGCCTGCTTCATTGCGGGCGCGGGCATGGCGGCGGCGCTTCCCGGCGTGGTCGCAAGTCTCACCGAAAAACCGGTCATCGGCATTCCGCTCTCATCGGCGAATCTCGACGGAATGGATGCTCTCCTTTCCATCGTCCAAATGCCTTCGGGCATGCCGGTCGCGACGGTGGCAATTGACGGCGCGAAAAACGCGGCGTACCTTGCCGTCCAGCTCGGCGCGCTCTCCGATAGCGTGCTTGCGGAAAAATATCATAATTTCCGCGAAGACCAGGCAAGGCAGATTTATGAGAAAGATGAGAAGCTGCAGAAAGAGCTGGGGAAAGAGTAAAGCGTAAAGAGGGAAGAGGAAAGAGGCGCAGGTGTCGCCTGACGGCGACGATCCTGTCTTATGCCGGCGGAGCCGGCGAGCGAGGTCGCGAGCGATTATAAAAATGCCGCGCAGCGCACCTATAAAGCTCCTAGGGAAGCGCTGATTAAAGCGTTATCTGATTTTGCGAAAAGCATATTTATGCAAGGCAAGGAAAAGGATGACGAGAATAGTAAGCTATTTAAGGAATCCTTTGACGCAGCATTGTATAAATATGCCGCAAAATCAGATTCTTCGATTTAATCAGTGGTTCCCTAGCTGTCAGCCGTCAGCTTTATCGAAATGTAGCACAAAGCTTATTCACAAATATGTTTCATAATAATTTCAGGGGAGGAATCAGAATGAAAGAGTATGTACCTTTTAAATCCGGTAAGGTGCGGGAATTGTACGATATCGGCGACGCACTGGTGATGGTGTGCACGGATCGCATTTCCGCATTCGACAAAATTTTGGAGGATCCGATTCCGCGCAAGGGAGAAGTCCTGAACCGGATGAGTGAATTTTGGTTTGATTTCACGAAAGATATCGTACCGAATCATCTGATTTCCATCGATACGGCCGACATGCCGGAATTTTTCCGCACGGCGGAATTTGCCGGCCGCAGCATGAAGACGAAAAAACTGGATATGATTCCGGTCGAATGCATCGTCCGCGGCTACATCACGGGAAGCGGCTGGGAAAATTATTTGGAAACGGGGAAAGTTTGCGGCATTACGCTGCCGGAAGGACTCAAAGAATGCCAGAAACTCCCGCAGCCGATTTTCACACCGTCCACCAAAGCGCCGATCGGCGAGCACGACATGAATATTTCCGTCGAAGAAGGCGCCGCCTGGGTCGAAAAATTCTTCCCGGGAAAAGGCAAAGAATACATGGACGAACTTGCGCGCCTGACGCTTGCCCTCTACGAAAAGTGCGCGGCGTATGCGCTTGAAAAAGGCATCATTATTGCGGATACGAAATTTGAATTCGGTCTCAACGAAAAAGGCGAAATCGTCCTGGGCGACGAAATGCTTACACCCGATAATTCCCGTTTCTGGCCGCTTGCCGGATATGTTGCGGGCCACGGCCAGCCGTCCTACGACAAACAATTCGTCCGCGATTACCTGCATGCCCATCCGGGTGACAGCATTCCGCAGGACATCACCGATAAGACCATCGGCAAATATATCGAAGCTTATGAAGTCCTCACCGGACGGAAATTTTAAAGGGAGAATCCGACAATGATTCCGAAAGCGACTACGGTTTACGACGATAAACCGCATGAAGAATGCGGGATATTCGGCATTTTGGATCCGGAGCGACAAGCGGCACCGGAAGTGTATTACGGACTTTTCTCATTGCAGCATCGAGGCCAGGAAAGCGCCGGTATGACAATCACCGACGGTAAAGTGATGGAAACGACGCGCGCAATGGGTCTTGTGACGGAAGTTTTCCGCGATTTGCCGCCGTGCGAAGGCCACATCGGGATCGGCCACGTCCGCTACAGCACGACCGGTTCTTCCATTCCGAGCAATATTCAGCCTCTCCAGGTCGAATGCGAAGAAGGGCCGCTGGCCTTGGCGCACAATGGCAATCTCATCAATACGCCCAAGCTGCGCAGGGATTTGCTCTTGGACGGCGCCGATTTCCAGACGACGATGGATACGGAAGTCATCGTGAAACTCATCGCGCGCTCCCGCAAAGTTTCCGTCGAAGAAAAAATGAAAGAAGTCATGGGAATGCTCCGAGGCGCGTATGCATTGGTCGCCTGCTCCAATACGGCCATTTACGGCGTGCGCGATCCTTTCGGCTATCGCCCGCTTTGCATCGGAAAGACGGAAACGGGATACGTCCTCGCTTCGGAAACGGTTGCTTTTGACGCGATTGACGCCGAATTTGTGAGAGACGTGCTCCCGGGAGAAATCGTGACGATTACGAAAGACGGCGTGGCGAGCACGATGTATGAACCCGCCGTTTCCCATACGCGCGCGATTTGCTCTTTCGAATACATTTATTTCGCACGCCCCGATTCGACCATGAACGGGCAGAGCATTTACGAAGCACGTCTTGATATGGGCCGCGCACTCTGGGAAGAAACACATTGCGACGGCGATGTCGTGATGAGCGTGCCGGATTCCGGAAACGTGGCGGCGCTCGGCTATGCCCGTGCGTCGGGGATTCCGTATGCGGAAGGCCTTTTGAAAAATAAATACATGGGACGCACCTTTATTCAGCCGGGACAGAAACAACGCGAGCGCGCCGTGCGGATGAAACTCAATCCCATTTCCGCCAATGTGAAAGATAAACGGATTATTCTGATCGACGATTCGATTGTCCGCGGGACGACGAGCGGAATTATCATTCGGCTTCTCCGTCAGGCGGGCGCGAAAGAAATTCATCTTCTCATTTCTTCGCCGCCGGTCAAATATCCCTGTTTCTTCGGGATTGATACGGCCGAGCGTAAGCAGCTGATTGCGGCTAAGCACAGCGAAGCGGAAATTTGCGAAATCATCGGCGCCGACAGTTTGCATTTCCTGTCGCAGAAAGGTCTTGCCGGGGCGATTTCGAAATTGCCGGAAAAAGATCTCTGTTTTGCCTGTTTCGACGGGAATTATAAAGAAAAACTTCCGGAAAGTATGGAAGCGCGTGTAGAGTAAAGGAGGCGCCATGACAGAACAAAAGAAAGGACTCACGTATGCCGATGCGGGCGTTGATATCGATGCCGGGGAGCGCGAAGTCGAGCTGATTAAAGATCGCGTGAAGGCGACGTATACGGAAGGTGTCTTGGGCGATTTGGGCGGTTTCGGCGGACTCTTTTCACTGGCGCATATCCAAATGGAAGAGCCGATTTTAGTTTCCGGCACCGACGGCGTCGGGACGAAATTGCGCCTTGCGATCGATATGGGTATTCATGATACGGTCGGGCAAGATTGCGTCGCGATGAGTGTGAATGATGTGCTCGTGCAAGGCGCGCGTCCGCTCTTTTTCCTCGATTACATTGCGACGGGGAAACTCCTTCCCGAGCTCATGGCCGATATCGTCGGCGGCGTTGCGAAAGCCTGCATCGAATCGGGCTGCGCGCTTTTGGGCGGGGAAACGGCGGAAATGGCCGGTTTCTACAGTA
>CAVHIJ010000064.1:0-1287 GCA_963635945.1 bacterium | reverse complement strand
GCCGGCTTCTACAGTAAGGGTGATTACGATATCGCAGGTTTTGCCGTCGGGATCGTCGATAAAAAGAATCTGATCACGGGTGAAACCATTGCGCCCGGTGATGTCATTTTGGGTCTGCCGTCGACGGGCGTCCATTCGAACGGTTATTCGCTCGTGCGCCGCATTGTGGCCGACAATCATTTGGATTTGAAAGAAACGTACGGCGATATGGAGAAACCTTTGGGCGAAGTGCTTTTGACGCCGACGCGCCTCTATCCGAAAGTCGTGCTTCCCGTCATGGACAATGTTTCCTTAAAAGGACTCGTCCACATCACGGGCGGCGGTTTCTACGATAATATTCCGCGTGTCTTGCCGGAGCATACGCGCGCCGTCATCGATGCGGACGCATGGCCGCTCCTTCCGATTTTCCCGTTCCTTATGAAAGAGGGCGGTGTCGCACCGCGGGAAATGTATCGGACTTTCAATTGCGGAATCGGGATGCTTCTTATTCTCGCAAAAGAAGATGCGGAAAAAGCGAAGAAAATTCTCAAAGGAAACGGGGAAGCGGTCTACGAAATCGGACATATCGAGGAAGGGCCGCACGATGTCGTCGTGACCGGAGGACTTTTCCATGAATAAGAAAATTTTGATTTTCGCCTCCGGCCGCGGTTCGAATGCCGAAGCGCTTCATGAAGCGACGGTGAAAGGCGAAATCGCAGGCGAAATCATCGGCGTCGTCTGCGATCACAAGGAAGCGAAAGTGGTGGAGCGCGCGGTGCGCTGGGATGTGCCGGCGGTCATCGTGGAGAAAAAGGATTTCCCGACAAAAGAACTTTTCGATGAAGCGATTTTGGAAACGGCGAAAGAATTCGCGCCGGATCTCATTTGTCTTGCGGGTTATATGCGGATTTGCGCGGAAAATTTAATCGATGCGTTTCCGAATCGGATTTTGAATATTCACCCGGCGCTTCTGCCGTCGTTTCGCGGGCTTCATGCGCAGCGGCAGGCGGTGGAAGCGGGCGTAAAAGTCGCCGGTTGCACAGTGCATTTTGTCGGAAAAGGTTTGGATGACGGCCCCATCATTGCGCAGGTCGCCGTCCCGGTCTATGACGACGACACGGAAGACACCCTTTCCGATCGTATCATCGAGCAGGAACATCCCGCCTATGTCCGCGCCGTCGCAGATTTCTGCGCCGACAAATTGGAAGTTGTGGGGAATAAAGTAAGAATAAAACGGTGAAAAGGGAAGAGTGAAGGGGAAAGAGGAAAGGGGAAATAGGTGCCCGCCGGCGACGAATCTGTTTTATG
>CAVHIJ010000063.1:0-9503 GCA_963635945.1 bacterium | reverse complement strand
CGGCGCATTCTATCTCCCGCCCCTACGGGGCACCGGCGACCGTCCACCGGAAGGTCGCCTTCAAAAGAGGGCTTGCCGGGAGCCGCCTTCGGTGGCATAAAACAGGATCGTCGCAAAGCGACACCTGCGCCCCTTTCCCCTCTCCCCTTCACTCTTCCCTTTTAAAACAGATTCATCGCCGCAGGCGACACCCAAATGGCTCAATGCTCATCGCTCATTTCCCGAAGATTTTGCGCGGTATCCGATTTTGCTTTATAATGAGCGTATCGAAAAAGAAATCGAATCATTTCAACTTTTCAAAAACAGCCGGTTTTGAAAAGTTTCATCATCAAACTTTTCAAAAAAAACACTTTTTGAAAAGTTGAATTTTACAAGGAGTAATTCCCATGAAAGATATGACATTGACGAAAATTTATTATTCTTCGCCAACCGAATACGAAACCGTCTATCGGGAAAGATTTCATGCGGCTTTCACTTTTCATCTGAACTTTGATATCAAACAATATCGCCACAAAAAATCATATCCGGCATTTTTCTACTATTCAAAAGATTGTGCGCTGTATACGGAAAAAATTTATTCGGAATACAGGCGTTTCCTTTCCATCGTCAACAATACACTCCCTGTCGTTCTCCGGCAATTCACATTGCTCAGCATTTTGGATGAAGTCAAAGCGACAAATGACATCGAAGGCGTAAACAGCACAAGAAAAGAAATACGGAATATTCTGGACGGGAACGCCGGAAAATCCGTTCGATTCGAAAGCATCGTCAATAAATACCGCAGTTTACTCGACAATCGCAAAATTTCCTTTGCAACCTGCCGGGATTTGCGTATGTTTTATGATGAATTTGCCCACAATGAAATCATGAAAGAAAATTCCGCCCACGCTTTGGACGGCGACATTTTCCGCAAAGATCCCGTAGATATCGAATCACCTACCGGAAAAATCATTCATCGCGGCGTATTTCCGGAGAATAAAATCATCGAAAATATGGAAACGGCTCTGGAAATTTTACACTCAGATGAGTATCCTTTATTGGTAAGACTCGGCCTGTTTCACTACCTTTTCGCCTATATTCATCCGTTTTACGACGGAAACGGACGCACGGACCGATTTATCACATCCTATTTTCTGAAGCAGGATTTCCATACATTGCTGGCACTGCGGCTTTCCGTTTACATCAAGAAAAATCGGAAAAACTACTATGAATTGTTTAAAGAAACCGACAGTGAAATCAACCGGGGAGACCTCACGCCTTTCGTTATCGGTTTCTTCAAAATGATTCTCGGCACCATCGAAGATACAATTAATCTGCTGAACCGGAAAAATGAACAAATCGAAAAATACAGAGAAAAAATATATTCCCTGGATTTATCCGATCCCCTGCTGAATGATATCTATTTCATCTTGCTACAGGCATCTCTTTTTTACGGAGACGGAATTACATTACCCCAATTGGTAAAAACAATCGGTAAAGCAAGAAACACCATTCAAAAACGTATTAATTCTATTCCGCCAAACGAATTAATCATCGAAAGAAAAAATAAAGCTTTGTATTATAGACTGAATCTTAAAAGTGCACCGTGGATTCTTTCGTAATTCCGGCATGGCCAAACGGCATTTTTCCAATCACAAGGAGACTCATTATGGATACATTTCGCTCTCTCGGACTTTCCGAGACTGTCATTGAAATTTTGAAGAAACAGGGCATTATGAAACCGACGCGGATTCAGTGCTCGGCGATTCCTGCAGCGCTGAAAGGCACGGATGTCATCGGAAAATCGCAGACGGGGACGGGAAAGACGCTCGCGTATCTTTTGCCCTACATTCACCGCGTGAAACCGGAAGACGAAGGGACGGAGGTCCTCATCATGACTCCGACGAGAGAGCTCGCACGCCAAGTTTTCGATGTGCTGCGTCCTTTTGCGGAAACGCTGGGCTTTGATGCGGCCGATGTCATCGGCGGACGCACGATTGAAAATCAATTGCGGAAACTTCGCCGCGCGCCGCATTTCATCATCGGGACACCCGGCCGTCTTTTGGATCACATCCGCCGCCGCGCCTTAAAACTCGATACGGTGCGCGCCGTCATTTTGGATGAAGCCGATCAAATGCTGGCCGCCGGTTTCCGAGAAGATATCGAAACAATCCTGGACGAGACGCCCAAACGCCGCCAAATTCTTCTTTTCTCGGCGACCATGCCCGATGACGCCGTCCGCCTTTCGCGCAAGTACATGCGCCAGCCGGTCAAAATCGATCAATCGGAAAAAGTCACGGCCTCCACCGTCGAGCAACGGATTTACATGACGACGGAAACGCGGAAATTCAAATTGCTTCTCCGCCATTTACAAGAAATGAATCCGTATCTGGCGCTCGTTTTTTGCAATACAAAAGAGGAAGCGCACGCACTCTCGCAGCGCCTGGCGGAAGAGACGGACCTGGCGGTCGATGAACTTCACGGCGATATGAGCCAGGGGCAGCGAAACCAAGTCATCCGCAATTTCGAATCGGCAAAACTCCAGGTACTCGTCGCCTCAGATATCGCCGCGCGCGGCATTGACGCCGAAGGCGTGACGCATGTCTTCAATTACGGCATTCCGAAAAATTTGGAATATTACGTGCATCGCATCGGCCGCACGGGCCGCGCGGGACAAAAAGGCATCGCGATTACCTACGCGACGCCCGAAGACGGCGCTATTCTCCGGCGCCTCGAGCGTTCCATTGAGGAAACGCTTACGCGCTACGACGAAAACGGCGAGGTCCGCCGCGTCCGTCAAGCGCGCCCCAAGCGCCGCATCGTCCTTCCCGGCATGTACAAGCCGACAAAGAAAAAAGAGCACAAAGCGCTTGGGCACAAAGGAAGAGACATGAGGCAGAAGAGAAAGAAGGAAACGCCGACAGATTCGCGGAGAGGGAAGAAACGGTAGAGCAGCAGAAAAGCTGTGGCAGTAAATTTGCCACAGCTTTTTTACGTGTCGATTTCGAATGAAAGACTGTCAGACTATGAGACTGTCAGACTGTCAGACGCGCGCTCGGCTTCGGTCTCCGCCGACGGCTGACGGCTTACGGCCGACAGCTTTAATAAGTGTGCCCTTCGGGCACAATTTCTGTTATAATCGGCGCTTCGCGCCTCGCCGGCTCCGCCGGCATAAGACAAAATATGCACGGAGCGCATCCTGCACCTCTTCCCTCTTTCCCCTTCACTCTTCCCCATTAAAACAGGAATCGTCGCCGCAGGCGACACCGGTTAAGCCTTCCTTTGAAGGAAGGTGGCGCGAAGCGCCGGAAGATAGAGTGGCTCCTCTAGCCACAATTTCAGCACAAATGCAGAAGACGGAAATGACTTTTCGGTACAGATGAGCTCTTTTCTTTCGGAAGAAGTTATGCGCCTGCGGCGCATTCTATCTCCCGCCCCTACGGGGCACCGGCGACCGTCCACCGGAAGGTCGCCTTCAAAAGAGGGCTTGCCGGAAACCGGATCCGCCGGCATAAGACAAAATATGCGCGAAGCGCATCCTGCACCCCTTTCCCCTTTCCCCTTCACTCTTCCCTTTTAAAACAGGATCATCGCCGCAGGCGACACCTCTCATCGATAAGCGAAGCGATATCGATGCCATATAAAAATCCGTGCGCGAAGCGCACACCTTTCAAAACCGTTACCCGTCAGCCGTCGGCCGTCGGCAGAGGATCCGGCCAAACACGCGTCTTTCGTCTGACAGTCTGACAATCTCATGTCTCTGCACTATGCACTATGCACTATGCACTTATCTCCCCCACATTTCCCAAATCGTCTTTGCAAAGAAAATGACGAGGACGACTAAGATGAGTTTCTTCACCGATCCCGCGCCGTTTCTTTCAAAATAACGGACGCCCATGTAATTGCCCGCGATATTACAGGCGCCGGCGATGAGGCCGAGCTCTATGATGACGGTGCCGTGCAGGAAAAATACGGCGAGCGCGGTGACATTTGTCGTGAGATTGATGACTTTCGTGATGCCGTTTGCTTCCGCGACGCGCATATGAGCGATACCGGTCAGGAGAAGAATCAGAAATGTTCCCGTGCCGGGGCCGTAGAAACCGTCGTACATGCCTATACCGAAAGCCAGCACCATGGAAAGAAGAATCGTTTTACGCTCTCCGAAGGGCGGCGCATCCGTTTCTATGGATTTGCGCGTCATGACGTAGGCGGCCGTAAGCGGGAGCACGACTAAAATGATGCCGCGAAAATAAGCCGGATCGAGATAGAGCGCGATATTCGCACCGACCGATGAGCCTGCGACGGCGCATGCGACGCCCGCAATCGCCGGTTTCCACGCCACGTATCCGTTTCGGATAAATTTGGCCGTCGCCAATGTCGTCCCCATGGCCGAGGCCATTTTATTCGTCCCGATGACATTGTGAATCGGAAGTCCGCTCATCAAAAAGGCCGGAAGAGAAATGAGTCCGCCTCCGCCTGCGATCGCGTCCACAAATCCCGCCAAAAAAGACAGCGGAAGAATGATCGCGTATTGCCAAAGAGCTATTTCCATATACATGTCCCTTCCGGATCCGATTTACAATATCCGATTATTTTTTCTTTTTTGCGATTGTCGTCTCGGCGGCCGCTCTTTCCGCTTCCGCCCGTTTTTTGAAATACGCACGGCGGTCGCGTTTCGACGCATCCTCGGCCGCGCGAATCACCGTATCTTCCATCGCGTAGGAAAGCGGACGTTTATTTTCATCCGGCGTGAGCAGCATCATGCCGCGATACACATCGCCGTCCCGATACATGAAACCTTTCGCATAGAGCGGAATCACGATATTTTCCGTAGAAAAGAAAAGGCGCGCCCCCGCCGTATACAATACCGCTTTCACACCGGAGACGCGGCGTATCGGCTCCAAATCGGACAATTTCGTCACAAGATGCGCCCCCGCGCCGCCGACCATCGCATCCGCCCAATCCGAGACGGACTTTAAAAGCGATTGATGCAAGGACGACGCCGGATCGAAAAAAGCTTTATTCACTTCCGAAATTCCGCGATAATCCTCCTGCGTGAGGCCGTAGCGAAAATAAGGCGCCAGCTGCGCATTGTAATGCGAAGGCATCTCCGCCGCGAAGACATAACCCGTCAGCACCATGCCGGAGCGCTCCATATTCATCACAAGCTGCATCGCTTGATACGGAATCGTCTCCCCTTGGAAAGAAACTTTATTTTCGCCGGAAAGCTCACGGAGCGTAATCGGCTTCGGGAGCACGGCGGCCGCCGCTTCCTTCAAAGGCGAATCGGCCCACGCCGGCGCCGAAAGACACGCCGCAAGTGCGAGCGCGAGCACCGCAGTCCTTCTCATCTTTCGCTCCTTTCCACGCGATAAAGCGCATGCAAAATTTCCTCCTCCGTCTCCGCCGCCGATTGATGGCTTCCGAGAAACAGAAGAAACACATACCGCCCCGCCTTCGTGCGATACAACACCGATTCATACCAAGACGGCATGACGAAACCGTCCTCCCGCTCCAGCGCGATTTTCACACTCTGCTGCCAACGCACCGTACCGTCCCCATTGTGATACGGCTTCCACGCCGACGCATCGAGAATGCGGAAACGGGGCGCCTCGCCCGGCTTCCCCTCCATGACGGAAAGCGCCGCCTTTTGGAAATCCTTCAAAAATACATATTGCTTATCGACGGGCATTTTTCCGCGTTTCGTTTCCTCTTCTTCAAACGCACGCGCCCAAAAATCCGCCGCTTTTTGATCACTCCTACGGAAAAGAGCCTCGCGATCGCCTGAAAATACGAAAACCATCATCGTATACATCGCATGCGAATCCTCTTTCACCAGCTGGTACACGCGAAGCCCGGAAACGGCCGAAAGCCCCGATTCATTTCGGAGACGCATCCCGTCCGGCATCGTGAGGAAACGCAAAAGCGCCGTGCGTTTCGTTTCCTTCGGCTCCGCCGTTTCCATATGGCGCCGCAGCATCGCCTCCACGGCCGTCCCCTCCCCGTCCGTCACACGAAGCGTTTCAAAAGGAAACCGCCCCAGCCCCGGCACGGAAAGCGTATCGGCCTGTGCCGCGCCGCCCAGAAGTGAGAGCGCAAGAATCAGCGCCGCCGTCCGTTTCTTCATCTCAGCGCACCCTCGCCGCAGCCAGCGCCAAATCATCCGCCGCCGCGCGCAAAATATCTTTTTCGTTATCCGCCATCAAAGCGAAGAGCAGCCGATATTCACCGCCCGGCATCTTCCATACATACCCCTTTACGTACATCGGAATCACCCAGCCGTCCGCATACAGGAAAATGCGCGCACCCGTCGTCGCCACGCGCACCGGCGCCCGCAAAAGATGAAGAGATTCCATCGAGCGGAAATCCATATACAGCGTCGAATACGGAATATCCTTCCCCGTCGTCTGCCGCAGCGTCTCGATGGCTTTCACCGTCCCCATATTCGCCGCAAGCGGCAACGCCGCCAATTTCTCATTGAAAATTTCCAGCGTTCTAAGGCACACCTCGGACACATTTCCGTTTTCATTCGGCGTGAAAATGCCGCCGACATATTGCTCGATTCTCTCATCCCGGCAAATGAAAGGAAACACGTAAGCCGTCATATCGCAGCCGTCCTTTTCCGCCTGAAGCTGCCCCGCCGGAAGAAGCGCGCCCGTCTCCGGATGCCGAAGCGCCGCAAATTGCACCGTCTCCGAAAGTTTCACATCATCCAAGAACGCATCCTTCAAAAAATCCTCATTCGCAAGCTGCGCCAAATGATCGTCATCCGCCGTAGCCTGCACCGCCGCCTTTTCGGCAAGAGGCGCCACTGCCGGCTCCGCCGCACAGACCGCCTGACCCGCCGTCAACATTCCCGCCGCACAAAGAGCGGCCCACCACGTCTTCATCATCTCATATCCCCCACGGCCCGATTCAGCAGCGGTTCGAAAACCTTCCCCGCCGTCTGATTGGCGAATACAAACGTCACCGTTTCCTTATCATTCTTCGTCGTGCTCATCCAATACAAGAAAAGCGGCATTTTGAGCTTTTCGAACTTCGGCGTCATCACGATTTTTCCGCTCTTATAGGAAACGCCGTGCGATTTGCCGGATTTTTCACTCGTTTCCTTAATGGCCGCGTCATAATCCTTCACCGCATCCAAAATGTCGCCGTTTCCTTCGATCTCCATCGTCTTGGCCGCGGCGCGCGCCAAAATATTCTGCTTTTCCGCATCCGTCAATTTCAAATCACAGGGAATGGAAACGGCAATCGCCGTGTGCATGGCATCGCCCTTCGTCGTGCGCAGCTGATACACGCGGCTCCGGCGCAGCACATCCATGATAGCCGAGCCCAGCACATCCGCTTCCTTCTTTTCATCCTCCTCAAAAAGTCCGGATTCTTCCAAGAAACCCTTCGAAATTTCCTCGACGAGATACGGATCCGCCAAAAACGCATCCGCCGCTTCACCCAAATATCCGTCATGCCCGTTCCACACGACGACATTTTCGCCCATCGGCAGCACCTCCCCCGAAGGAAGCACCCAATCGGCGGCCAAACCCATCGGCCCCACCGCCAGCGCCGTAGCAAGCAGCGGCGCCCATATCTTTTTCTTCATATTTTCACTCCTTTTTTTAGTACATAGTGCACGGTGCATAGACAAGAGGTGTCGCCTGCGGCGACGATTCCTGTTTGAAATGGGAAGAGGGAATGGGAAAGAGGAAAGAGGTGCAGGATGCGCTGCGCGCATATCCTGTTTTATGCCGCCGAAGGCGGCGAGGCGCGAAGCGCCGATTATAAAAAATGCCGCGCAGCGCACCTGCTAAAGCTCCTAGCTCCCAGCTCCGGCACAAATGAAGCGCAAAGCGATTCTTCCCACGTGGGTGGTTTCCCCCTTCCCTCTTCACTCTTCACTTCGTTTTATTTTTTATATGCGATTCTATTATAGCATTTTTAAGTGCTTGCAACTTATCCGAAAGATTAATTTCCACCCCTTCCGGATTCCAGAGACGCTTCGTCTCCGGCCAGAGCGTTTCCATTTGAGCATTCGCATAATCGATCGTCTCGGAAAGCGTCGGAAGCGGGAGAATTTCTCCCCCCTTCACGAAAGGCACCAGCATCGGAATCGCCGTGTACGTCCCCGCCGCGAGCGACTTTTGCCGCCACTTCGCACTTTCCGTCGTCAGCACAAAATCACCGCCATCCGCCGGAATTTCATCCGAAAGACACATCAGATCCGTGATGACCTTTCCCGTATCCTTTCGATAGAAACGCCACACATCCTTCACGCCCGGATTTGTAATCTTTTCGATATCATTGGAAATTTTCATCACCGGCTCAAAATCCCCGCCGGCCGTTTCCTTCGCGCACATCTTATACACACCGCCCAAAGCCGGCGTCCCGTCCGCCGTGATGCACCGCGTCCCGATACCCCACGACGTCACCGTACAGCCCTGACCTTTGAGCGAGGCGATCGCGTACTCATCCAAATCATTCGACCCGGAAATAATCGCATCCGCAAAACCCGCCGCCCTAAACATCGCCGACGCTTCCTTCGAAAGATACGACAAATCCCCGCTATCAATCCGAATGCCGTACTTTTCCGGAAGTTTCCCCGCCTTCTGTAGACGCGTGAAAATTTCAATCGCATGCGGCACCCCCTCGCGCAATACATCGTACGTATCCGCAAGAAGAATGAGATTATTTCCGTACAACTCCACATATTTTTCAAAAGCTTCGAGCTCCGTTTCGAAACTCATCACCCAGCTGTGCGCCATCGTCCCCAATGCCGGAATGCCGAAACGTTTCCCCGCTTCCACATTACTCGTCCCGTTGAAACCGCCGATCATCGCAGCCCTGGCTCCCCAGAGCCCCGCCGAATGCCCCTGCGCCCGGCGAAGACCGAATTCCATCAGCGTATCCGTAGGCGCAATCGTCCGAATCCGCCTGGCCTTCGTCGCGATGAGACTCTCGTGATTCATGATCATCGAAAGCGCCGTTTCCAAAATCATCGCCTCGACCGTCGTCGCATGAATCCGCATCAAAATTTCGCCCGGGAACGCCACCGTCCCCTCCGGCATCGCATAAATATCGCCCGTGAAACGGAAAGTTTCCAAATATTTCAAAAAACCGTCCGAAAAAATCCCGAGCCCGCGAAGATACGAAATATCCTCCTCATCGAAACGGAAACGCGAAAGAAACTCCGCCAAATGCGCAAGCCCCGCCACCACCGTGTACCCGCCGCCGAAAGGATTCGTGCGATAAAACCTGTCGAACACCACGCGCCGCTCATGCTGCCCCAAAAGGAAAAGCCCATTGGCCATCGTGAGCTGATACAAATCCGTCACAGTCCCGCCGCTATGCATACCCGCCTCCGTCAAAAAAAACGATACTCCGAAAATCGAAAAAAATAATGTTCCGAAAAAATCACAAATTTATTTCACTATATCATATTATTATATCTCAATTTATTATATCTCAATTTCCCCAAATATCCTAAAAAATATAATAAAAAAACGGCGTGCTCAGTTTCTACCGTCATCCCG
>CAVHIJ010000062.1:6844-9532 GCA_963635945.1 bacterium | reverse complement strand
GGCGCGTGCAAGGTGTGGGCTTTCGGCCTTTCGTGTGCCGCGCGGCGAAAAAATTTCACCTTTCCGGGACGGTCAAAAATTTGGGCGGGCTCGTCGAAATTTTCGCGGAAGGAGAGCGGGCGGATCTCGTTTCTTTTTCGGAAACTTTGCGCCGGGCGCCGCTTCCGATTTCCGTGGAATCTATGGAAACGGAGGAAACGGAAATTCTGGGATTTTTGGATTTTCGGGCGATTGCAAGCGACGGGGCGCCGAGGGAGCCTGTTTTTCCGGCGGATATCGGAATTTGCGAGGAGTGCCGGCGCGAGCTTTGTGACGCGCACGACCGGCATTTTCGATATCCGTTTTTGTCGTGCACGGCGTGCGGCCCCAGGTACACGATTGTGCGGCGCCTGCCCTACGACCGCCCGCAGACGACGATGGACGCATTTTCCTTTTGCGACGATTGCGCGGCGGAGTACACGGATTTGGGAAACCGCCGCTGCCACGGGGAAACGATTGCGTGCCCGGCGTGCGGCCCTGTACTTTTCGGGAAAACGCGGATGGGAACATTTCAAAAAGAAGAGGCGCTTTCCGTCGCGATTCGCCTTTTGAAAGACGGAAATATTATTGCAGCGAAAGCGATGGGCGGCTATCAATTGCTTTGCCGCGCGGATGCGGCGGCGGCGGTGTCGCGGCTTCGGACGCTGAAACGGCGGCCGCGGAAACCATTTGCCATCATGCTTCCCGATGCGGCGGCGGCCTCCGATTGGGTATTTCTTTCGGAAAAGGAAAAAGAAATTCTCGCCTCATCCGTGCGCCCGATTTTGCTCGCGCGGCCGAAGCGAAATGTGCCGGAAGGCATTGCGGAAAATGTGCCGCTTTTGGGTGTCATGCTGCCTTCGACGGGACTCTACGTCCTTTTGGCCGAAGCGGTCTCGCCCCTTGTCGTGACGAGCGCGAATGTGTCCGGGGAGCCGATTTTATACAAAGACGCGGAAGCGGAAGAGTTTTTTGAAACGAATGAAACGGTCGCCGGGATTTTCGGAAATGATCGGGACATTTTGCGCCCGGCCGATGACAGCGTCGTGAAAGTGACGGACGGCGCTTTGCAAATCGTGCGGCGGACGCGCGGATTTTTGCCCGAGCCCGCGCTTAGGCTTTCCGAATCGCCGGCGATTTTGGCTGCGGGCGCGGACATGGAGCCGGGATTTTGCCTCGCATCGGGCGGGCGTTTCTATCCGGCGCAAGTCCCCTGCGACCTCGAAAGTGAGGCGGCGGCGCGCGCCGTGGCGGAGACGGAGGCTGATTGGGAGGAAATGCTCGGCATCGCGCCCGCGGCGATTTGCGCGGATCTTCATCCCGCCTACGAATCGTCCGCATGGGGGCGGAAACTCGCACAAAAAAGAAACATTCCGCTCATTTCCGTGCAGCACCATCACGCGCACGCGCTCTCCGTCATGGCCGAGCACGCGCTTTCGGGCCCCGTCCTCGCTTTTATTTTCGACGGCACGGGCTACGGCGAAGACGGCACGATTTGGGGCGGAGAAATTCTTTTGTGTGAGGGTGGAAACATGCGCCGCGCGGGGCATCTTCGCGCGATTCCGATGCCGGGCGGAGACGCGGCGGCGCATCACGCGTGGGTGAGTGCATTTTCGTATCTTCACGCGGCGGGACTTTCCGCGGGCGACCCGCGCTATGCCGTCATCGCGGCGGCGCTTGAAAATAAAATCGGGACGATCGAAAATTCTTCCATGGGTCGGCTTTTCGACGCGGCGTGTTTCCTCCTGGGATTCGGCGAGGAAAATACGTACAAATCCGAATGCCCGATGGCACTGGAAGCGGCGGCGGTCGAAAATGATTTCGTTTCCGAAAATCCGCTTTGGGAAGGAGAGGAGACGGAGGAAGGTTTCCTCTGGGACGGCGCGCGTCTTTTGAAAAATTTATCGGAAACGGAGGGGACGCCTGCGCAAAAAGCGGCTGCGTTTCATGCGGAAATCGTGCGCATGGTGACGGAGAGCGCCGCGCATTTCGGCGTGCGCGACATCGTGCTCTCGGGCGGCTGTTTCCTGAACGGCATTTTATTTTCGCAATGCAAAACAGCGCTCGAAGGCGCCGGTTTCCGTGTATATACTAATGAAAAAGTCCCGTGCGGGGACGGAGGCATCGCGCTCGGACAAGCCTATTTTCAGACAATAAGGCTATAAGACTGAAAGACTGAAAGAGTGTGAGATTGTGAGACTGAAAGACGCGTGCTCGGCCGGATCCTTTGCCGACGGCTGACGACTGACGGCTTACGGCTTTAAGCGGTGCGCTGCGCGGCGTCATGTTGTAATCGGCGCCGAAGGCGCCTCGCCGGCTCCGCCGGCATAAAACAGGAATATGCGCGAAGCGCATCCTGAATCGCATCCACGCATCAACGCATCCACGCATCAACGCTTTGCACTTTAACCATATGGTAAAATAAGAATAATAATTGAGTAGAACGGAGCGATAAGGGGATGGATTTGAGGGAGTTGCTCGGTGGGATTTTACCGGCGGAGCGAATTCGGAAGGATGAACCGATGGCGCGGCATACCACATTCGGCGTGGGCGGGCCGGCGGATTGGTTTCTTGTGCCGGAAACGGCGGAGGAAATCGCGGTGGCGGTGAAACGCCTGCATGCGGAAGGCGTCCCGTATTTTATTTTGGGAGGCGGGGCGAATCTTCTTG
>CAVHIJ010000062.1:0-6834 GCA_963635945.1 bacterium | reverse complement strand
TGTTGAAATTTCGGGAACGGCGGTCACCGCGGCGGCCGGTACGCCGACGGCGCTTGTCGCAAAGATGGCGGCCGCATCCTCTCTTTCGGGTCTCGAATTTGCCGCGGGGATTCCGGGGACGGTCGGCGGGGCGGCTTTTATGAATGCCGGCGCGTTTGACGGTGATATGGCCAAGGTTGTCACGAAAATACGGACGTGCGACGCGGCGGGATGCGAGCATGTGTATGATGTTTCCGAATTGCATTATGCGTATCGGCACAGTCGTTTCATGGAGCGGCCGGAAATTATTTTGGAAATCGAGATGGAGCTTTCGCGCGGAGCCCGAGAGGACATCGAAGCGAAAACGGCGCTGTTTCAAAAGAAACGCCGCGATACGCAGCCTTTGCAATACAAAAGCGCGGGCAGCACGTTCAAACGTCCGGACGGGGTCGCCGCGGCGAAATTAATCGATGAGGCGCATCTCAAAGGATTTTTCGTCGGAGATGCCGCGGTGAGCGAAAAGCACGCCGGCTTTATCGTGAACCGGGGGCATGCGACTTGCGCGGATATTTTGGAAGTGATGGAAACGGTGCGCGCGCGCGTTTCCGAAATCTACGGCATAGAGCTTTCGCCGGAAGTGCGCATCATCGGAGAAGAGTGAAGCTATGGAAGTGATCGCATTTGTGGGACCTGCGGGGACGGGGAAAAGTGACCGTGCTCTGATGGTCGCCCATGACAATAAATGCTCGTGCATCATCGACGACGGAATTTTGATTTACCGCAGTCGGATCGTCGCGGGCACTTCGGCCAAACGCGAAGAAAGCCCGATCGCGGCGGTGCGTCGGGCCATTTTTCAAAATAAAGAAGACGCGGACTCGGTGTCCCGCGCTTTGTATCGGATTTCACCGGCTCGTGTCCTGATTTTGGGGACGAGCGATAAAATGGTGTCCATCATCACAAAAGCGCTCGCGATCCCCGCGCCCGCCAAAACGATTCGCATCGAAGATGTGGCACGTCCGGAAGAAATGCGCCGCGCGCATGATGCCAGGCATCTCGAAGGGAAACATATCATTCCCGTCCCGACGATGGAGCTGCGTCCGCAATTTAAAGGATACATGATCGTCCCGATTCGTTCGTTTCTGAATAGGAAACACGGGTATCACGGCGCCGGAATGGAAAAATCCGTCGTGCGCCCGTCCTTCAGCTATTACGGGAAACTGCGCTTCGGAAGCCGCGTGATTACTTCGCTTGTGACGTATGCGCTCCGCGATATGGAAAATGAAATGCAAATCCGCAAAATTTCCGGTGATCGCACCGGGATGGAGGATAGAAATAGTATTATCATTTATCTCGACGTCGCGCTCCCACAGGGAACTCCGCAAAAGCTGCGCGACACCGTCCATCGCATTCGCCGCCTTGTCCAGAAAGAAGTGGAAACGACGACGGGGCTTACCGTGGAAAAAATCAAAATCGGCGTCACGATGGATGTGAAGAGGAGAAAGTGAAGCAATTGACAATTAGCAATTCAGGTGCCTTTCGGCGACATATCCGAAAGCCCTCTTTTGAAAGAGGGTGGCCGTTAGATCGGGAGATAGAATGCGCCGCAGGTGCATAACTTCTCGTAAAAGCAAATCATCGAAATAAACCGGGAAAGGCATTTTTGCTCTTTGCGTTTGCGCCGGAATTGTGGCGTAGCCGCCACTCTATCTTCCGGCGCTTCGCGCCACCTTCCTTCAAAGGAAGGCTTAATCGGTGTGCCCTTCGGGCACGAATCCTGTTTTAATAGTGAAGGGGAAAGGGGAAAGAGGCGCAGGATGCGCTCCGCGCATATCCTGTTTTATGCCGGCGGAGCCGGCGAGGCGCGAAGCGCCGATTACAACATAATGCCGCGCAGCGCACCTGTTAAAGCTCACGGCTCACAGCCCATAGCTCATAGCTCTCGGCACAAATGAAGCGCAAAGCGATTCTTCCCACATGGGTGATTTTCCCCCTTCACTTTGTCACTCTGTTTTTATCAAATTACTGATATAGGGACGTTTGCCGGTGAGGACTTCTTCGTAAAAATTTTGTTTCCAGTCGATATAGGCGATGCTCTCTTCCAATTTTCCGATTTCTTCCCGCAAGGCATCCTGTTTTTGTTTCAAAATGTCTTGGCGCACACCGATGGAAGAAGGGCCTTCCAGGCAAAGTGCCAAGTATTCTTTCATTTCTTCAATCGTCATGCCGCATTTCTTGAGACAATGTAAATCTTTGATCCACCTGACCGTCGCTTCGTCAAAACAGCGGCGGTTATTTTTGTCCCGTTTTACATGGGGAACGAGGCCTTCATTGCAATAAAACTTTAAGGTCTGATAGGTGAGTCCCGCTTCCAGGCAGGCTTGCTTCATCGTGTACATCATAGAAATTTCCTTTCAAAAAATTTTTCAAAAAGTCTTGACCGATAGTAACTATCGCTTGATACACTGGTATCGTAATCGGAAAAATGAATGGTGTCAAATGCGGAAAGGAGAATGTTTATGCAATTTGTCACATTGGCCAACGGTGTCAAAATGCCACAATTGGGGTACGGGGTGTATCAGGTCACGAAGGAGGAATGCACGCGCTGCGTCCTCGATGCGCTGGAAGTCGGGTATCGGGCGATTGATACGGCGCAAAGTTATTTCAATGAGGCCGAGGTCGGCGCGGCCGTTGCGCAATCGGGGATTCCTCGGAAGGATTTGTTTTTGACGACAAAGGTTTGGATTGAGCACTACGGATATGACGCGGCGCGCGCCTCCGTTTTACGATCCATGGAAAAATTGAAGACGGATTATATCGATCTCGTCCTCTTGCACCAGCCGTTTTCGGATTATTACGGCGCCTATCGCGCGCTGGAGGATTTGTATGAAGAGGGGAAACTGCGCGCGATCGGCGTTTCCAATTTTTATCCGGACAGATTGGCGGATATCGTTTCCTTTTCCCGCATCCGGCCGATGGTGAATCAGATTGAGACGCATCCTTTGCATCAGCAGCACATCGCGCATGAATGGCTGGAGAAATACGGGGTCATTCATGAGGCGTGGGCGCCGTTCGGAGAAGGACTGGGAAATATGTTTGAAAATCCGATTTTGAAAATTATCGGTAAGGTGCACGGGAAAACGGTCGCGCAGGTGATTCTTCGCTGGGAATTGCAACGCGGCATTGTCGTCATTCCCAAATCGACGCACAAGGAGCGGATGGCGGAAAATCTCGATGTGTTTGATTTTACGCTGTCGCCGGACGAAATGGAGGCTATCGGCACTTTAGATACGAAGGCGAGCGCATTTTTCTCGCATCAGGATCCCGAGTGGGTGGAATGGTTTGTGCAGATGGTGGAAGAGCGGAAAGGAAAGGAGTAAGAGGATGAAGAAACAAATTGCGGCGTGTTTTTTGGCGATGATGCTGGGAGCCTGCGGCATGGGGGAGGCGGCGCCTCTTTCAATTGAGCGGCAGGGTATTTTTTCCGCCGGCGGGATGACGATCACGTCTCCCGGCACGTTTGATCCCTACGATCAATGGGAAGCGAGCGGGAAAGGGCAGACGGCGCATGTCGATCATGCAAATGTACTGTATCAGATTCCGGAAAAAGCGGATAAAGCGCCCCTTGTATTTTTGCACGGATATGGGCAGTCCCGTATGGGGTGGATGACGACGCCCGACGGTCGCCCCGGCTGGAGTGAATTGTTTTTGCGAAACGGACACGGTGTATTTTTAGTCGATGAGCCGCGTCGCGGGGAAGCGGGCGCGACAAGTACGGCCGGGGAAATCAGCGTCAAAACGTTGGAGCAGCGTTGGTACACGCAATTTCGTATCGGGAAATGGGAAAACGGCCGCTCCGTGCCCCATGAGGGATCTCAATTTGTAAACAGCGAAGAAGCCGTCGATCAATTTTTCCGTCAAATGACGCCGGATACCGGCATGAAATCCGATATGGGGGCGGATTTTGACGGAGAGACTGTCGCTAAAGCGCTGGCCGCCACGATCGATAAAGTCTATGAGATGACGGGAGAAAAATCCGTTCTCATTACGCATTCGCAAGGCGGACGCGCCGGTTGGCTGGCGGCAAAATATACGAAAAATATAGCGGCGATTGTGGCGATTGAGCCGGGGAATGCCCCTGCAGAGGAAAGTGAAGAATATCGCGCACTCCTTGCGCAACATATCCCCATCGCATTCTATTTCGGAGATTATATCCATAACGGAGACGAAAAATTATCCGCCACGAAAATTTGGCAAAGTAAACTTGCCGAGTGCGAAACTTTTTCCGAAGCTTATCGAGCGGCGGGCGGCCAAAGCGTCGTCGTGGATTTGCCGAAGGAAGGAATTTTCGGAAACGATCATTTCATGTTCCAAAATGCAAATCACGATGTCATCGCCGGGCATATAGAAACTTGGCTGGCGAGCATTCGATAAAAGTGCAAGAGGGGCAATTAGCAATTCAGCTGTTCGCCGCCGCCGAACCTGTTTTAATAGGGAAGAGTGAAGGGGAAAGAGGGAAGAGGCGCAGGATGCGCTCCGCGCATATCCTGTTTTATGCCGGCGGAGCCGGCGAGGCGCGAAGCGCCGATTACAACATAATGCCGCGCAGCGCACCGCTTCCCGCTATGCACTATGCACTGTGCACTGTGCACTATAACATAATGCCGCGCAGCGCACAGGTTTTAGCCCACGGCTCATAGCCCATAGCCCATAGCTTTAGCACAAATGACGCACAAAAAAGGCTTTGGCGACATGCGACAGCATGGAGCCAAAGCCTTTTCTCGCTCAGAATGTCTTATCCAAATGTCCGACCGTTTTCTTGTTTCCTTTCTTCTCGTCGCGCTCGGCCATTTTATTCATGATGTCGTAGAGATCGACGCCCGCGTTTTCCCAGAGCACCATGAGGTGATAGAGGAGATCGCAGGATTCGTCGATGATTTCTTCTTTATTTTCATGCTGATCGGCGATGATGACCTCGGAGGCCTCTTCGCCGATTTTTTTATCGATTTTATTTTTGCCCTCCGCCTGGAGATAATTTGTGTACGATTTTTCGGCGGGGTGCGTGCGGCGGTCTTTGATTTCTTCAAAAAGCGTGTGGAGAATCGAAAGATCGGCGATTTCTTCGGCGTCCCATTCGGCAAGGCGCCGGTAGAAACAGGTGGGATTTCCCGTGTGACAGGCAGGGCCATCCGGCAGCGCGGAAATGAGGATCGTATCTTCATCGCAATCGACCGCAATTTCCGTCACGTGCTGGAAATGGCCGGATTCTTCGCCCTTGTGCCAGAGCTTTTGACGGCTGCGGCTGAAAAACCATGTTTCTCCCGTTTCCGCGGTCTTGGCAAGAGATTCGGCATTCATGTAGGCCATCATGAGAATTTCGCCCGTTTGCGCGTGGCGGACAATCGCGGGGACGAGCCCTTTTTCATCAAAACGGATATCTTTCATTGAGACGGTTTCCATTGTGGACTCCTCTTTTTTTATAAAAAATTTTCGGAAACGAAATTTCGGAAACGGATTATCGGCGGACGGGGATGCCTTCTTCGGCGAGATATTTCTTTAAATCGCCGATTTCGATTTCGCCGTAATGGAAGACGCCGGCCGCAAGCGCCGCATCGGAGCCGGCACGGAACGTGGCGAGAAAATCTTCTTTTTTGCCCGCGCCGCCCGAGGCGATGACGGGGATGGAGAGGCTTTCGGAGAGCGCGCGCATGAGCGCCAAATCGTATCCGTTTCGCTCGCCGTCCGAATCCATGGAATTCATGCAAATTTCGCCGGCGCCCAAAGCTTCGCCGCGCCGGGCCCATTCGAGGACATCGATGCCGGTATTTTTGCGGCCGCCTTCGATGTAGACGTCCCAAGACCCCGCGGCATTTCGTTTCCCGTCAATGGAAAGGACGACGCATTGGCTCCCGAAGCGCCGCGCGGCCTCCGAGATGATTTCGGGACGGAGGACGGCTGCGGAATTGACGGAAACTTTATCGGCGCCGGCCAAAAGCATAGTGCGAAAATCATCGGCCGTGCGGATGCCGCCGCCCACGGTGAAGGGGATTGTGAGCGCTTCGGCGATGGCGGACACCGTTTCTATAAAAGTCTTCCGGCCTTCGTGCGTCGCGGTGATGTCGTAGAAGACGAGCTCATCGGCGCCGCTTTTCGAATAATATGCGCCCAGGTGCACCGGATCGTCCACATCCTGTAAATTTTGAAATTGTTTCCCTTTGACGACGCGCCCGTGGTCGACGTCGAGGCAGGGGATGATACGTTTGGCGAGCATAATCGGATTTCCTTTTTATTCTTGAACGGAAACGATGTCTTGCATCGTGACTTTGCCTTCATAGAGCGCTTTTCCGCAAATGGCGCCGTAGACGCCCATATCGGAAAGGCGGCGCAAATCTTCGGGATCGGAAATGCCGCCGCTTGCGATGAGGTGAATACCGGGAAGTGCGTTTAAGGTTTCCAGCATGTCAAAATTCGGGCCCGTCAGCATGCCGTCGCGGCTGATATCCGTGTAGACGAAAGTAGTGACGCCGTGCTCCAAAAGGTGTTTCACAAAGGGGAGTACTTTTTTGGTGCTGCCTTCCGTCCAGCCGTGCACGGCGACGGTGTCTTTGTGGCAATCGACGGAAACGGCGATGCGATCGGCGCCGTAGGTTTTTGCCGTCTCAATGGCAAAGTAGGGCGAGGAAACGGCGGCCGAGCCCAAGATGACGCGGTGGGCGCCGGCATCAATATGCGCGCGGACGGCCACCTCATTTCGGATGCCGCCTCCGATTTCGATCGGAATTTTTACGGCTTCGCAAATTTTTTTGATGATCTCGGTATTGACGCCGTTTCCTTTAAAAGCGCCGTCCAAATCGACGA
>CAVHIJ010000061.1:0-9641 GCA_963635945.1 bacterium | reverse complement strand
TTTTTACCGCAGAAAAAAGCGGCTCCCTTTCGGAAACCGCCGTTTTTGTTTCTTTTGTTTCTATTATTTTCTTAGAGTCCCATGGCGAGGCGGCCGTAAATGACGAAGACGGTGACGGCGGCGGCTATGAGCATGAAAAGGTAATCTGCGCCTTTGGGGGAGACGCTGTCCAGGAAGGTGCGGTTCTTGCTGCCGAAACCGCGAAGTTCCAAGGAAAGCGCCATGGTCTCGCTGCGGCCGAGCGACCGTAGCATCAGCGGGCGGACGATGGACATGTAGCGATGCACTTTTTTGAAGAAGTTTCCTTCAAGAGCCAGGCCCCGGCAAGCCTGCGCTTCGGCGACCGCGCGATTTTCTTCGAGGAAATCCGGGACGAAACGAAGTCCTGCGGTGAACATGAACGCATATTCATAGGGCACATGCATTTGGCGCACCATCGTCGCCGTGAGGTCTTGGAGGCGCGTCGTGCCCAAAAGATAAATGAAGAGGAGCGTCATATTCATCATGCGTAGCGCCGCGATTTCGCACATTTCGATCGTGCCGCCGCCCAGGTATTCGACGACGCCCAGCATCACGGCAAAGATCCCCAGTGTCAACACCGTTTTGATATTTTGGTACAGGAGACCTGCCGCAATGAGGATCAAAAGTTCGACGCACATGAGGACGGCCAGGGAATCGGGACGATGAAGCACGAGCGCCCAGAAAGCACTGCCCACCGTCAAAATGATTTTCGTAATCGGTACCAGTTTCCCCATCATTTTCCCATCGCCGCCTTTCTGTACATCGCGCAAAATGTTTCCATATCTTTGCAATAGGGAGCGCCCGGAAGCGCTTCCCCCAGCTTTACCGCCGTCGGTGCCGCAAGTCCCCATTCTTCCGGCCGTGCGCCGTGGGAGAAAAGTTCTTCCGGCTCGCCGTCGAATGCGATCTGTTTCCCGGCCAGGACGAGGACGCGGCTCGCCTGCCCCGCTACGATATCCATATCGTGCGTGACGAGGAGAATCGTGATCCCGCGGTCGCGGAGGCGATTCATGAGGGCGCAGAGGCGTTTCTTTTCGCGCCCGTCCTGCCCGCTCGTCGGTTCGTCCAAAACGAGATATTCCGTATTCATTGCCAGAGCCGACGCTATCGCGCAGCGCTGCTGGTCGCCGCGGGAGAGCGTACGCGGATATTCATCGGCAAGCGCCGTAATATCGGCCGCTTCCATGGCCTCATTGACGATTTCATCGAGCTCGGCGCCCCGTTTCCCTCTTTGAAACGGACCGAAACCGACTTCTTCGCGCACCGTTTGCATAAACATTTGACGATCCGGCTGCTGGAAGACGTAACCGATGAAACCGGAGCGATAGGCCGCGCTTTCTTTCGTGACATCTTTGCCGTCGAAGAAAATCTGTCCCGCTGTCGGCGTCTCAAGTCCGGTCAAAAGGCGGGTAATCGTCGTCTTACCGCTGCCGTTTCTGCCGGTCAGCGCCACAAATTCGCCCTTTCCGAATGTGAGCGATACATCATGTAAAATTTCCGGGCCGTCCTCTCCGTAGCGGAACGACACCTGTTTCATTTCCAGCATCAGAAGGCCCCCTTTCCGACCGTCAATGCGACGGAGTACGCCGCGTCGTCCATATTGAGGAAGGAACGCGGGAAACGGACGCCGTCTTTTTCCAAATCAAGCTGTGCGCGGAAGAGATCCGGCACGGCTTCTTCGTAAATGTGATTTTCATACATGCAGCGCATGACGGTCTCCGGACTGCCTTCGCTTAAAATTTTTCCTTCATCGATCAGGACGAATTTTTTCGCATACGGGAGCACCGCTTCGAGATGATGCTCGGCGACGATGACCGTGAGGCCGTACTCGCGATTGAGGCTGCCGACCAATTCGTAGAATTCGCGGATGCCTTCGGGGTCCAAGGCCGATGTCGGCTCATCGAATACGAGGACTTTCGGCTCTTCGGCCAAAACGGCGGCTATGGCAAGGCGCTGGCGCTGCCCGCCGGAGAGTTTCGTGACTTTACGCTCCTCCAATCCGTCCAGATGTACCATGGAAAGCGCCTCTTTGGAGCGTTTCCTGATTTCTTCCGGGGAGAAACCGTGATTTTCAAGCGTGAAGGCCATTTCTTCGCCGACCGTCATCGTGACGATCTGCGCACCGTAATCGGCCAAAATGACGCCGATGGAAGAAGCCAAATCGGAAATATTCGTCTGCGTCGTCGCATGCCCGTCGGTATACACCATGCCGCGCATCGTGCCGCCGAAATAATGCGGAATCGCACCGATCATCGACATCAAAAGCGTCGTCTTCCCGGCACCGTTCGATCCCGTCACGACGACGAAATCACCTTCCTGTACCGAAAGATTCACATCGGAGAGCACCGGTTTTTCGGAAAAAGGATACGTATACGTCAGATGCTCGACGGAAACGATGCCGCCCCGCTCCTGTTTCAAAATCAAATTCGAATGGTCGCTGTCCGGCTCTTCTGATTCGGCCATGTAATGCATGGATTTGAAGAGGCGAAGCGCCGGGAAATACAGGAACGGCGCAATAATACCGTTTCCGACGGCGACAAGCGTCACGGCGGGCAAAATTCCGTAGAGATAAATCGGAAGCGGAATCCCCGTCACCAGCATCAAAATGAAAGTGAAAATCGCACCGGAGACGAGTGTCGTGATAAAACCGGCAAGCGTCGGGCGAAGAGAAAATTTCCCGATTTTAATCGGCGGGACGCTGTGGGCAAAGAACCCCGCGACGAAGGCACCGGCAAATTCACTGGCAAAATCCCCGTACGGGAATGCCGATTTCGACGTGAAGACTTCCATGAGCGCCGCCACCATGCAAATCCCCAGACACTGGCGGTACGACGGTTTCGTGAGAAGTATCGCCACGCAGTACGTCGCAATCACCCAGTTCGGCGTAAAGCCCATGACGGATGGGGAAACCAAATGCAAAATCATACCGATGGCCAGCATCAATGTCGACACTGTCAGCCAGCGATATTTTCCTCCTCTCGCTTTTGTGAAGACCAACTGTGCCACATCTTTGACCTGTTCCATACGTTTCATCCTTTCTTTCGGAACAAACAAAAAACCTTTCGTACTTGCAACTCCTATTGCAAGGGACGAAAGGTAAAATCCGCGGTGCCACCCTCATTGGTTTCCGTAAAGAAACCCGGCTCTATGTACATGATAGTACACGCTTTCCGATAACGGCGAAAGTGACCGTCAGCGCCTACCCCGGAAACCGGATCGGGCTGCCTCTCACGGGCCCATTCATCGGGTACGCACACGCCGGATTCCCATCACCGCCGGCTCTCTTGGCTGTGCCGTACAAGACTACTCTTCCCGCTCATCGAGCTCATCTGTTATTGAAACGATTTTACCACCGGGAGAGATAGATGTCAATACGGGAAATCTGCTAAGTGCAATAAAATCGGGCATGGGGCATGAGGGATGGGGCATGAGCTTCAGGTGTCGCCTACGGCGACGAATTATGTTGTAATCGCGCAAAGCGCACACCTATAAAAGCCGTCGGCCGTATGCCGTATGCCGTCGGCAGAGAATACAGCCGAGCATGAAAAAAGAGGAGTCGCAAAACTCCTCTTTCATGGTGACCGGTATGGGATTCGAACCCATACTCTCTGCGCTGAGAACGCAGCGTCTTAACCGTTTGACTAACCGGCCATGTGATAGACATTATAAATGTTGGCCATAAAAAAAGCAAGAGGAAAATCCGTCTTCCTCTTGCCGAAATGTCTGTCTGTCGCCGTCAAAATTCAAAGACGACGCGCCCCAATACGTGATCTGTGGGGACCGGGCCTATGAAACGGCTGTCGCTGCTGTGGTTTCTGTTGTCTCCCATGACGAAGACGCAGCCGGCCGGCACCGTGAACGGATCATCGACCGAAAATTCCATCGGGCCGTTGGTATACGTTTCCGAAAGCGCCTGCCCGTTTCTGACGACGCCGCCGTTTTTAAATTCCAGCACATCGCCTTCGCGGCCGATGACGCGCTTCACCCACACATGATGATCCGCGCGGCTCTTATCGAAAAGGGCGATGTAATTATTTGCCGGTTCCGTCAAATCGTCGATCCACGTCCGCTCGCGGCGCGTGCGACTGTCGATAATCACGATATCGCCGTAATCGGGCATTTGCCGAAGCACATGTGAAATTTTAGAAACGATGAGATATTGTCCGTTTTCCAGCGTCGGCATCATCGATTCGCCGGCGACCTTCGTCGGGACAAAAAGGAAAATATGAATAAGCATCGCCAGAAAAAGCGCCACCACAATCGAATATATCCAATCGAAAATTTCTTTGACCATTCCGTTTCTCCGTATATGATAATGATTTTATTTGTAAAAAACAGGAAGCCCGATAGGCTCCCTGTCATTGTATCATGTTTCCGATAAATTTTACAACTTGACCTGCTTTTTTTCTTCACCGAAACGATGAATCGTATCGAGGAAACGGACGGTGCCGGTCTTGTAGCGAAGAAGCATCGTGTGCGTGCGGCAACCGTTTTCGAAAAATTGCACGCCGCGCATCATGTTTCCGTCGGTGACGGCCGTCGAGGAGAAAATGCAATCGTCGCCGGAAACCAAATCATCGAGTGTGAGGACGCGGGACGGATCGTCGATGCCCATTTCATGCAAGCGGCGGACTTCTTCATCATTCTGCGGAAGGAGGCGCGCCTGCATATCGCCGCCGAGGCATTTGAGCCCGACCGCCGCCAAGACGCCTTCCGGAGCGCCGCCGGAACCGATGACCATATGAATGCCACTGCCTTCGATGCCGCATTCCACCGCCGGTGCCACATCGCCGTCCGTAATAAGACGGATGCGCGCACCCGCTTCCCGGCATTCGCGAATGATTTTTTCATGACGCGGACGATCCAGCACGACGACCGTAAGATCGCTCACGTCGCATTTCATCCCATCGGCCAATGCTTTCAGATTTTCCGTGACGGATTTATTGATATCGACACGCCCTTTCCCCGCGGGACCGACGCACAATTTTTCCATGTACATATCCGGTGCGTGAAGGAGACAGCCCTTCGGCGCAATCGCGAGTACCGCAATCGCTCCGTATTGGCCTTTAGCGACCAAATTTGTCCCTTCCAGCGGATCGACGGCAATATCCACTTCTTCGCCGCCCATGCCGACTTTTTCGCCGATATAGAGCATCGGCGCTTCGTCCATTTCTCCTTCGCCGATGACGACGGTACCGGAAATGGGCGTCTTTGCGAATTCCGCATGCATCCCGTCGACCGCAAGCTGATCGGCGCCTTCCTTATCGCCTTTTCCGATAAGCCTGGCGCAGCGCCACGCCGCCTGCTCCGTCACGCGGGCAAATTCCATCGAAAGTTGTCTGTTCATTCTCATTCCTCCTACGATAGGCAGAAACTCTGTCGCTTTAAAATATTCGTGATTATTTTACCACATTTGAAATGTTTTTCCAGTATGCGGGATGTGTTTCATGATAAAATGAATGAAACCGTTGATGCGCGGATGCGCGGATGCGTTGATGCGCATATTCTATTATAGTGATGAGCGATGGGTGATGGGTGATGAGCTTCAGGTGTCGCCTGCGGCGACGATTCCTGTTTTATGCCGGCGAAGCCGGCGAGCGAGCACCGCGAGCGATTAAAAAATGCCGCGCAGCGCACCGGTTAAAAGTCTGATGTCTTTCGTCTTTCGTCTGACAGTCTGACAGTCTGACAGTCTCGCGCACAAATATTTGCACAAAGCCGCTCATGTCCCTTTCCTCTTCCCCCTTCACTCTTTCCCATTTTTCTCGTCATCCTGAATTTATTTCAGGATCCCCAAATCACCCGGCATGGGCGTTTTTTTCCCTTTCTTTTTTCCCATTTTGTTCGTCATCCTGAATTTATTTCAGGATCCCCTAATCATCCGACATGGGCGGTTTTTCCCCTTTCCTCTTTCCCATTTTCGCTTTCATCGATAATCTTTATATTGCGCATGAGAATCTTTTTTCCGCGCCAGGCGAAAGCGTAGTCGCGGTATTTTTTTTCGAAACCGCTATTTGAGAGGGTTTGGAGGTCTTCTTCGGTGAGGCGAGGGATGCGGGATTCTCGGATTTCCGGGAGGGGGGATGCGGCTGCTTTTTCATTGTAGGGGCAGGCGACTTGGCATTCGTCGCAGCCGAAAATAACCGGCGTGCGAGAAACGATTTTTTCCTCTTCCGGCGTGAGTTCTTTTTTCTGCGTGAGATAGGATTTGCAGCGATTTTGATGCATGGCAGTATCCGTAAGCGCCCGCGCGGGGCAGGCGGAGATGCAGGCGCGGCATGAGCCGCAAGTCGTCGAAAGCGGTGTATCCGGCGCGAGAGGAAGCGTCGTCAAAAGGGCGCCGACAGTGAAATAGGATCCGTATTTCGGATGGATGAGGCAATGATTTTTTCCATAGAAACCGAGCCCTGCCAGATACGCGAGATACCGATCGACCATGGGCGATGTATCGCACACGGGATAAAAGCCCGCATCCGGCGCCTCCTCGGAAAGACGCGCGGCAAGGCGCAAAAGGTAGGCGCGATTCACTTCGTGATAATCTTTTGCGCGGGCGTAGCGCGCAATATTGGCGCCCGTTTCCTCCGTTTCCGTCTTATAAGGAAACAAAATCACAATGGCCGCCTGTGCACCGGGAAGGAGCGCATCGGCATTCGTGCGTGCGAAAATATCTGCCGGCGCAAAAGGTACGGCGGGAGCCGTTTCCAAAATTTCCGTAAGCGTTTTCGGAAACGGGAGCGGTGCGATGCCGACGGCGTCCAGGGAAAGCGCGGCGGCCGTCTGTTTCACAAAATCCGCATTCAATTTTCGATTCCTTTTCGAGCCATGAGTCCGTCATCGTAATAATGGCGGATTTTTTTCATTTCCGTGATTAAATCGGCGGCATGGAGCAAAATCTCCGGCGCATTTCGGCCGGTGAAGACGAGCTCGCAGGACGCTTTTCGTGCCGCGAGAATTTTTTTCGTGTCCTCATCCGTCGCCAGATCGTACCACGACGCCATATTGTATTCGTCCAAAATGACGAGATCGTATTGTTGCACCGCGTCGATGGCTTTTTCGATTCCGGAAAGCACCATGTCGCGATATTCTTTCGGCGGATGCCCGGCCGGATAGACGACGAGAGAATCGCCCCACGCTTTGATTTCCTCTGCCGAGAGCATCCCCTCTTTGGCGATGAAAAACGGTTTTCCCACCGTGATGAGCGTGATGCCCGGAAGCGATTGCAGCACGTTTTGCTCCGAGTACGCGAGCGATTTCATGAATTGAATCATGCAGACAGTTTTTCCGGCGCCGATGGCGCGGATCGCAAGGCCGATGGCCGCCGTCGTTTTTCCCTTGCCGTCTCCGGTGTAAACGTGAATTTTTCCCGCAGTTTCCATTTCGTTTCTCCTTTCCTTTTCAAGAAACGGACGTTCGTTTCTACTATTATACAGGAAACGGCGCCGGATGGTATAATGGTAGAAATCTTTTTGTAAAGGAGAATTTCATGAAAAGCGGATCTTGGAATCGTGAATTTATATCCGGCCTTTGGCATCTCATGGCGCCGTATTGGAAAAGTGAGGAGAGGCGGTCGGCATATTTGTATCTGGCCTCGATTGCCGTTTTGACCGTCGCGGCCGTCTATATGACGCTTCTTTTGAATGAATGGTACAATTCTTTTTATTCGGCGCTCCAAAATTACGATACGGACGCGCTTTGGCATGGGCTCCTCGTTTTCACGGGGCTGGCTTTCGCGCACATTGTCTTTGCCGTGTATGCCGGTTATTTGCAGCAGGTACTTTCGCTTCGCTGGCGGCGTTGGATGACGGATGTGTATCTGGCCAAGTGGACCGGCGGGGATTTGTATTATCGGATGGAAACATTTTCCCGGGCCTCCGATAATCCCGATCAGCGTATTTCTGAAGATATCAATACATTCACGGCGCAGACGCCCGCTTTCATGATGGGCATTTTGCGCTCCGTCGTGACGATTATCTGTTTCATTTTTGTACTCTGGTCGCTTTCCGAGCCACTTACCTTTTCCGTGCTCGGTTTCTCGATTACCATTTACGGCTATCTTGTCTGGACGGCGATCGTGTATTCGATTTTGGGGACGTGGGTCACGCATTATGTGGGGCATCGGCTGGTCGGGCTGAATTTTCATCAGCAAAAATTGGAAGCCGATTTCCGTTTCGGCATGGTGCGCCTTCGCGAATCGGCGGAAAGCATCGCCTTTTACGACGGCGCGGACAGTGAGCGCGGACTCCTTTCGAAACGCTTCGCGCTCGTCGTTTCCAATACATTTTTGATTTTGAAGAAACAAAAACAGCTTTCGTGGTTGACAAATGGGTATGCGCAAATTGCGATTATATTTCCTTTCGTTGTTGCACTGCCAAGGTATCTTTCCAAAGAAATATCGCTGGGCGGTCTCATGCAAATTGCGAATTGCTTCGGAAAAGTGCAAGATTCCCTTTCCTATTTCGTCGACGTGTACACGAGCCTGGCTGCGTGGCAATCGTGCGCAGAGCGTCTTCTCACATTTGAAAAGCACATGCGCGATCTGGAATCAGGTCGGGAAACGGAGGGCGATGCGCTTTTGCGGAAAGAGTCGAAAGACGCGGTACGCCTTTCAGGTGTTTCCGTCAATCTGCCCAATGGAATGCCGCTTCTTTGGGGCGTGAATGCGGAAATTTCGCCCGGCGAGCACGTGCTTTTGAAAGGCGCCTCGGGCATCGGGAAATCGACGCTCCTTCGCGTGATGGCGGGACTTTGGCCGTACGCGACGGGGCATTTGGATATCCCGGATGCCCCGTCTCGAATGTTCATCCCGCAGCGGCCGTACATGCCGATGGGGACGCTCCGGGAAGCGGCGGCGTATCCGAAAAAATCGGCAGACGACGCCGCGCTTTTGCCGCTTTTGGAGAAGGCGGGCCTTTCGCATTTGGCGCCGCGCCTCGATGAAGAGGCCGATTGGTCGCACGTCTTATCGCTTGGCGAGCAGCAGCGCCTTGCCTTCGTCCGCATATTGTTGCATCGCCCGAAATGGGTCTTCCTCGACGAATCGACATCGGCGATGGATGAGGATATGGAGCGAAAATTGTATGAAACATTGATCCGGCTTCCGGAAACGGCCGTCCTAAGCGTAGGCCACCGCTCGACCCTTGCATCTTGGCACGAGAGAAAAATGACGATACGGGACGGGAGTTTGCGGGAAGAGTAAAGGGCGAAGAGGGAAGGCGCGTTTGGCTGTAGTGCGACATTTGTGCTAAGGCCGACAGCTTACAGCTTACGGCTGACGGTTTAAAGAGGTGTCGCCTGCGGCGACGATGATGTTGTAATCGCTCGCTTTGCTCGCTCGCCGGCTCCGCCGGCATATAAAAAATATCGCGAAGCGATCACCGCTCAAGCCTTCCTTTAAAGGAAGGTGCCCCGAAGGGGCGGAAGATAGAGTGGCTCAAAGAGCCACAACCTTGGCAGTACAGCAGAGAGCGCAAGATGCTGTCTTCGGCCACGCGAGATTCTCGGCTTTCGGAAGAAGTTATGCGCCTGCGGCGCATTCTATCTCCCGCCTCCTACGGAGGCACCCGCTTTCAAAAGCGGGCTTAGCAGGTGGCGGCTTCGCCGCATTTTCTGAAAAATGCCGC
>CAVHIJ010000060.1:6458-9841 GCA_963635945.1 bacterium | reverse complement strand
ATGTCGTGATACGACTGGACTGTGACTTTGCCGGTCAGTGCGCCGCCGCAGTCTTTTGTACCGTATCCGACAGTTCTAACTTTTTGAGAATCTGCGCAATTTGCGCCTTCATCTTTTCGTTATCAGCTTTTAAAGCGCTGATTTCCCTCGCCTGCAGCTGAATAGTCTTATCCTGCGCCGCGAGTTTCTTTGTGCAGAGATTCTTATCCGCCTCAAGCATCTTAATTTTCGCCGCCTGATCTACGGAATCTTTTTGTAAAGAATTCATGTCACGCGTGAGTTCTTTGGCATTCTGATAGGTCTTTGCCGTAAGGCCGCGTTCACCGAGTTTGAAAGAAAGGCCGAGATTCCACATCGGGTTTCCGTTTCCGACAGTCCCTGCGACGGAGATCATCGTATCTTCATTCGGTTTGTAGAAAGCGCCCAGCGCTCCCGCATTCGCATCTTTGTAATGCCCGAAACCGACGGCAAAAGACATTTTGTCATCCGGATTGTAAGTACCCGGATGCAATGCGGCGAGTGCTGCCGCTCCTGCACCTACCAGATTGAGGCGATTGTCGAAATCATTCATTTTCGATCCGATACTGTCATAAATCTGCCCACCGGTCACAAGACCCGTATTTCCTTTTTCGATCTTCCCATCCGTTTTAACGGAAATCGCATTTTTATCGGAAATGTTGATATTGTCCCCGGCTGTATATGAACCGCCCGCACTGGCTTCTACTGTAAGAGTAAAGGCCGTGGTGCCATCCTTATTCCTCACCGTCGCCGTACGTTCATTGGCACTGATGGTATAAGAACCGCCATCGACTTTCCCATTTTGCAACGCATTATAGACAGTGGCACCCGTTACAAGGCCGTTGTTACTTTCGGAAACATCTCCCGTCTTTGCGGAAATTTTCCCGGTTGTATCCATCTGCAGTGTGACATTATCCACCGTCACATTACTACCACTACCACTGCCGCTACCACTGCCACTTCCTGTCACCAAATTACTGAGATCGAGTGTAAAACCGGTCGCATTCGTGCCCGTATCCCCATTTGTCTGCACTTTGATTGACTTTGTCGCAGCGTCATAGGTATACGTTTGATTCTTTATCAGCTGCCCATACGTCGCCGCATCGGTATTACCTGTGCCGCTTGCCACATGCGTAATTCTACGCTTATTACTCAGACTACCGACAGAAACCGTATTTTCCTCCGACGCCGAAGAATTTGCTCCCAAAGCCACAGAATTAGCGGCCGTCACCTTTGACCAATACCCAATTGCGACGCCATTCGTACCGGCTGTCTCTACATCAGCCATTGCACCAAACGCTATAGCCAACTTGGGACTAGCCACGGCCAAAGCTCCGGCAGCGATTGTATTGGCTCCCTGCGCTTCGGCATTACCGATCGCAATAGCATTACCTCCCACAGCATTGGCACTATCACCCAATGCTATTGAACCAGTGCTTTGTGCGACAGCAGCATTCCCCACCGCCACGGAGTTTGATCCTTTCGCCTGCGTCCTAGAGTCGTTGTAGCCGCCCGTACCGGAACTTCCGCTTCCGATGGCCACGGCATATCCTCCTTGGGCATACGCATTATACCCGATTGCAATATCCCCACTACTTGTTGCAGAAGAATTTGCCCCAAATGCAATCGACTCATCCATTCTCGCGGAAGCTTTGGCTCCTATAGCAATAGCGGAAATTCCAAAACTGCTGGCAGTACCGTCATCCGACAATTCACCGGCGGTAGCCCCTTTCCCGATCGCTATCGAATCAACTGCATTAGCAGAGGTATAGAACTCATCGGACGCTAATGACCCTCCGATAGCCACAGAATAAGCTCCTAACGCTACCGAATTTGAACCTTCCGCCGTAGAACCTAAAGAAATTGCTTGCGCATGAGCACCTAATGCCGTTGCATAAGTCCCCATCGTAGCATCCGATGACGAACCCCCGGCTATAGCACTGTTTCCTATAGCCGTAGAATTATTGGCATAGGCTCTGGCAAAATACCCGGTAGCCAACGAATTTAAACCATATGCCTTTGTATCTGCTCCCAAAGCCATTGCTTGAGCAGCTAAAGCTTCGGCATAAGGTGCCAAGGCCGTTGCCATACTCCCACTCGTTTTCGCTTTATACCCCAATGCCACTTGCATGGTACCCCCTGTATTATTCACAGAAGCATTTTTTGTATAGGTAAAACATCCGCCGGCACTGTCCTCCGTAATGGCATAAACTTCCGATACATGACAAAAGCCTATACCACACAAAGCTATCATTACCGATAAAGAATATCGAAATGCGCGACCGTCACCCGAAAACTTTTTCATTAGAAATTCACCTTCTTAATACATAATCCCTCACGCCGCCCGTTACTTAACGGCACTCTTCTCCACCGTCTCCGACAATTCCAACTTTTTCATAATCTTGGCAATCTGTGCACGAAGCTCATCGTTATCCGCTTTCATCTGCGCATTATCCGCACGCATTTGCTCATTATCGGCTTTCATGAGTGCGTTGTCCGCTTCGAGATTTTCGATCTTTGACGCCTGCTCGGCATTTTGCATACGGAGATCATTCATTTCGCGTGCGATTTCTCCACCCGTAGCACCGACAGGCAATCCTTCACCGCGGCGACCGAGCTTAAAGGAAACGCCCACATTCATCATGGGATTTCCGTTTCCGATTGTACTTGCCAAGGAAAGCGTCATATCCCGATTCGGTTTATAGAAGGCACCCATAGCGCCTGCATTGGCACTTTGGTAATGCCCGTAGCCGACGGCAAAGGACCATTTATCATCAGGATTGAAATCTTCCGGATGAAGAGCCGCCAAGGCCGCAGCCCCTGCACCGACGCGATTGATTTTCGTATCCAATTGATTGAATGCCAGCGTCATATCCGTCGAGCTTCCCTGCATTACTTCTTTGAGCTGGGCATAGTTCACGGCATCGGTATCATTTTCACCGCGAGCGACATTGGTGATTTTGCGCTCATTTCCTTTACTGCCGATGGAGACGGTATTGGCTTCCGTCGTCTGCGAACCGTACCCGAGCGCCACGGAATTATCCGCCACCTGCGTCGTCCCTCCGCCCAGTATGACGGCATTCTTCGCACTCGTCGTGACATTGTTTCCGAGGACAAAGGTATTTTCACCGGAAACGGTATTTGTATTCCCGACGATAAAGCTGTTGTCCGCACCGGCGGAAATCATATTCGTATTTCCGATACCGTAACTGCTGTCCGCATCGATATAGGTCGGATCGCCGAAGGCACCGGAATTACTTCCTGTAATCTTATGCCCCATCCCTATAGCGATAGAATTTGCCCCCGACACTTCGGCACCGCTGCCGATGGCAATCGAGCTTTCGCCATTCACTTTTGTGCGGGTA
>CAVHIJ010000060.1:0-6448 GCA_963635945.1 bacterium | reverse complement strand
CGACGGCAATCGCATCTTTTTCGGTCGAGCGGCTGCCCGTACCGAGCGCAATGGCTCCATCATCATTGGCCTCAGCTCCGACCGCCTTGGTGACTTTATTCAAATGCTCCAAATCCGGTACGACGCCGGTCTGAATCGCTTCATCCAATTTCTTCAAATTTTGGGAAACCGTATTGGAAGCGCTGATATATTTCATCGGAATATCCGGATTCTCTTCGAATTTTCCGATTTTTGCATCGAGAGCATCGAGATTGGCTGCGACCGTATTCTGCTTTTTGATGATATTGCCGTCGTCCGTGAGTTTCCCCATCTGCGTATCGAGTGCCGTAATGTTTTGCGCCGCCGTATTACTCTTTTTAATATAGTATCCGTCATTTTGCACCGTGATTTTATCCGTGATATCAGATACATTGGTTTCCACATTACCTACGACTTCACCGAGTTTTTTATCCAGAGCGGAAAGGTTCGCCGCCGTCGTATTCGTCTTGGCGATATAATTTGTGCTCGTCACGGCGCGCGTCTCATCATAGAGCGTATCACCGGAAATGAAACCGGTATTCCCGTCTTCGACTGTCCCATTTTTGATGGAAACGGTCGCAATCGTATTTTTTGTGGTATCCGTATCATTGGTCGTGAGTGTGCCGCTCAAGTTGCCTGCGGAAAGCTCAAAAGACTGCCCCATCTTGGCTATTTGGCTGAAATTCGCCGCATCGGTCGCATTCTCCCCGGCTGCCAGATTCGTCACTTTGCGCTCGCTGCCTACACTGCCCACGGATATCGCCGTCGCTTGCGCCGGATCTCCGCTACCGCCAAGACGAATCACTTTCGCCGTGCTGTCATAAAAAGCAAGCTGTGTGATACCGGTATCGAGCGCCGCCAAATTATCCGCCACGCTCTTGGCAAGCGTCACGGTCGTATTCTCATCATCCGTCGCACGTGTGACGGATTTCTTTATAAAAGTACCGTCTTCCGTCACTTCACCGATGGCACTGTCCAAAGCCGTAAGATTCACCGCCGTCGTATTCGTCTTGGCGATATAGACACCGCTCGTCGGGCGCACTTCGGCATAGACCTTCTCCCCGGAGATAAGGCCCGCATCCGTTTCGGCCACCTGCCCATTGCTGGCAAGTTTCAAGGTGAGGGCTGTCTTTTTCTTCGTATCGGTGCTGTCATTCGTCTCAATCGTATCAATCCCCGTCTCGGTATCAAAAGTATATTCTTTATTTTTAATAAGCTGTCCGTAATTGGCCGCATCGGTAAGATTCGTACCGGCGGTCACATGGGTAATTTTACGAGTCGATGTGGCGGAAGCGCCGACGGAAACGGAATTGTCCTCACTCGTGACCGACCCATCACCCAAAGCAATGGAATTGGCATGCGTCGCTTGGGCGCCCTGCCCGATGGCGATCGCTTTGGTGCCGTTTGCGACGGATTGCTCTCCCAATGCGATAGCATCATCGACAGAGGCATTTGCGCCTTTCGCATCCGTATCACTTCCGCCGATGGCAATGGCATTTTTACCGCCGGCATTAGCATACCGCCCGGCAGCAAAAGCCTGCGCACCGCCGGCTACGGAATCACCGATAGAAACAGCATAATCGGCCGTCGCCGAAGCACTGTATCCGAAAGCGATACCGTAATCCTTCGTCACCGACGCACTTTCACCGATAGAAACTGCGGATATACCGGTCGTCGTGGTAGTTGTCGTTCCATCCTCGGACGTCGTAGTCTTAGTTTCCCCGGCTACGGCACTTTTCCCGAGCGCAATCGCATTCGTCCCAAGCGCACTTGCACTATATCCCGAAGCATATGCATACTCTCCGGAAGCCGTAGAATCACCGACGGAAATCGCATATTTCGCCGTGGCCGAAGCACTGTAACCAAGTGCCATACCGTAATTTTCCGTCGCCGATGCACTATCACCTATGACTGTAGCGGAATTGCCCGTATAATAATGCGTATCCTGTCCGATAATAATAAATTGATCGGGATCTCGCTCTATCTCTCTCTCTTCTCCGGCTTTAGCGTTTTCCCCGATTGCAATCGAATTTGTACCATACGCCAACGCCTTATCCCCCATCGCAATCGATTTTGAGGAATACGCCAAAGAATCACCGATAGAAATCGCATAATCCGCTTTCGCCTCGGAACTGTACCCGAAAGCTATGCTGTAATTTTTGGCGGCATATGAACTATCACCGATAGAAACAGCTGAATCCCCGGAATAACCGAGATCTCCCACTACATACCCGGTAGACGTTATCCTTTCCCCGACCGTAGCGCCTTTCCCGATAGCTATCGAATTCTCAGCATTTGCACGGGCATTTGATCCCGAAGCAAGCGCATATTCTCCGATTGCGGAAGCATTATACCCGAAAGCGGCACTATAATCTTCACTCGCACGAGCGCTGTCTCCGATAGCAATTGCAGATGCTCCGGTGGTCATCACCGTCGAGTCAATCGTCGAAACAGTCGTCCCTCCGGCTACGGCACTTTTCCCGAGCGCAATCGCATTCGTCCCTATTGCTTTGGACGTATCTCCCAAAGCAATGGCAGAGCTTCCCGATGCCAAAGCACCGGTCCCGTCTGCATCGTTTCCGCCGATAGCCACAGAATTCGATCCGCCGGCAGAAGCATTCTGCCCCACGGCGATCGCATTCCCGGCATTGGCCAAAGAATTCCCGATGGAAACGGCATAAGAACCGCTTGCCTCTGCGCTGTATCCGAGAGCCGTCGCATAGGTATTCGACGCATTCGCATCATCACCGATAGCGACCGCACTCGCCTGAGAAGCTCTCGCACCGGATCCATTCGCAGAATTTCCGCCGATGGCCACGGAATTGATCCCCGAGGCCGCCGCGTTTCTTCCGGCAGCAATAGCCTGCGCATTGCTTGCCGTAGCAGCTCCTACGGCCAAAGCATAGACAGCACCGGTCCCGCTCACGTTCGCACCGGAACCCAAAGCCGCACCAAAAGTCGCCTCACTTGTCGTATTCGAGCCTAAGGCAACAGTGCTTTCCCCCTTGGATTGAGAATGGTATCCGATCGCATAGGCATAGATACCGCTTGCATTCGAGTAATACCCCAAAGCAGCCGCATAATTATTCGTCGCTTTGGAAAGATCGCCGAGTGCGACAGAGCTTATGCCGCTTGCATACGCACCGGATCCATTCGCAGAGTTTCCACCTATCGCCACAGCATTGGTATTACCGGCCGAAGCATTACGTCCAAGAGCGACAGAATTCCCGCCCGTCGCCGAAGCCGCCGCACCGAGCGCCGTCGCATACGTCGCCGTGGAGGTCGTAGCCGTCCAGCCGACGGCCATCGAATAAGCGCCGGAAGCCGATGACGAGCACCCGATCGCAATCGCCCGGTCCGCCCCTGCCGTCGTATTGTCCCCCAAAGCCATGGCATGTGTCGATGTGGCATGTGCACTATATCCGAGAGCAATTGCATTTTCATACGTCGCCGACGAAGCGCTGCCGATGGCAATCGCATACTGACCGGATGCCGATGAATCACCAACGGAAATAGATCCTGAACCCGTCGCCTCGGAAGAATACCCAAGAGCCGTGGCATAAGTATTTTGTGCATGGGCAGAACCGCCCAATGCTACGGCATAGTCATACGTGGAGCTGGAGCCTTGCCCGACTGCCACTGCATACGTACCCGAAGCACCGGAGCAACATCCTATGGCGACCGCACGATCCCCACTGGCAGTAGAATTATCGCCTACTGCCGTAGCGTCAGTCTTACTGGCTGAAGAACCCGCTCCGATAGACACCGCATCGGAAACACTGGCATTACCGCCTCCGGCAGAATAAGCCGCACCCATTACTTCTATTTTGACTCCCAAGCTCATCCCGCAAAAAAGAATGACTGCGAGAGATAATTCCGCCTGTTTCTTACCCTTTATTTTCATAATTTTTCTCCTTCTCATACATTTCCCGAATGCCGTCATCGGCTATCCCTATAGCTAAAAATAAAGACAAAAAGTGCAAGCCGGGAAACCTGCACTTTTCGATTGCCGTTACCGGCAGGGAGAAATATATAGAAATGCCCGAATGCGATTGGACAGAGGCTTTGCCGGTCAGTGCGCCGCCACTGTCTTTTTCACCGTACTCGACAGTTCTACCTTTTTCATGATTTGCGCCACTTGCGCTTCCAAGGACGCAATCTTCTTTTCCTGCGCATCGATCTTCTTCGCCTGCAGCTGAATGGTCTTATCCTGTGCGGCGATTTTCTTATCCTGCGCATCGAGTTTCTTTGTGCAGAGATTCTTATCCGCCTCAAGCGTCTTGATTTTCGCCGCCTGATCTGCAGAATCTTTTTGTAAAGAATTCATGTCACGCGTGAGTTCTTTGGCATTCTGATAGGTCTTTGCCGTAAGGCCGCGTTCACCGAGTTTGAAAGAAAGGCCGAGATTCCACATCGGGTTTCCGTTTCCGACAGTCCCTGCGACGGAGATCATCGTATCTTCATTCGGTTTGTAGAAAGCGCCCAGCGCTCCCGCATTCGCATCTTTGTAATGCCCGAAACCGACGGCAAAAGACATTTTGTCATCCGGATTGTAAGTACCCGGATGCAATGCGGCGAGTGCTGCCGACCCTGCCGCCACGGCGCGTACATCCGTAGAAAGTGCATTGTATTGACGCATATTCACAGCATCATAATCATTCACACCGTCTGCGACGCCGGTCAGTGTACGGGGCGTGCCATCGGATTTGGCAATATTGATAATCGTCACATTATCTGAAAAACTGCCACCGCCGATATGAATCGTCCCGCCGCCGGTTCCCGTACTGCCGCTGCCGCCGCCGGTTCCCGTACTGCCGCTGCCGCTACCACTACCGCTGCCGTCATCGTCCTGCGAAATCATACCATCCGTTTTCTTATCAAGAGCTGCCACCGCATCATCGAGGCTTGAAACGGCACCATCGAGAGCATTCAGATTCGCCCCCGTGGTGGAATTATTATTCACATACTTGCCGTCTTGCGGACGTACTTCTGTATAAAGATCGCTACCGGAAACGAAACCCGTATCCGATGCTTCAACCTTTTTCATTTGCGAGAACGTCGCCAGCACCGTGCCGTCATTGGCGGCGATTTGGTTCGAGGCAATCGTCTTCCCATTCACCGTGCGGGAAGCACCGGAAAGACTCAGCGTCTGATTTACCGCCACATCCGCACTCCAAACCTGTCCTCCTGAGACAAAACCGGTATCCTTCTCGGAAACGCTCCCCTGCGTGATTTTTGCAATCGGCGTCCCATCATTCGAATAAATCGTAGTGGAAGATATCGGAGTCCCGCCATTTGTCGGACCGTTAGTCGTACTGCCATTTGTCGGACCGTTCGTTGCTGTCCCGTTCGGATTCGAGAAATCAAGCGTCTGATTGGCTTTGGCAATGGCCGCTTCGAGCGCCATCAAGTTAGCGGAAATCGTATTGTCATTTTTCAGAATGCCGTAATTCGATGTAATCTCTCCGACTTTCTGATCGAGTGCCAAGAGATTGGCCGATACGCTATTGGCAAGCGCACCGGAGCCCAGCGATTCTCCGATAACATAAAGTTTCCCTTCTGTAGGTGCTTGCACTTGCCCGATAGCCGAATCCAGATAGCCCAAATTCTTTCCGATCGTCCCATTCGTAGTCGCCGCACCGCCGCTATCATGCGAAGCTTTCAGGTAAATGCCGGCATCAATGGAAGCCGAAGTCCCAATCAAGGTTTTCACCTGTCCTACCGTCGCCGCATCATTATCCGCCACACCATTCGCCACATTCATGATTTTGCGCTTAAGACTGGAAGAACCGACAGAAACGGTATTCGCTTCGGATGTCGAAGAATTCGCACCGAGAGCTACGGAACCCGAATAAGTACCTGCACTCGCACTATGCCCGAGGGCGACAGAATCGGATGCCCCACTCTCAGCTTTCGCGTTATACCCGATGGCAATAGCATTTGAGGCATTACTATTTACACTAGCTACATCGCCAATAGCGACAGATTCTGTTGCAATTGCACTCGCCTGGTATCCTATGGCAACTGCCCATCCGTTAGACCCTTGACCATTTGAATAGATATTAAAAGTGCTGAAACCGGCCTTAGATTGATAGCCAATTGCTACACCATACTTGCCCGCAGCGTTATTGAAACCATTCGCTACACCACCCTCATGTGCAAGATTATATGTTCCCATCAGTGCAGTATGTCCACCCTCAGTATAATTCCACGAACCGAATATGGTTTGTGCAAAAAGTGGGGTACCAGTTTTTCCCCCACCGGTTTTCCACGTAGACTGAGTATATCCGCCTCCACCATAAAAAGAAGTATCAAAATTAGCTACGCATGTATGTCCATGTTTACCGTTATCGCTTTCAGTCGGATCATAATCAAACTGAGCAGGATTACTAGCTACTACCTCACCCCCTACAAATCCAACACCGCAAAT
>CAVHIJ010000059.1:9500-9873 GCA_963635945.1 bacterium | reverse complement strand
GCCGCATACGATATTCATGCGGCGATCGGCAGCGGGAGCCGCGCGATCCCGATTGAGCGCGATGCGTTTGTCGATATCGTGTCCTTTTTCCGCAATGAGAATTTCCGCCCCGGTATCGGCCAGCTCCAGCGCCGTGAAAATTCCGGCAGGGCCCGCACCGATAATGATGACATCAAAATTCTTCAATTTATCCGCTCCTTTTCCCGAAAAAGAAATGCGGGGGTTTTCGGTATGTTTCGTATAAACATGAAAAACACCGCCTCGGGTGGGGCGATGTTTCCGGAAAATATTCCCTTACTATCATACAAAAATTATCACGAAGTGTCAAATGAAACGGGGGCATAAAATCGATGTTTCCGAAATGTTTGACAAA
>CAVHIJ010000059.1:0-9490 GCA_963635945.1 bacterium | reverse complement strand
AGTCGGGATTTTTTCGAAATGGGAAACGGGCGTATAAAATCATGCCCGGAAGTGAGGGAATATATGCCTGTATGGAAGCGAATTTTGTGGATGATCGCCGTGCTTCAGGTCGGGTCGGGAATCGCCATCATCGGGGTGGTGTCTTTTATCCCGCTCTTTTTAACGTCGGAGCTCGGGGTCGCAGATGCCGGAGAAGCGGCATTTTTATCCGGGATTATTTCCGGGATTACGCCTTTTTTTGTCGCATTTGCCACGCCTTTTTGGGCGGTTCAGGCGAATCGTTTCGGACATAAGACCATTCTTTTGATTTTGACGGCTATTTTGGGATTTGTCGTATTTTGGATGTATTTTGCGAGGACGCCGACGGAACTTTTGATACTTCGCATTCTGCAAGGGGTCTCGGGCGGTGCGGGGGCTGTGGCCATGGCTACGGTGATGAATGCAACGCCGAAAGATAAATTACCGTGGGCTTTGGGGGTTTTTCAGGCCTCCATGGTTATGGGATTCATGTTTGGCCCGTTGGCGGGCGGTGTTATTGCCGATTTGTTCGGATACAGGATGCCGTTTTTGGTTTTCGGCATGATCACGATGCTTTGTCTTGTCGGTGCATTCGTTTTTTTGCCGAACCAAGAGACGGAAAACGGAAAGAGGCCGGAGTCTCTTTGGTCGAACGTGGGTTACTTTTTCGGGAATCCGGTCGTGTGTCTCATGGTGATGTTGCAATTTTTGTGTAATGTGGGGCTTACGGGGATCGGTCCGATTTTGCCGCTCTATATCAAAGGCATGATGGGTGGCGATGCCATGGCGGTTGCCTCCGTCGTGGGGGCCATTATTTTTATCGCCGGAGGCACCAGTGTGTGTGCCTCACTTACGGTGCCGCGTCTCACCGAACACTTTTCCATGACGAATATTATTTTTTGTGCCGTTTTTGTAACGGGTGTGAATTTCATCTTGCAATATCTGATGCCGACGGTCACGCTTTTGGGGATGATGCGCGGTCTTGTCGGGCTTTCTTTTGGGGTCGTCATGCCGATTGCCAATACGATTTTGGCGGCTGCCGTCCCGGCCGAGCGGCGCACCGTGATCTTGGGATTGGCGCAAAGTTTCGCCCTGATGGGAAATGTGGTCGGGCCTTTCGCCTCGGGAGCTATTGCCATGCAATTCGGTTATGCGTCGGTGTTTTGGTCGACGGCTGTCTGTCTTTTTGCGGCGGCGGCGGTTATCCACATGCGCCGGTATCTCATTGAAAGTCAAATGCGGCCGGTTCGGAAAGGATAAAGTCCGGACTTACAGCTTGCGGTGTTTTCCGAATTCGTATAAAATAAAAGGTAGAAATAAAGGAAACGGCTCGGACCGATTGGATGCGGAGGGGGGAAACGCATGAGGAAACAATGGATGCGGCGCTGCCGTCGCGGCTTCACTTTTATCGAGCTCATGATTGTGGTCGCCATTATCGGTATTTTGGCGGCGGTCGCCGTACCGAATTTTATCACGGCGACGGATGAGGCGAAAATTGCCCGGATTCGCTCGGATCTTTCGACCATCGGGGCGGCGTCCGAGCTGTATTACGTGAAGAAAGGGAGCTATCCCGCTTCGCTTGAAGTGTTGGCGGACAAATCAAACGGATTCTTGAAATCAGTACCCGAACCGCCGCAGGATGATTTGGCGTATACGCCCGGAGCGGACGGCGAATGGACTTGCACATTTAAAGGTGTGACGTATTCGTCCTACGGGACGTCTTCCGCCGATACATGACGGCGGAAACCGGCTTCGGAATATTCTTTTGCGTGCTGCTGGCTTTGCCGGCGATTGAAGATATTCGAAGAGGCCTGATTTCGGATTGGGAAACGATGCTTTTGGCGGCGTTCGGTATTTTGCGTTGGCTTTTTTGGGGCCGCGCGGAAGACCTTGCGGCCGCGGGCATCGTTTTTTTGTTTTTTGGATTTTTATATAAAGCGGTACGCGGCGCGATGGGAAGCGGGGATGTATGGCTGGCGGGTGCGATTGCGCTCTGGCTTTCTCCCGTTACCTCCGCAGTTTTCGTTTGGCTTTCTTTTGTCGCGGGTGGGCTTTTCGGACTGTTTCTCCTTTTGTTTCATGTGAAACAATGGCGGGACGGTGTGCCTTTTGCGCCGTTTCTCTGCCTATCCGGAGGCTTGTCGTATTTTTGGGGTGAGTCGTTGTGGGACGCCTGGCTTCTTTTCTTTTGAAACGGCGGCCGGGGATGCTGCTGTGGGAGCTTCTCATCGTCGCCTTTATCGTGGGGATCGGGGTCGCTTTTGCGGTGCCCGAATTTTCGCGTTGGCAGAAAGAGCGTCTTTTGGAAGCGACGACGACGGAAATTGTTTCCATCATCCGCCGCACGCAGACGGAGGCGCGGACGGGCGAAAAAAGTAAGGGAAACGTGCCGCGATTCCGGCGGATTATTTTCGCCGAGGAAAGCGGGCGCGTGCGGTATTATGCTCATATCGGGCCGAAGGCGGCGGCGCCGCGCGGGTGGCTTCCGGAGGGAATTCGGGTCACGCCGCGGACGGTTCTTTTGCAATTTGACGAAAACGGATTTCCTTCGGAAACAAAGAATTACACATTCATTGTCATGTCGGAGGACGAATCGCGCGCTAAACGAGTGACGGTGGCGATGTATACGGGGAGGATTCGAGTCGAAGATGCGTGGTAGACGGGGATTTTTTCTGATTTGGGCGAATGTCGCGGTCTGTATTCTGCTGCTTTTGGCGGGAGCGGTTGCTATGGCCGTAGGTGCGGCGCTTCGTTATGACGCCATGGCCGCGCGGGAAGAGACGGCGCTCCTTTTGGCCGAAGATGCATTGGAAACGATGAAATACAATGCGCGTTTCGGGGAAATGATCGCCGTACCGACATCCGTTTCCCGAAACGGGAGCGATTTCCGCGTGCATGCGGAGACGATGACCGAATCGGTGGCGGGTATTCCCATGAAAAAAGTGCGCGTTACGGTGGAAGATGAGAAGGGATACACTGTGTCGTTTTCCTGCCTCGTCGGGCGGGACAGTGCGGAGGAAACGGAATGAAGCGGCGCGGATTTCTCATGACGGAAGCGCTTTTGTCGCTCGGCATTCTGGCACTCATTTCGGCGGCGGCGTTTCCTCTGATTACGGAAACGGCCGATATCGTGGCGGGACTGTCGAGGCGGATTCGCGTGCGCGAGGATGCGGCGTATGCGGCGGAATATGTGACGGAGGCGGTGCGTTTTGCACGGGAGAGGAGTAGCTCGGCAGATGGCGCGGCGTCCGATTCGTATTCTTTCAAAAGGAAATCGATGAATGCGGGCGTGCAGACGTATCGCTTTGCCGTATCGGGGGGCATCCTGCGTTTTCATGTATATGAAGGCGGCTCGCAGCCCGTTACGGGGGATACGGGGATGCCGGTGGAATATCGGGTGGTGCCCGGAGTGCGGAGTGCGTATTTTACGACGCAGCCGGGCGGGCTTCTTTCCGTTTCCTATCGGATGACGCATACATCGGGCGAAAGTTTTTCTGCGGAAACGTCGGTGCTTCCGTTGTATGATTTTTTAAAAACGGGTGAGTATTTTGAATAGGCGCGGATTCATGGCGCTGTGGCTTCTCTTGGCGATGGCGGCGCTCGTTTCGGTGACATCCGCCCTTGTCATCGGAGCGGCGGTCGGGCCCGCTGCGGCGTCCGGGCGGCGAAACGGGCTTGCGGCGCAATATGCGGCGGAAAGCGGCGCAGTGTGGGCGCTCGAATATATCAAAAAAAACGGATTTCCGGAGGAAACGCTTACGGTGACGCTTGATTTGGGTGGGGACGCCGTATGTCGCGTGGTGCTGAGGACGGATGAGGAGGATGGGCCGGTCGCGGATCTGAGGGGCGAAAAAGTGTCGACGGGCTCGCTTCGGTATATCCAAATGGCGGTAGAAACGGATGAAACGGGTGTCATTGTGCGTCGTGTGACGAATAAACGGGAGACGTGGTAAGGATGCGATGGAATTTCGGAAACAAGTCGGTGACGGTCTGTATTCCCGCGCGGGAATTTACGTTTTTCGGCGAAGTGTCGGACGGGAAATTTTTGAGGCATGTATTTTCGGATGCGGCTGCGCCCGAAGAGGCATTTGCGGCGGCGAGAGCTGCGGGATTTTCCGGTAAAAACCTGACGGTGATGGTGACGTGGCCGGAATTTCGGTTGACATTTGCGTCGTTTCCGGATATGCCCGAAGAGGATTTACAATCGTCGCTTTCGTGGGAGGCGGATGTCTTATTCCGTATGGAACGGCCGCGGATGGCGAGCATGGTCGTCCGGCATTCGCCGGAAGGATATCGGGTGCTGTCGGCGGCGGTGCCGGAGGTCGTCTGCGCACGGTGGGAAGAGGCCGCACGGGCCGCCGGGATGCGGATTTCTCGTATTCGGCCGACGTTTTGCGCGGTGCGGGACGAGGCGGGCGCTTTTTGTCTTTGTTTCAAAAAGGCGGCGCGTGTGCTGATTCGAAAAGGCGATATGTGGGATGAAGTGCGGCGTCTGGATTTGGGTGATGCGGAAACGCTTCGCAATTTGCGGGAGAGCGTTTCCGAAATTTCTTGGTTTCCCATGGCCGATTGCGATGCGGAAACGCGCGCGGCGTGGCATGCGTTTTTATGGCCTTCGGAAGTAAATGTTTCACGTGAAACATGGGAGAAGGAGTTGTTCTTTTCGGCGGCGGCGGCGCTCGCCTCTTGCGGAAAGGAAACGGATTTGGCGCGCGGCGGCGCGGCGAAGGATTTCTTTTCGAAAATCAGAAAGGACGGCATGCCCTATGTGTGCGCAGCCGGGCTCACGGCGCTCCTTTTGTGCGCATTCGGCGCGGAATATGCGGCGGCGCGGATGGAATTGGGGCGGGCTCTTACGCAGCGGGAAGCGCTTGCGCCGGAGCGTGAGGCCATGCGGAAAGCGCGTGCAAAAGAGATGGAGCGATTGGCCGAAGCGCGGGAATGTGCGGAATTTTTCAAAGAGAGCGGACAGTGGCAGCGAAAATTATTGACGTTGGCGGATACAGTGCCGGCGGGTGTCACGATTTCGGCAATTGAAGGCGGCGATACCGTCAAGATTCGCGGGACGGCTTCGAAAGCGGAAGATGTGAGCGAGCTGGCGCGGCTTCTCTCTCTTTCCTGGGAGATGAATGTGCGGCGGGAATCGGTGAAACGGGCGGATGCGGCGCCGCTTTTGCAATTTGAGCTTCGTGCGGAAAAGGAGGCGGCTCATGGAAAATAAAAGAAAAATCCTCTTGGCCGGTTTTTCCGTTTCCGCGATTCTGCTGTCGGCGTATTTTCATTTTGCGGCGGCCGATGTGCGTGAGCGGGCGGATTTGACGGCACGGGAAAACGAAGTGACACAAAGTTTCAAAGAATCGCCCGCCGAGACTTCGTTTCTGTATCCGACGGTTTCCGATTTGACGGAAGCGGCCGAGGATATGACAAGACGCGGTATTCGGATTGAAAAAATCGGAGAGGCGCCGATTTTGAAAAAGCAGCACGGTGAAATTTTGCGCCTTTCCGTTTCCGGTACGGGACACTTTGCACAGCTTCTTGAAATGTTTGATATAATACATGGAAAAGAAAGATGGATGCAGGTCGAGTTCCGCCGTATTGTGCGTGAAGGGGATCACCTTCGCTTTGAGGCGGATTTGACGGCATACCGTGGCAGAGGTACCGAATGAGGAAAAGAAATATCGTTTTAATCGGGCCGATGGGGACGGGAAAGTCCCGCGCCGCCAAAATTTTGGCGGATGGCCTGGAGTGGCAATTGGCGGATACGGATCGGATTATGGAGCGGTTGACGGGGAAGAAAATCGCCGCTTATTGGGACAGTGTCGGCCCGGCGCGTTTTGCTGCGACCGAGATGGATATTATCAATCACGTGCGTTATTATCACGAAGCTGTCATCGCCATGGGCGGGAATTTCCCCATGACGGAAGAAAAATTTAAATTGCTTTCCGAGTATGGGCTCGTCGTTCTTTTGATCGCGCGGCCGTTTCGCTTGGCCGAGCGCGTTTCCAAGCGTATCGGCAAGCGTCCCACGATGGATTATACGAATGTGGACGGGTATGTGCGCCGCATGAGAAATCAGTGGGAATCGTGGAAACCGCGGGCGGATTTGGTGGTGAATACGACGAATCGACAACCTTCTCAGACAGCGCTTCTGGTGACGCAATATATTGACCGCCATCAAATTGAATTTGTGGCGCGTTTCGACGGCGGATTTCGCGGTAAACGGTGACGGTCGTTTTCGGAGATGCCGCCTTTCGTTTCCTTGCGTAAAACGGGAAACGGCCATATAATAAAAAAGAAATCACGGGAAAGGAGGCGGATCATGCTACGAGCGTACAAACATGACGAAAATCATGTACTTTGCGAAATTTCTCCGGAAACGGCGGAAAAAGGATCTTGGATCAATTGTGCGGCGCCGACGGAAGAAGAATTAGAAAAATTGTCCGATATTTCCGGAATTCCGGCGGATGTACTGCAATCGGCTCTCGACCGTGAAGAACGTTCGCACGTGGAAACGGAAGACGATTACGTTTTCGTCGTCGTCAATACCCCGGTCGTGCTCGAGCAGGATGAATACGACGCTCTCCCGGTCGGTATTTTTATCACGCGGCGTTTTATTATCACCGTCTGTTTGGAAGAGTCGCTTGTCATCGGGAAATTCCTTACAAACAGCGGCATCGGTTTTCATACGTACAAGAAAACCCGTTTCCTCTTTCAAATCCTTTCGACGGCATCGTCGTCCTTCCTGTATTACCTGCAGCAAATTTACAAAAAGACGGATCTCATCGAAGATGAAGTGCGCAAATCCCTGCGGAACAAAGAATTATTTCGGATGCTGGAATTGCAAAAATCTCTGACGTACTTCAACTTTGCGTTGCATGCAAACGAAAATGTCATGGAGCGCCTATTGCGTCTTCGCACGAGCGCGCTTTCCGGGCTTCTTAAAATGTACGAAGAAGATGAAGATTTGTTGGAAGACGTCATCATCGAAAATAAGCAGGCATTGGAAATGGTCGGCATCTACACGACGATTTTGATGTCTATGATGGATTCTTTTTCCTATATCATTTCCAATCGATTGGCGCAAATCATGAAATTCCTCACGTCCATGACGATTTTGCTTGCCGTGCCGACTTTTATTTACAGCCTTTGGGGCGTCAACGTTCCCGTGCCTTTCGCCGATCAACCTTTCGGTTTCCTATATCTTGTCCTCTTCGGCATCCTCGTCACGATTGTCGTCGCCTGGTTGCTCTGGAAAAAAGATATGCTCTGATTTTACCTTGCAAAAGCTCCGATTCGTTCGGGGCTTTTTTGAAACGGGAGGAAACAGCATGGATATCACCCGGTATGCGTCCGCCGAAGCCGCATTGAATGATATTTGCGCCCGTGCCATCCGCGCCGGCGCCAGCGATATTCACATCGAACCGCAGGAAACCTACGTCCGCGTCCGTATCCGGAAAGACGGCGAAATGGCGGAAATCATGCGCCTGACACCCGATATGGTGAAAAATCTTGCCGTCCGCGCCAAAGTCATCGGCGGGATGAATGTGGGCGAAATGCGCATTCCGCAGGACGGCGCCGCCCGTCATACGGACGGGAAAGAGCGCTACGATCTTCGCATTTCCGCTCTTCCCTCCATGTGGGGAGAGACCATTGTCATCCGCATTTTGACCGGGAACCTTCCCTTCATCGAAAAAAACCGCCTCGGCATGCTCCCCGTCCAGGAGAAAACATTCCGCGCGGCGCTTCTTCGGAAAAGCGGCATGATTTTGACGACGGGTCCCACCGGTTCCGGCAAAACATCGACGCTCTATACGGCGATGAAACTCATCAATACACCGGCCGTCAATATTATATCCATCGAAGATCCCGTCGAATACAGAATCGGCGGTATCACGCAGGTGCAGGTGAACGAAAAAGCCGGTCTCACATTTGCGGGCGGCCTTCGCGCCCTCGTGCGCCAGGATCCCGATTGCATTATGATCGGCGAAATCCGCGATCGCGAAACGGCCGAAATCGCCGTACATGCCGCGCTCACCGGTCATCTCGTTCTCTCGACTTTGCATACGAATAACGTCATTCAGGCGCCGCTTCGCCTTATCGATATGGGCATCCCGCCCTATCTTTTGGCGGCGTCCCTTACTTTACTCATTTCTCAGCGTCTTGCCCGCCGTTCCGACGGCGGAGGCCGCACCGGCATTTTCGAAATGCTGGCCGTCGATGAGCGTGTCCGCGAAAAAATACGTGAAAAAGCGCCGCCCGTTTCTTTCATTGAGGAAATGAAAAATCAACAGCAGCCCGATATGGCCGCCGTCGCACGGCAAAAAGCCGACGAAGGTCTCATTTCAGAAGAAGACGCCGCCCGCATTTCCGAAGGAGATTGACATGAAAACCGTATTGGAAACTTTGGCCGACGCCGCGGCCGCATTCCCGTGCCTGACCGATATTCACATGACCGAAGGCGCTCCCGTACGCATCCGTCTTTACGGGACATTGCGGGTTTGGGAGGAGGAAATTTCCGACTTTCCCGCAGCCGCTTTGGCGCTTCTTTCCGAAGAAAAGAAAGAAATTTGGGAGGAAACGGGCGCCGCCGATACCGCCGTTTCCGCGGGCGGGCATCATTTCCGCCTGCATATGTATCGCGCGGGCGGAATTTGCTGCGCCGCATTCCGGCTGTTTCCCGAAATAAAAAAATTCCCGAAAGATCCGGATGAAGATTGGATGTTTCACGTGAAACAATATCCGAGCGGCCTCGTCCTCGTGACGGGCCCGACCGGCTCCGGGAAAACGACGACGCTCGCACACATCATCGAAGATATCAATCAAAATAAGCCCTGCCATATCGTCACTGTCGAAGATCCGGCCGAATACGCATTCAAATCCGAAAAAGCGCTCATTCATCAGCGCGAAATCGGCACAGACGTTTCCGATTTTGCCGAAGGCGTACGCGCCGCGCTTCGCGAAGATCCCGACATTATCGTCATCGGAGAGCTTCGCGACGCCGAGACGATGAAAGCCGCACTTACGGCCGCCGAGACGGGGCATCTCGTCCTCGCGACCATGCACAACCGCAGTGCATTGGAAGCTATCGGCCGCATCGTACATGCGTTTCCGTCCGAAAAAGAAAAGGAAATCCGCGAAACGCTCGCCGCCGTTCTCCGTACCGTCGCCGCACAGACGTTGTGGCATCGGGAGAAAGAAACGGTGCTTCTGCGTGAAATTTTAATCAACATTCCCGCCACGGCGCACATCATTCGTGAAGGCCGCGACCCTCAGCTTATCGGATACATGGAAATGGGCCGCGGCATGCGCACCATGAGACAGGCCGTCGACGCCTACACACGCACCGCCCACCTTTCTGCCGCCGAAGAAGAAGCCCTGCAATTAGCAATTGGCAATTAGCAATTCAGGTGCCCGCCGGCGTTTGAGGCATAAAACATGTATGCGCGCAGCCATGCCCTCATGCCCCATACCC
>CAVHIJ010000058.1:0-9882 GCA_963635945.1 bacterium | reverse complement strand
GCATATTTATACAATGCTGCGTCAAAGGATTCCTTAAATAGCTTACTATTCTCGTCATCCTTTTCCTTGCCTTGCATAAATATGCTTTTCGCAAAATCAGATAACGCTTTAATCAGCGCTTCCTTAAAGCCGTTACCCGTCAGCCGTCGGCCGTCGGCAGGGAATCCGGACGAACGCGCGTCTTTCGTCTGACAATCTGACAGTCTGACGTCTTATATGCACTATCATCCCCATGTTTCACAAAAGGAAATAACCTCTATGATAAAGTACAATTCCATCCAATGCTACGGCGACAGCCTCACTGCCGGATTCGGCGCGAGGCCCGAAGACGGCTGGATCGCAAGACTTGCCAAAGACCTTCCCGCCGTTCGTTTCTACAATCACGGCGCATGCGGCGCGCTCTTTCGGGACATTTGCGCCGAAGCCTCCGTCATCGCAAGTTACCCCGCGGAAAATGAAGCGCTACTTCTTTCCGGCGGCACGAACGATATCCTCTGCGGCATCCGCTACGATGCGCTGCTTTCGGCTGCCGAGCGCGATATACGAAGCCTTGCCGCCCGCGTTCCCCTCATTTTGGCGACACCTCTTTCCGTGACGCAGGCCTCCGTCTTTCACGGCTGGCAGGCGCCATGGGCATTTGAGAAAAATGCAGAAGAAATCGGAAACTACGCCGAATTTCTACGCGTGCTTGCCGCCGATCTCTCCGTAGCGCTGATTGATTTCCACAAAGAATTCCCGGCGGTCGATACGTATCTTACCGACGGCGTCCATCCCAATGCGGCGGGCTACGACATCATGCGCCGCATCGCACGCAAAACGCTCGCGCCCCTTTGCGTATCGGAAACGAATTAGGAAACGGATTTCACGAAGTCGACGATTTCCTTCGTCTTCTCCTCCAAAAGCGCCGTATCGCCGCGCGTTTCCATATTGAAACGAATAAGCGGCTCGGTATTGGACGGACGCAAATTGAAATGCCAGTTTCCGAAATTCATCGAAAGACCGTCCAACCGAGAAATTTCTTTTGCGTCTTTCGCATATTTTTCTTCGAGTGCGGAAAGCGTCTTTGCGACATCATGCGCCGGCAGATTGATTTCTCCGCTGCAGGGATACGCCGCTTCCATTTCCGCCACAAGCTGCGAAAGAGATTTTCCGGTGCGGCTGATGATTTCCGCCACGATGAGCCAGGGAATCATGCCGCTGTCGCAATAGGAAAATTCGCGGAAGAAATGGTGCGCGCTCATCTCTGCGCCGTAAATCGCCCCGACACGACGCATCGTTTCTTTCATGAAAGCATGCCCGCCCTTGGAAATTTGCGTCGCGCCGCGGTTTCCCACAATTTTTTCCGTATGCCAGAAGCATCTCGGGTCGTGGACAATCGTCTCACCGGGGTGCTTTTCCAATATATTTCCGGCCAGGAGCCCGACCATGTAATAGCCTTCCACGAAATGGCCTTTTTCATCGATGAAGAAACAGCGGTCGAAATCGCCGTCCCAGGCAATGCCCATATCGGCACCCGTTTCCAGGACTTTTTCGATGGTCGGTGCGCGATTTTCAGGTAGCATCGGATTCGGGACGCCGTGCGGAAATGTGCCGTCCGGCTCCATGTACATTTCGACGAAGGTAAACGGCAATTTTTTCGCGAGCGGATGAAACGCGATGCCCGCACAGCCGTTTCCGGCATTGACGACGATTTTTAAAGGTTTCAATGCGGACACATCGCAATAATTTAAAATGTGCGCGATATAATCTTCCGTAATGTCTTTTTCGGAAACGCTTCCCCGCGCGGCCGTTTCCGAAAAATCTCCGGAAAAGGCGAGGCGCTCAATATCTTTTAATCCCGAATCTTCGCCGATCGGAATGCCGCCTTCGCGCACTAATTTGAGACCGTTGTGATTCGACGGATTGTGACTTGCCGTCACCATGACGCCGCCGTCCATCCCATAATAAAAGGTCGCAAAGTACATCATTTCCGTGCCGCAAAGCCCGATATCGACGACGTCCGCGCCGCCATCCATAAGGCCTGCCGCGACTGCCGCCGCTATCGCTTCGGACGACAGACGCATATCGCGCCCCAAAGCGACGCGCCGCGGCTTATATATGTCCGCATAGGCGCGCCCGACGCGGTACGCCAAATCTTCATTGAGTTCGTCGGGGATTACCCCGCGGATGTCATACGCTTTGAAACCCGCATGACTCATGATAAGTTCATCCATTTTCCTCAGCTTTTTTCTCCAATTTATCCAATACGTGAAGATATCCGTCCGCGCCGTATTTGAGGCAGCGTTTCACGCGCGAAATCGTCGCCGTGCTGGCGCCCGTTTCCGCCTCGATGAGATCGTATTTCGCGCCTTCTCTCAGCATTCTCGCCACTTCGAGACGCTGAGAAATATCGCGCAGCTCATTGATTGTGCAAATATCTTCGAAAAATTCGTAGCATTCCTCGCGCGTCCGCAGCGAAAGAATGGCGTCGAACAATTGATCCGTCAGCGGATTCACCAGTCTTTGATTGACACTCATTGATTCCTCCTCACTTAATTCCCGGAAAATTTACTTTATTATAGCATATAGTGAAAGAAACGGTGAAACATAGTGCCGGGAAACGCAGTGCGACATAAATGCCGATGCTATGAGCCGTGGGCTATGGGCTATGAGCTTTAATCGGTGTCGCCTACGGCAACGATCCTGTTTTATGCCGGCGGAGCCGGCAAGCGAGCACTGCGAGCGATTACAAAAATGCCGCGCAGCGCACCTATAAAGCTCCTAGCTCCCGGCTCCCGACCCACGACGCATAGCCTTTCGAATGGATACGCAAAAGGGCCGTGACGGAATACGAAAGCATTCCGTCACGACCCTTTTCACTCTAAAGTATCAACTATTACAACAATGCGGGCTGATAATCCGCTTTTTCCGCTTCTTCATCCGTCGGCGTGATGGCGATGGAGGCCACGCGGTCTCCTTCCGGCAGTTTCATCAGGCGGACGCCTTGGACATTCTTCGATTTTTTGACCGACACATTGGAAACGGGGACGCGAATCGTCTGTCCGGATTCGGTGACGGCGATGACTTCATCGCCATCGCGCACCGTCGCAAGACCGACGACTTTTTTATTTTTCCCGAAATTCCGCGTACCCATGCCGCCGCGTTTCTGGCTCGTATACGCTTCGGCGCGATTTCGTTTCGCAAATCCGTCTTCGGAAACGGTCAAAATTTCCTGCTCGTCTCCGACGACGGTGCCACCGACGACCATATCGTCCTCACTCTTCATACGAATCCCCGTCACGCCCTGCGCACCGCGTCCCTGCGGACGGACATCCGATTCATCGAAACGAATCGCCATGCCGTTTCTCGTCGCGAGGATGACATTGTCGCGGTCATTCGTCGGGCGCACGGCGATGAGCTCGTCTCCGTCACGGAGAGAAATCGCGATGAGGCCGTTTTTGCGGACATTTTCATACGCGGAAAATTCCGTCTTCTTGACGAAACCGCGGCGCGTGATCATGAAGAGATATTTCGACGTTTCCTCGCGATCCATATCGAACATTTCCGTCACTTTTTCGCCTTCCGACAAATTCGGCAGGAAATTGATGATCGGTGTGCCCTTGGCCGCGCGCGTATTCGAGAGAATGATATCGATGGCGCGGAGGAGGAAGACGCGACCCAGATTCGTGAAGAAGAGAATCCGATTGTGCGTCGAAGTCGTCAAAAGTTTCTTTACGAAATCGCCGTCCTTCGTCTTCATGCCCGCGACGCCGACGCCGCCCTTGCCCTGCTTGCGATACGTATCCGTGGACATCCGTTTCACATAATTCTGCTCGGTGAGCGTCACGATCATCGGTTCGTCCGGAATGAGATCCGTCGCCTGCAAATCTGTCGCGTCAAATGTGATTTCCGTGCGGCGCTTATCGCCGAAACGCGCTTTTTCATCCATGAGTTCATCTTTCACGACGCCCATGATTTTATCTCGGGACGAAAGCAAATCTTCCAAATATTCGATGCGTTCGCGCACATCTTTGTAATCCGCTTCGATTTTATCGCGTTCAAGACCGGTGAGGCGTCTGAGGCGCATATCCAAAATCGCGACCGCCTGTTTCTCCGAAAGGGCGAATTTTTCCATCAAAGCGGCTTTGGCGATGTCATCGGTCTTCGATTCGCGAATGACGTGAATGACTTCGTCGATGTGATCCAGCGCGATGAGGAGACCTTCCAAAATGTGCGCTTTCGCTTTCGCTTTATCGAGTTCGAAAACGGTCCGGCGGGTGATGACCTCTTCCTGATGTTTCAAATAATAATACAGGATCTGTTTCAGCGTGAGAATACGCGGATGACCGTCGACCAAAGCGAGCAGAATCGCACCGAATGTCGTCTGCATTTGCGTGTGTTTGAACAGATTATTCAGCATGATTTGCGGGGAAACGTCCGCGCGCAGCTCGATGGCAATCCGCATCCCGTCGCGGTCCGATTCATCGCGCAGCGCCGTGATGCCGTCCAGCACTTTCTGGCGCGACAAATCCGCAATGTTTTCGATGAGACGGGCTTTATTCACCTGATAGGGAAGCTCGGTCACGACGATGCGGCTCTTGCCGCGATCCATTTCCTCGATTTCCGTCCGTGCGCGCACCGTGATGCCGCCACGGCCCGTACGATACATCGATTCGATACCGCTGCGTCCCATGATGAGTGCCGCCGTCGGGAAATCCGGACCCTTGATATCCCGCATCAATTCATCGACGGAAATATCCGGATTGTCGATCATATGACAGAGCGCATCGACCACTTCGCACAAATTGTGCGGCGGCACGTTCGTCGCCATACCGACGGCAATCCCGTACGACCCGTTCACCAAAAGATTCGGAATGCGAGACGGCAGCACGACCGGTTCCTGCAAAGAACCGTCGTAATTCGGCATGAAATCGACAGTATCCTTATCGAGATCCCGCAGCATTTCCGACGTAATGCGCGCCATACGCATTTCCGTATAACGCATAGCCGCCGGGGAATCGCCGTCGACCGAGCCGAAGTTTCCGTGACCGTCCACCAAAGGATAACGCGTCGAGAAATCCTGCGCCATACGCACCGCCGATTCGTAGACGGCCGTATCACCGTGCGGATGATATTTACCCAAGACATCGCCGACGATACGCGCCGATTTCTTATACGGCTTTCCGGGAAGCATCCCGGCCTCTTGCATCGCATACAAAATGCGACGATGCACCGGTTTTAAGCCGTCGCGGACATCCGGAAGGGCGCGCGTCACGATGACGGACATCGCATAATCGATATACGATGTTTTCATTTCTTTTTCCAGTCCGGTAGGAAGAATTTTCCCCTCGGACCAGTTCGTCATATCGTCCATATTTTCTCCTTTCATTCGAAAAATTTTACACTTTATTATACCATAAAACGGCTTAAAAAGGAATTTAAAAGTGTTTTTGAGGAAACGGGGACTCTGCAAGCTCTGCTTTTAAACGAATTTTTGAATCGCGTTTTATTTTTATGAAACAGAATTCCGCGCTGCGGTAGTGCGACATTTGTTTATCCTGCTCCGCGGGATTTCCGCCCCTGCACCTGCCGCGCGATACACGCGGCATCGGCAAATTTATAACGGTCGGGCAATCTTACGACGCTCAGCTTTAGAAGCGGGTATTTTAAGTTTCATGTCAATTTTCCGTTATCGCGCCCACGAGGCGCTCCCGAGTGCAGATGTGACACAAATGTTTAGCGAGTCTTGGCTCCCCTGAAAGGGGAGCCGAGATACCGGTGGCGCTTCGCGCATTTTTTATGCCGGCGGAGCCGGCGAGGCGCTTTGCGCCGATTAAAACAGGTATGCGCGCAACGCATCCTGAAGCTCATCACCCATCACTCATCGCCCACCGCCTTTACAACAGAAATCGTCGCAAAGCGACTCCTGCGTCGCATCCGCGCATCAACGCATCCTCGCATCAACTCTTTTCCCCATATGTTAAAATAAAAGAAAAAAAGATACCAAAAATCTATTTCTCATAATAGGAGTAAATATGAACACACAAATCGAGGCGGCTTCCTCCCTTTTTTCTCAGGAAATCGCGGAAAATTTTTTGCATGATCTTTTAAATCGCGCAGAGAGCATTTTTTTTGCGCTCATCATCGCGGTGATCGGATTTGCGATTTGCCGCTGGATTCGCAGCGCCATTCACCGCATTTTGCTGCGTTCGAAAATTGAGCATTCGGCCGTCGCATTCATCACGGAAAGCATCTACTATCTGCTTCTTATCATCGTATTCCTCGCCGCGCTCGGCACAATGGGCGTCTCCACGACGACGCTTGCCGCAACTCTTGGCGGTATCGGAGTCGGCATCGGACTTGCACTTAAAGATAAAGCGAGCAATGTCGCCTCCGGCATTTTCATTTTGCTCTTTCATCCCTACCGCATCGGCGATTACGTAACGATCGCCGGATACAGCGGCACCGTGCGCACCATTCGGATTATGTACACGGAACTTTTGACACTCGGAAACCAGATCGTCGTCGTGCCGAACAGCACTGCGACGAACGCCGTGATTGTCAATTATTCCGTCTTGGATACCAGAAACATCGAATTTGAAATCGGCGTCGGCTACGGCACAAATCTCACCGATTGCGTGCGCATCATGAAAGAAACATTTCTCGAAAGTCCCTACGTCCGTGATGCGGAATCAATAAAAATTTACGTACAAAATTTGAGCGACTCGGCCATCACCGTCTATGCGCGCGTTCCCGTCGACCGCGTCAATTATTTCGACGCCCGCCATGCCCTCTACATCGACGTCAAAACCGCCCTGGACAACGCCGGCATCGACATCCCCTACCCGCAGCTCGTCGTGCACAGGAAAGATGTGTAAATTTTCCTTCTATTTCTCCTTCCCTCTTCCCAATTTCCCTCATAAGGACTTGCCATGAAAACAACTCCCATTTTACACGCATTTTTCAAAGCCTTTCCCTACACCCTTCCCATCTTTGCCGGGTTTTGGTTCGTCGGGCTCGGATACGGACTCTATATGAACGTATCCGGCTTTTCTTTTTGGTATCCTTTTTTTATGGCCATGATCATTTTCGGCGGCTCGCTCGAATTTATCACCGTTTCCATGCTCCTCTCCCCCTTTGCACCGGCCGCGACCGCCGTCGTCGCACTCATGGTACAGGCGCGCCATCTTTTTTACGGCATTTCCATGCTGGAAGTTTACAAAGATATGGGTTGGAAGAAGCCATTTCTCATTTTCTGGCTTTGTGATGAAACATTTGCTTTAAATCACACAATCACACCGCCCAAGGATGTCGACCGCGGGTGGTTTTATTTCTTTATCAGTCTTCTCGATTATCTCTATTGGGTGACGGGATCTCTTATCGGCGGGCTCGTCGGAAATATTCTGTCCGCCTTTGATCTTTCCGGGCTTTCATTTATCATGACAGCCATGTTTGTCGTCATTTTCACAGAGCACATAATGCATGAGAAACAAAAAATCACGGCCATAGTCGGATTTGCAGCCGCCGTCCTTTCACTCCTCGTCTTCGGCGCCGACAATTTCATGCTCCCGGCCATGGCCTTGATTTTAATCGGACTCACGCTACTTCGCACTCCCATTGCAAAGAGAGGTGAATACGAATGACATTTTCGGAAGAACTTCTGACCATCGCCATTTGCGCCGCCATGACGATGACGACGCGTTTCCTTCCCTTCCTTATTTTCCGCCCCGGAAAAGATCTGCCACCCTATATCCGCTATCTGGGAAAAGCGCTCCCCGCCGCCGTCTTTGCCCTCCTCGTCGTCTACTGTCTGAAAAATGTGAATTGGACGGGAGGAAACTACGGTGCGCCCGAGCTTCTCGCAATAGCCGCCACCGTCCTCACCCATCTCAAATTCAGAAACTTTATGCTCTCCATGGTGGTGGGAACGGGATTTTATATGTTTTTGGTGCAAGCCGTATTTTAAAAAAAGATTATCGCCGCAGGCAACACCTGCATCGCATCCTCGCATCCTCCCATCAACCGAATTTTCCCACGCAAAAAACGCTCGAAATCCATCGAGCGCTTTTCTGTTTCTCAAAATCAATCTTCGTCCAGTTTCCCTTTGAGATCGTGATCGACCATCGCGCAGACGGCCGCATCGGACCAGACATTTTCCGCCGTTTCGATCATATCGATGATTGTGTAAATCGGAAGGATAAGGCCCATGATCCCGATAGGAGCTCCGGTACCACTCATGAGGGACAGTGTGAGGAAGAAGCAGCCCATCGGGACGCCGGCGTTTCCGACGGCCGCGAGAACCGAAATGACGACCCATGCGATGAGCGTCGGCCAGGTGAGTTCCGTGCCGCCGTTTTGCATGAGGAAGAGGGATGTGATGAGAATGAAAGCCGCGCAGCCATTCATATTGATCGTGGTGCAAATCGGAAGAACGAAACGGGAGACTTTCGGATTAACTTTCATATTTTCTTCCGCGCACGCAAGTGTCACGGGGAGCGTACCGGCGCTCGATTTCGTAAAAAGTGCGACGGCAAGAGCTCTGGACATTTGCCGGAAGACTTTGAAAGGATTCAGACCGCGCGCCATGAGGAAGAGCGGAATGATAAAGAGAATTTGAATAAAATTCGAGCCCATGATGACGAGCGCATATTTCCCCAAAGCTCCGACGATGACGCCGGCTTCGATTTGTGCGGAAAGCTGCGCCGCATAGGCGACGATGCCGACGGGAAGTGCCCAAATGATGGCGTGAATCAAAGTGAAAAGAAGTTCCTGGAAACCTTGAATACCCTTGAGCAAGATTTCACGATTTTCCGTGCGCGGCATGAAAGCGAGCGCAAGTCCGACGGCGGCCGCAATCAGCATGACGGAAAGAACGTTTCCGGTCAAAAACGGACGCAGCATATTATTCGGGACGACGGAGAGGAGATGATCGTAATAGGTCATCGTTTCCAAATTCTGCGGCACTTTTTCCTGCCCGGCGAATACGATATCGGCGGGGAGATTGCCCGGAGATACGTAGAGGTAAAGAAACATGCCGATGAAAGAAGCGGCGAATGTCGTGAGAAGTGTGTACGTCACGGCGTGAGCGAAAATTTTGCCCGTTTCCTTTTTCCCGCCCAGCATGGCCAGCGTCGTGATGACGGCGAGCGCAATCGTGGGAACGGCGATGAATTGGAAGAGACGGGTGTAAATCGTCGCGATGAAATCAAAGAAACGATTGAGTTCCGGGATGCCCAGCCAGCCGAGAACCGCCCCGACGACGAGCGCCAGCATCCAAATGATAAATTGTTTGCCTTCGCCTTTTTTCTTTTTCTGCTCGGCGATAATCTCGCGCGCTTTGGCATCGGCATTTTGTTCATGTTGTTCCATTTATATTCTCCTTTCAAAGCGAAATGGGAAAAACAAAATCCGCAGGTTTTCATCTCCTTCCGGAATATAAAAAAATCCGCCCCCGCAAAGGGACGGAATTTTTCCGTGATTCTCACCCAATTTCATGCATCCGTCACCGAATGCACCTCTTGAAGTTTCACCGATTGTAAAACTCCCTGCTGTATCGGGCAGCCCCGGATTCCTCTACTGTAATTTCGAAGAATCAGGCTCGGAAACGCACTTCCGCGCCGCCTCCGCACCCGTTCCCACTCGCCGGGCTCTCTGTCGCATCGTTCGCGCGCGTACTCTTTTTCGTCATGGCCGTATATTTGTGATTTCAGTATAGCACTATGAGTTTTTTACGTCAATAGATTTTTGGAAAAAAGGGAAGCGGCGCATTTGACTGCAGTCTCTGCCGACGGCTTACGAGATATGGTTGATGCGTTGACGCGCGGATGCATTAATGCGTCGCAGGTATCGCCTGCGGCGACGGATTTTTATATGGCACCGATACCGCTTCGTTGATCGGTGAAA
>CAVHIJ010000057.1:0-9890 GCA_963635945.1 bacterium | reverse complement strand
GACTATGGGCGCCGCACTTAAAACGCCCGCACCCCACGCCAAGCGTCGTAAGACGGCCCGATTGCTATAGAAAACTTCAGTACCCCTCCAGAATTTTTCTTTATAAAGATTTTTTCTTTTTGGTCGCAAAGAAAAAATCTATACCCCTATTTTTGGCCGAAAACGAGTGAAAAGAGTGGAACGATTTATTTATTTATGATATAATATCAACTCACAATGGGAAAATTTGAGAAAAATGTGGATTCGAATGCGGAATATTCCGCGCGGAACCACTTTCGGCAAGAATGTCAAGAGGGTACTTTTGGCGGCTTGCCTTGTTCGTTTTCCGCCTTTTTTGCGGAAGAGTGGAATTCGGGCAGATGACGCGATCTCGTTTCTGAGGTTTCTTTTATTTTTTTATCATTATATTTAGAGAAAAAGAGAGAGGCCGGATGTCGTCATTTCGGCGCCGCGGAATCGGAGTGGGCGGGCATTTGCCGCTGTATTGCAACGAAAGGATGAGAAACAGGATGTTCAGACCTGAACAGGTAGGTACGAGAAAAAGGTACACGTACGCCAGAGCGTTTGATGTCATGAAAATGCCGCATTTGCTCGATCTCCAGACGAAATCCTACGAATGGTTTCAAAAGGAAGGCATGCGCGATGTATTCGCCGATATTTCCCCGATTACCGATAGCGGTCATAAGTGGGAATTGTATTTCCTCGATTATCATTTCGCCAAACCGGAGATGTCCATCGACGACTGCCGCGCTCGCGCGGTGACGTATTCCGCGCCGCTTCGCGTGAAAGTGCGTCTCGTCAATAAGGAAACGGGCGACATCAAAGAGCACGACGATCTTTTCATGGGCGATTTCCCGATCATGACGGAGACGGGCACTTTCATCATCAACGGTGCCGAACGTGTCATCGTGTCTCAGCTCGTCCGTTCGCCGGGTGTGTATTTCTCCCGCGAGCAAGATAATTTGGGGAAATATATCTACAGCGGGCAGCTTATTCCGAATCGCGGCGCTTGGATTGAATTGGAAACAGATGCCAATGGGACGGTTTCCATTCGTATCGATCGTAACCGCAAGATGCCGGCGACGGTCTTGGTGCGCGCACTCGGTTGGGAGACGAATGAGGATATTTTGGAGCTTTTCGGCGATGATATCCACATCCGCAAGACGATTGAGAAGGATCCGACGCACAACCGTGAAGAAGCGCTGATTGAAATTTACAAGAAACTCCGTCCGGGTGAACCGCCGACGGTGGACTCGGCGACGACGCTTCTCCATAATCTTTTCTATGATCCGCATCGGTATGATTTGGCGAAGGTCGGCCGTTATAAAGCGGGCAAAAAGCTCGGCTGGAAGAATCGTCTGCCGGGGCTCATCACGACGGATCCGATCGTGAATACGGAAACGGGCGAAGTCGTCATCGAATCCGGCGTACTCATTGATGCGCAAGCGCTCGCAAAGATTGAAGAGAGCGGCGTTTTCAAGCATCCGGGTATGGTGCGCCTCATGATGGAAAATGAAGAGGGCACCGAGGTCATGGTCGTGTGCAACGATGCGAATTTGGACGACAATTTCCGCACGCTCACGCCCGATGATATGATTGCGAATATCGGTTATCTGCTGAATTTGATGCAGGGCATCGGGCAGACGGATGATATCGACCATTTGGGAAACCGCCGCGTGCGTTGTGTCGGCGAGCTGTTGCAGAATCAGTTCCGCATCGGGCTCTCCCGCATGGAGCGTGTCGTCCGCGAACGTATGACGACGCAGGATGAGGATAAAATGACGCCGCAGGCGCTCGTGAATATCCGTCCGGTTTCCGCTGCCATCAAAGAATTCTTCGGAAGTTCCCAGCTCTCCCAGTTCATGGATCAGACGAATCCGCTGGCCGAGCTCACGCATAAGCGCCGTCTGTCCGCTTTGGGACCGGGCGGTCTTTCCCGCGAACGTGCGGGCTTCGAAGTCCGCGACGTGCACTATTCGCATTACGGGCGTATGTGCTCCGTGGAAACGCCGGAAGGTCCGAATATCGGGCTGATTTCGTCGCTCGCCAATTTCGCCATCGTCAATAAATACGGTCTGATTGAAACGCCGTATCGCCGCATCGACAAGACGGATCCGGAGCATCCGGTCGTCACGGAAGATTGCCAATACGTCACGGCGGATATCGAAGAAGATAAGATTATCGCACAGGCGTCCGAACCGCTGGATGCGGAGAATCATTTCGTGAATAGAAACGTCACGGCTCGCCGCGGCGCCGATCCGCTGGAAGCCGATGCGCGTGAAGTCAGCCTGATGGACGTGTCCCCGAAGCAGGTCGTTTCCATCGGGACCTCGCTCATTCCGTTCCTCGAACACGATGATACGAACCGCGCTTTGATGGGTGCGAACATGCAGCGCCAGGCGGTGCCGCTGCTTCGTCCGACGGCTCCTTTGGTCGGGACGGGGATGGAATTTGTCGCAGCCCAGGACTCCGGTGTGTGTGTCTTGGCGCGCCGTTCCGGCGTCGTCGCGAAAATCGACGGCCGCGCGATTACCGTCCGTGCCGACAACGGCGAAGTCGATGTGTATCCGCTGACGAAATTCATGCGTTCGAACCAGAGTACCTGCATTAATCAGCGCACCATCGTCTATGTGGGCGACCGTGTGGAAGCGGGGCAGACATTGGCCGACGGCATGGCGACCGACGGCGGGGAATTGGCGCTCGGGCAAAATGTCCTCGTGGCGTTCGTTTCCTGGGAAGGGTACAACCACGAAGACGCCGTCCTCATTTCCGAACGTCTTTGCAAGGAAGATCTTTATACCTCGATTCACATCGAAGAATACGAATGCGACGCGCGCGACACGAAGCTGGGCGATGAGGAAATCACCCGCCAGCTCCCGTCAGTCGGCGAAGATGCAATAAAATATTTGGATGAAAACGGCATTATCGCCATCGGCGCCGATGTCCGCCCGGGCGATATCCTGGTCGGCAAGGTGACGCCGAAAGGGGAAACGGAACTCACGCCGGAAGAGCGGCTGCTCCGCGCCATTTTCGGTGATAAGGAACGCGAAGTCCGCGATACGTCGCTGCGCGTGCCGCACGGCGAATTCGGCAAGGTCGTCGATGTGAAAGTTTTCTCGCGCGATGCGGGCGATGAGCTGGCACCGGGCGTCAATAAGAGCGTCCGCGTGTATATCGCGCAGAAGCGTAAAATTCACGAAGGCGATAAAATGGCGGGTCGCCACGGTAATAAGTGCGTGTGCTCCCGCGTCATGCCGATCGAAGATATGCCCTTCACGCCCGACGGCCGTCCCGTCGATTTGGTGCTGAATCCTCTGGGCGTACCGTCTCGTATGAATATCGGCCAGATTTTGGAAATTCACCTCGGCTGGGCTTGCCACGCTTTGGGCGAAGAAATCAAAGCGGGCGATCCGGATGTCGAAAGACGTCTCCGCGAAGCCGGTTACGATTTCGATAAATACGGCATGCCCGAACCGGATGAAGCCGGCATCCACATTGCGACCCCCGTATTCGACGGTTGCCGCGATGAAGATTTGGCGACGACGCTGCGCGCGGCGGGACTTCCGGCCAATGCCAAGAGCATCCTCTACGACGGCCGCACGGGCGAAAAACTGGATAATCCCGTCACCATCGGCTGGAAATATATGCTGAAACTCCACCATCTCGTCGACGACAAGATTCACGCACGCTCGACCGGTCCGTACTCCCTCGTCACCCAGCAGCCTTTGGGCGGTAAGGCACAATTCGGCGGCCAGCGTTTCGGCGAAATGGAAGTCTGGGCCCTCGAAGCTTACGGCGCCGCTTATACGCTGCAGGAAATTCTGACCGTCAAGTCCGACGACGTCATCGGCCGCGTACGCGCGTACGAAAAAATCGTCAAAGGCGAGAATATCCCCGCACCGGGCGTACCGGAATCCTTCAAAGTCCTCATGAAAGAACTCCAGTCCATCGGCCTCGATATCCGTATTCTCAATGAAAACGGAGAAGAAGTCGTCATGAAAGAACTCGACGAAGAAGATTTCGAACCTTCTTTCGAACGCCGCAGCGAAGAAAGCGACAAAGCCGCCGACAAAGCTCAGGCCGAAAAAGAAGCCGAACAGAAAGAGCTCCGCGAAGTCATGGAAGGCGACGATTCCGTCACCGCATCTAGGAATGACGTGGAAACCATGCAAGACGTTTCCGACGATCTCTCCGATTTGCTCGATGCTACCGATGCCGTCGAAGCCTATGACAGCGATAAAAACGAAATTGATTTCACCATTACCGATGACCCGAACGGGTCGGACGAATGACAGTGGCGGAAAGGAGCGGTATCCTAAGTGTTAGATGTAAACGAATTTAACTCCATGCAAATCGGCATCGCCTCCCCGGATAAGATCCGCGAATGGTCTCACGGCGAAGTCACGAAGCCGGAAACCATCAACTATCGTACCCTGAAAGCCGAAACCGACGGACTTTTCTGCGAACGGATTTTCGGACCGACCAAGGACTGGGAATGCAAATGCGGTAAATATAAAAGAATGCGGTATAAAGGCACGATCTGCGACAAATGCGGTGTCGAAGTCACGAGCGCGAAAGTGCGCCGCGAACGCATGGGTCACATCGATCTGGCGTGCCCCGTTTCCCATATTTGGTATTTCAAAGGCATCCCCAGCCGCATCGGGCTCATTCTGAATATTTCCCCGCGTGCGCTGGAACGCGTCCTCTACTTTGCCGCCTATATCGTCCTTGACCCGGGCACGACAAATCTCACGAAGCAGCAGCTTCTGACCGAGGCCGAATATCGGGAAACCGTCGAAAAATACGGCGAAGATTCTTTCAAGGCCGGCATGGGCGCCGAAGCGATTCAGAAACTCCTTCGCGAAATCGATCTCCAAGCCCTCGAAGCCGAGCTCAAAGAAGATTTGCAAAGCAATTCCGGGCAGAAACGCGCTCGCAGCATTCGGCGCCTGGAAGAAGTCGAATCCTTTATCCTTTCCGGAAACAAACCCGAATGGATGATTCTGACCGTCATCCCTGTCATTCCGCCGGATCTGCGCCCGATGGTGCAGCTGGACGGCGGGCGTTTTGCGACGAGCGATTTGAATGACCTCTATCGCCGCGTGATAAACAGAAATAATCGCCTGAAACGCCTCCTGGAACTCGGCGCGCCGGAAATCATCATCCGCAATGAAAAGCGCATGCTCCAGGAAGCCGTCGATGCCTTGATTGACAACGGGCGCCGCGGACGCGCCGTGACCGGTCCCGGAAACCGCGCGCTGAAATCCCTCTCCGATATGCTCAAGGGCAAGCAGGGCCGTTTCCGCCAGAATCTTCTCGGCAAACGCGTCGACTACTCCGGCCGTTCGGTTATCGTCGTCGGCCCGGAACTCAAAATGTACCAGTGCGGCCTGCCGAAAGAAATGGCCGTCGAACTCTTCAAACCCTTCATCATGCACGAGCTCATTGAGCGCGGCATGGCGAATAACCTCAAAGTCGCGCGCAAAAAAGTCGACAAACTCGCCCCGGAAGTCTGGGACGTATTGGCCGACGTCATCAAGAACCATCCCGTGCTCTTAAACCGCGCACCGACGCTGCACCGCTTGGGCATTCAGGCCTTCGAACCGATTCTCTGGGAAGGCCGCGCCATCAAATTACATCCGCTCGTCTGCCCCGGCTACAACGCCGACTTCGACGGCGACCAGATGGCCTGCCACCTGCCGCTTTCCAATGAAGCGCAGGAAGAAGCGCGTACCCTCATGCTTTCCACCAACAATATTCTTTCGACGAAAGACGGCAAACCGGTCGCCATTCCGTCGCAGGATATGATTCTGGGCAGCTACTACCTCACCATCACGAAAGAAGACGAAGAAACCGTCGATTACGACACGTTGCCGCTCTTTACGGGCTACGACGAAATCATGCTCGCCTACAATGCGGCGAAAGACGAAGATAAAGGCCTCGAATACCTCCATCGTTTCATTCGCATGGAAATTCCCGGCCACGGCCTCGTCATCACGACCCCCGGCCGCGTCATCTTCAATTACGCCATCCCCGAAGTCCTCCGCGCCTTCCACAAGAGAGCGGACGGCCGTGAATGCCTGGGCGTCGTGATTGATAAGAAACAAATGGGGAAACTGGTCAATAATTGCTTCCGGAAACTCGGTTTCAAAGCGACCGGCGAACTTTTGGACAGCATCAAAGCACTCGGTTTCCACTATGCTCTTATTTCCGGCATTTCCATCGGCATTAATGACGTCGCCGTGCCGGAAAGCAAAAATGCCATCATCGCCGAAAAAGACGCCGAAGTCGAGCGCGTGAAGAACTTCTTCCGCCGCGGCCTCATCACCGAAGCCGAACGCTACAAGAAAGTCGTCGACATTTGGAGCCGTGCGACGGACGAAGTCGGCGAAGCGATGAAAGAAAGCATGAAGAAATTCAACCCGCTGACCATGATGGCCCAGTCCGGTGCCCGCGGTAACGACAGCCAGATGAGACAGCTGGCCGGCATGCGCGGCCTCATCGCCGATACCTCCGGCCGCCCGGTCGAACTCCCGGTCAAGGCCAATTATCGCGAAGGCCTCACCGTCCTCGATTACTTCACCTCGGCACACGGCGCCCGTAAGGGCCTGGCCGATACGGCACTCCGTACGGCAGACTCCGGGTACCTCACCCGCCGCCTCGTCGACGTGTCCCAGGACGTCATCGTTCGCGAAGAAGATTGCGACATCGTAGTCATCGATTTCGATAAGGAAACGGCGCGCGCGGCCGCTGCGGCTAAATCGGTCATCCTTAAACTCCGTCCGAAACTCATCGGCGCCATCCTCTCCGAAGACGTCGTCGACGCCAAGAGCGGAGACATTCTCCTCGTCGCCGGTCGTGCGCTCACCGAGGAAGACATCACCCTTCTCAATGCGCACCTCGTGCATGAAATCACCGTCACGGCGCCTTACGAAGAAGGTGCGGAAACCGAAGAACCCGTCACCTACGATCTGGGTGCGGCCGAAGCCGAAGAAAAAATGACGGAACGCCTCACGCAGGAATTCAAATCCCGCTACATCGGGAAACACGTGGACAGCGCCGTCGTTTCCAAAGCGGGCGAAGAAATTTTCCCCGCCGGCACCGAAATCACCGAAGACGTGGTCGCAAAACTCCTTGCGGCCGATATTTCCTCCGTCCGCATTCACATGGATGAAGCCGAAGGCGTCGAAGTCGAGCCGATTATCAGGAGCGGCGGCGTCATCGAGACCCTTGCCGACCGCATTACCGGTCGCTGCCCCGTCGAAGATGTCGTGAATCCCGAAACGGGCGAAATCATTGCGAAGAAGAACGAAGAAATTTCCGAAGAAGCCGCCGAAGAAATCGGCAAACATTACAATAAACTCAAGATTCGTAGCATCCTGACCTGCCATGCCATCCACGGCGTCTGTGCGAAATGCTACGGCAGAAACCTCGCCACCGGCCGTCCCGTCGGCATCGGCGAAGCCGTCGGTATCATCGCCGCACAGTCCATCGGCGAACCGGGCACCCAGCTCACCATGCGTACCTTCCACACCGGCGGTACCGTTTCCAATGAAGATATCACACAGGGTCTGCCCCGTGTCGAAGAATTGTTCGAAGCGCGGAAACCGAAAGGCCACGCCCTCATTTCCGAAATCGGCGGCACCGTTTCCGTCGGCGAATCCGAAGAAAATAAAGGCGTCATGATCGTCACCGTCACGAATGAGGAAACGAGCGATTCGTATAAATTGCCGTTCGGCAAACGCGCCATCGTCAAAGACGGCGACGTCATCACCCCCGGCACAAAGCTCATGGAAGGCAGCGTGAACCCGCACGATATCCTGCGCGTAAGCGGCGTCCAGGCGACCCAGCAATACATCGTTTCCGAAGTCCAGTCCGTCTATCGCTCCCAGGGCGTCGAAATCAATGATAAACACATTGAAATCATCGTCCGCCAGATGCTTCGCAAAATCAAAATCGAAGACGTGGGCGATTCCCGTTGGCTCCCCGGACAGACCGTCGACATGGTCACCTACCGTCTCGAAAACCGCCGCCTCGAAGAAGAAGGCAAAGAACCCGCGCAGGGCCACAACCTTCTCCTCGGCACGACGAAAGCGGCCCTTGCGACCGATTCCTTCCTCTCCGCCGCCTCCTTCCAGGAAACGACGAGAGTCCTCACCGAAGCCGCCATCAAAGGCAAATCCGATCCCCTGGTCGGCCTGAAGGAAAACGTCATCATCGGCAAACTCATCCCCGCCGGCACCGGCCTCTCGCTCGCCCGCTGCGCCAAAGTAGCGGCCGACAGCGTCGTCGCTCCGGGACATGAATAAGTAAATTTTTGAAACACAACAAAAAGCGCGGCCGCTAAGGTTGCGCTTTTTGTGTGGAAAAAGAAAGGCATGGGGCATGGGGCATGAGGCATGAGATTCAGGATGCGCTTCGCGCATATCGTATTTTAAAAGTGCATAGTGCATAGTGCGCTGCATTTCTCCTATAAGCGCTTCCAGAAAAATTTTGTAATAAAAAATTTTATTAATCGTTATAAAAAAATGTTGACACGGAAAAATTTCCGAGTATAATAAGGAACATCAGAAAGAACTTACATCGTATTCATAAGGCGCTTACACCTTGAGTTTTGACGGAGGGTACTGAAATGGTCGTCGGAAAAATGATCTGGAAACTCGTCTACAAATATCTTTGATTTCTTGATTCCGCAGTTACAAATTTCGTCACATACAGGAGGCTCGACATGGTACTCGGAAGAATGATTCTGAAACTCGTCTACAAATACATCTGATAGAAAGATGCACACAAAAAAGGTTCATGCTGTTTTGAAGCAAAGTTTCAAAATAGCATGAACCTTTTTTATTTTCCGAAATATTTCTCTCGAAACGGCACGCGAGGGAGTGTCACCGCAAGCCCTGCAAGAGAGGCGAGGGCGCCCGTTTCCGGCGTGCGAAAAATCATTTTGTATGAGCAAAGGAGCTGGCGCTTTTCGCCGTAGGGTTTATTTGCCGCTTTCGTTCCGTATTTTTCATCGCCCAAAAGCGGGAAACCGGCCGCCGCCATCTGTGCGCGGACCTGATGCGTGCGTCCGGTGACAAGCGTCGCTTCGACGAGCGAGAGCCCGGCGCGAAGGGCCAATACGCGATATTGCAAAATCGCCGTTTTCGAGCCCTTTTGCGGCACGTCCGAAAGATAGACGCGGCCGCGCCTTGCATCCTTCCAAAGCTGATGCGTGAGCGTCGCCTTTTTCGGCGTGACGGATCCTGTGCAGACGCAAAGATAATGTTTCTCTATTTCGTGATTTTTGATGGCAGCCGTGAGTGCGGTAAGCGTTTCTTCATCCTTGGCAAAAAGCACGAGGCCGGAGGTATTGCGATCGATGCGGTGGCAGAGAAAACAGCGCCCCTTGCCCGATTTTTCGCGCAAAAGATTCACGCGCGCCTCCAGCGTGTCGGCCGTGCGCCCCGATGGGTCGTGCGAAAGGATCCCCGCCGGTTTATCGACGATGAGGATGCGCTCATCTTCATACACCGTGCGGATTTCCTTTTCGGAAACGGGCGCGCGCCGGGCGTCGGCCAGATAAATCGTCACAACATCGCCCGCTGCGAGCCGCTCGCCCGCCTCCGTCCGTTTCCCGTTTCGCTTGATTTTTTTCGTGCGAATCCCTTTCATGACGGCGACGCGCGACAAATCCGGCCGACATTTTTCGCAAAATCGATCCAATCGAATAGTATCGTCCCCGGCAGATACCACAAATGAAACCACATCGCACCCCCTCCCGTCGCTTTTTTCCTATTATACCATTTGGGGAAAAACGTTGATGTGCGATGCGCGGATGCGTAGATGCGCCGCAGGCGACACCCGGCAAGCCCTCTTTTCGAAAGAGGGTGGCGCGCAGCGCCGGG
>CAVHIJ010000056.1:0-9907 GCA_963635945.1 bacterium | reverse complement strand
CGTAGGTACTGTGGGGCGAAAAAAAGCGGGCGGGTCCGTGACCCCAAAAATTGTCCGGATGAAATCAGAAAAAAGGAGTTGGGAATTTGGCAGGCAAAGCGAAAACAGCGCCACATATTACACGCGCGCGCAAAATGAGCGATGATGCGCAAAATTCCCAAAAATGGTGGATCGTTAGCACGGCGCAAGCGGCGGAGTTTTTCGGGGTATCTGATGAGACGCTTCGCAACTGGGAGAAATCCGGCGCGCCGAAAGTTACGCGCGGGAAATGGGACGTGCAAGCGCTCGTCGAATGGAAATACCGAAGCGAGGAAAGCGCAGAAGCCCGAAAGTTAAAAGCGGAAGCAGATTTAAAAGAGGCAAAAGCAAGCCTTGAGCAAATCCGATTAGATGTCACACAGAAGAAATTTATAGAGACGGCTCAAGTTACAAAAGACTTAAGTCGTCTTTTTGCAGGGCTGAAAAAATCATTTACGGCCTTGGGCAATCGTGTGACGGCCGAACTTACGGCGATAGATCCCGATGTGGCGATCACAGCGGGAAAAGTCGTCGACGATACGGTGAAAGACGCCTTGCAAAGATTATCAGAGGGGAAGGAAATTAAGAAATGAGACGATACCCCGAATACATCACGCAAGCGCTCAGTGCGTTTAAACCACCGCAGAAAATCACCGTTTCCGAATGGGCGGATAAATACCGCGTATTATCTGAAAAAGATACAGCCGCGCCGGGCGCGTGGCAGACGTCGAAGACGCCGTATCTTCGGGGCGTCATGGATGCATTTTGTAACAAGCGCATCCAAGACATCACATTTTGCGCCGGTACGCAGATAGGAAAGACAAGCGCTGAGCAAAATATGATTGGATACGCCATCGACCAAGACCCCGGCCCGATGATGATTGTGTACCCGACGGATAAATTAGCAGAATTCACCAGCGAAAACAGATTGCAGCCGATGTTCCGTCTGTCACCGGCGCTTTCGGATAAGTTTTTGGAAACAGAAAGCCAACGGCTGGAGCTGCAGTTTCCGCATATGTATATCGCACTTATCGGCGCCAATTCACCGGCGAATCTATCAAGCCGTCCCGTGCGGTATGTATTTTTTGATGAAATCGACAAATTTCCGAAATGGACAGGCGATGAAGCGAGCCCGATGGAATTGGCCGCCGAGCGTACAAAGACATTCTGGAACCGAAAGCTCGTACGCGTATCAACGCCGACGCTGGAGACCGGCAATATTTGGCAAGCGTGGCTTCGGGCAGATGCACAATACAAGTATTTTGTTCCGTGCCCGTTTTGCGGCGAGTTTCAAGAATTGGAAATGAAGCAGATCAAGTGGCCAGAGGAATCCACACCGCAAAGTGTGCTTTATACAGCGCAATATGAATGTATTCATTGCCACGAGAGAATCGACGACCGGCACAAAATGGAGATGATGAGGCGCGGCGAGTGGCGTCGCGTTTCTGAAAAACATGCACATGTCCGAAGTGTCGCTTATCATCTTTCTTCTTTGTATTCACCGTGGGTGACATTCGGCGATATCGCGTCGAAGTTTCTTTCCGTCAAAGATACGCCTGAGCTTCTCATGAATTTTGTAAATAGCTGGCTGGCGGAGCCGTGGAAAGATAAAGCCGATTCCATGAGAAGCGATATTGTCATGAACAAAAGGCAACCGTATCATCGCGGGGTTGTGCCTAAAGAGGCACAAATTCTCACGATGGGCGTCGACGTACAGATTGACCATTTCTGGGTAGGCGTCCGCGCGTGGGGTCCGTCGATGACGAGCTGGCTTGTTGATTACAGCCGTGTGGAAACATGGGGCGATGTCGAAGAATGGCTGGATCGAATGTATCCGGATGAAAACGGCGAGGTTCGCAATGTGAATTTGTGCTGTATCGACTCAGGCTTTCATACCGACGAAGTCTATGCCTTTTGTATCGAGCATATGGGACTTGCCATACCGACTAAAGGCGCATCGCGGCAAATGACAACGCGCTACTCCATCAACCGATTAGAAAAAGCACTGGGCGTCATGTCCGGCTTAAATTTATACGTTTTCGATACAAACTTATTTAAAGACTTTATTGCCGGCCGTCTCTCTATCGGTGCCGGGCGTCCGGGGAGCTGGAATTTATACGATGAATGCGACCGGCGCTATGCCGATATGATATGCGCTGAGCAGAAAGTACAACATCAAGATAAAAAAGGGCATATTTCCTACACATGGGAAAAGATATCAAGCCATGCACAGAATCACATGCTGGACGTGGAGACAAATAATGCCTTGGCGGCGGAAATCTTAGGTGTGCGGTATTTACAGAAAACACCGACGGAAAAGAGACCGCCGAAAGAAGAAAAAAAGAAATATCGCGAGGAATATCCGGATTTTGAATATCCGGATTTTGATTTTTAAGAAAGGAGCACAGAATGGATATTGCCGGGCTGAAAAAGTCATTGCGCCGCGTACAGCTGGCCATTGCCAAAATCGAAGACGGCGCGCAAGAGTACACTATCGGAAATAGGCGACTCACGCGGGCAGATTTAAAGACACTCTATGCCCGCGAATCGTCACTCCAGAATCAAATCGCTGATGCAGAGGGCGGCGGCTTATGTGTGACGTATGCCGATAGGGGGATGGACTGATGAATCTTTTAGATAAAGTCATTGAATATATTTCCCCGGAGAAGGCCGCCGTGCGTGCGATGCAGCGGGATGCGCTGAAACGTTTCTACAGCGCCGGCGAAGTGAATCGCCATAATCATCGCTGGCTGCCCGTCGATTTATCCGATCAAGAAAACGCCGAACAAGGGGAGCGCAATTTGATACGGGCCCGCGCGCGGAGCCTGGAACGAAATAGCGACGTCACCAATTCGATTATTTCCGCTATGGTGCGCAATATCGTCAATACCGGCATCCGCCCGCAGGCGCGCACAGACGATGAGTCCATCAATACGCGCATTGAGTCTTTGTTTCAAGAATGGACGCGTCCGGAGAATTGCGACATCACCGGGCAGATGGATTTTTACGAAATCCAGAGAATGATTGTGCAGCGGAAAACGGTAGACGGCGAGATTTTAGTAAAGCTTGTATGGACAAATGATAAGAAATTCCCAATGAAGCTTCAACTCATCCGGCCGGATCTACTCGATGAGACCCTGATGCGGGCGCCGAATCAAAATGTTATCCGCGGTGGGATAGAGCTCGACGACACACTCCGGCCACTTGCGTATTGGATTAAAGAAAAGAGCGCCGACGGCTGGGAAACGGCGGGGAGCAAGCGTGTACCGGCTAAAGAAATTATTCATCTTTGGACAAAGCAACATCCCGATCAGATACGCGGTATCTCGGACCTTGCGAAAGTGGCGACGCATATCCGCGAGCTGGAGGAATATCTCAAGGCTGAAAATATGGCGGCATATATGGCGGCGTGCTATTCGATTTTCATCATTAAAGCCAATTACGGTGTTGGCGTGGGAGCACGGCAGACGGATGACTCTTTGATGGACATCGAGGGGAAACCCGTCGAAAAAGTACGGCCGGGGATGATTATTCGATTGGCGCAGGGGGAAGACATCAAAGCGGCCAATCCCGGGCGCTCGGCGACGACGGCGACGGATATGACGTCACTGTATACGCGCCTTATCGGAGCGGGCGTCGGGCTTTCGTATGAAATGATATCCCGCGATTTCAATCAATCGTCCTACAGTGCCGCCAGACAGGGGAATTTAGAAGACCGAAAAACATTCCAACCGGTACAAAATTGGTTGATTACTCATTTTTGCGAGCCCGTATATCGGGCTTTTCTTGACTCCGTCTATTTATCCGGTGCGCTTTCCATTCCCGATTTCGGCGAGCGTAAAGACGAATACACCTACGCCGAATGGATTGCGCCGGGCTGGCAGTCGATAGACCCCGAAAAGGAAATACAAGCGGCCATTTTGGGGATGAAGAACGGGACTACCACCCTTTCACAGCAATGCGCCGAAAACGGCACCGATTGGCGCGATCAGTTGGCGCAGATGGCCAAAGAAAAAGAAACGGCCGAATCACTTGGCCTTACGTTATCCATCCATACGCCTGAATCCGTGCAGGCGGCATTATCAAATCACGTGGAAAGTGGAGAAGGAGGGGATCCTACATGAACAGAGGCGAATATTTACACGGTATGGTGATGAATCGGGAAATGGCGGCGAGGGCAGACGCCAAAGACATAAACGAAAAAGACCGCAGCGTGTGGCTGTCTTTTTCCAGTGAAGAGCCGTATGGGCGCTGGTATGGTGATGAATTCATTCCCGAAATCTTAGATCACGCCGAAGGCGCGGTGAATCTCACGCGTCTTACGGAAATCGGCACGGTGCTGTTTAATCACGATAGCGACCGACCGATTGGCGGGATTTTGCAAGTAGAAATTGGAGAAGACCATCGCGGGCATGCGCTCGTACAATTTGATACCGATGCAGAATCGGAGACGATATTTCAGAAAGTCAAGGCGGGGAGTCTAAAGGGCGTATCCGTCGGCTATCAAGTGCACGAAATTGCCGAATTAAAAGACGGCGAAAAAACAGAAGACGGGCGCTTTACGGGGCCCGCCGTCATCTGCACGAAATGGGAGCCTCTGGAAATCTCCATCGTATCTGTTCCCGCCGATGCCACGGTAGGCGTCGGCCGTTCCATTGAAATTCAGGAGGAAACAAAAGAAATGGAAGAAAAAGCAATCAATCAGGAAGAAATCCGCGCAGAAGCAGTAAACGCGGAAAGAAAGCGCGCAAGCGAGATCACCGCTCTTTGCCGTGATTTTGATATGTCGGCAGACTCTTTCATCGTCGAAGGGAAGACTGTCGAAGAGACTCGCGCGGCCATTCTGGAAAATCTCAAAAAGAAACGCGCGCCGCAGTCGGTGACCGTGACCGCCGATGAAAGCGAAAAATACCGCGCAGCCGCCGCAGACGGCATCGCACTTCGCGCCGGTATCGCCGTCGAAAAACCGGCCGAAGGCGCCGAATCTTTCCGCGGCATGTCCCTTCTCCGGCTGGCTGAAGATATGTTTGAGCGTGAAACCGGCAAATCCGGCCGTATGGCGCAGGATGACCTTGTCCGCTCCGTTCTTTCCGGCGGCACCGGTGCTTTCCCATCTGTCATGGCAAATGTCGCACATAAAGCGCTTGATAAAGCCTATGAAGAAGTACCGTCCACCTTCCAGTATTGGACGGCAAAGGGCTCCAATCCCGATTTCAAACCGGCTCTCCGTGTAGGACTTGGCGCAGCGGATGAGCTCGTCGAAATGACCGAAGGCGGTGAATTCAAAAATGCCGAATCCGCCGACTATGGCAAGGAAACGTCCATTTCTACCTATGGGCGTGAATGGATGCTGACGCGCAAAGCTATCATCAATGATGACCTCGGCGCACTCACCCGCCTTCCGGCGATGTACGGCGCGGCGGCCAAACGTACCATCAATAAGAAAGTTTATGAACTTTTGGCGGCCGGCGCGATGTTTACCAAAGCAAACGGAAACCTCGGTACGGGTGCTATCTCCATCGAAGCCTTGAAAGCGGCAAAGACCGCCATGGCAAAACAGATGGATCCCTCCGGCAAGACGTATCTCAACCTCCAGCCGGCCTATCTCATTGTCCCGGCAGAACTCGAAGTCGAAGCGGCTACGCTGATTGCCTCCGCCGTCGACCCGACGAAGAATAACGCGTATCCGAATCCGTTTGCCAATAAACTTACCGTCGTTGCCGATCCGAATCTGGCAGACTCCGCGGCTTGGTATTTGGCGGCAGCTCCGGGCGTCCTTCCGGGCATCGAAGTAACGTATCTAAACGGTGCCAAAACACCGACCATGCGCACGTTCGTCGATACGGATGCGCTCGGTATCAAATATCAGATTTTCCATGATTTCGGTGTAAATCTGCTTGATTTCCGCGCTCTCTATAAGAGTAGTGGTAAATAATTGTAGGAGGAAAAAGAAATGGCACTTATTGCGGTATATGAACAGGAAGGCGACGTGATCAACTACACCGCGACTGCGGACGTCGCATACCACGAAATTGTGGCGATTGGCTCTATGGCGGGCATCGCTCTGGAAGCGATTGCCAAAGGTAAAGGCGGCTCCGTTGCTATTGCCGGTGTTTTCGGTATCCCGACCGCGGCGACCGATATTGCCGCCGGCGACGCTGTTTTCTTCGACGCAAAAACCGGCGCGGCTAAAACGGGCACCGTTTCCCTGGGAACGGCTATTTCCGCATCCGCGGGCGGCGTCGTCTCCGTCAAACTCGGGAAATGAACCTCCACGACCAAATCGTGACGGATGACCTTAATGTTTTCATAGATTTAGACGATTTCGCCGAATGGCACGATGTCAACGGGGATACATGCCGCGCCGTATTACAGGAAACTACGACGGATGATAAGCTGAGCGAAAAAGCGAATCCGGATTATGACCTATACGGCACGGCCTTGACACTCCATTGCCGGGCGGGAGACCTTGCGGAAATTCCTGTATCCGGGCAAAGTCTTTTCTACGTCGACGGGAAACACTATACCGTGCTTTCCGTCGCTGAAAACATGAATATGTTGACCATCAATCTGTTGTCGAATGACAGGTAAAAATCATGGTAAAAATTGACTTTGACGGGAAAGCTATGGCGGCGGTTAAAGAAGGGATGAGAACGGCGCCGAAAAACACCATCATCGCCGCGATGCACGCCATCAACCGCACGATCACAAAATCGGCGACGCTTATTTCCAAAGAGACGCGCGCGCGTTATATCGTGAAGGCGGCCGATGTGAAAAAATCGCTATCAAAAAAGAAGGCGACAAATTCACGGCTCATCGGGGAAATAATTTCAACTGGAAAACCGTTGTCATTGCAGTCTTTCAAAGTTACAGCGCCCCGGCGCGGTCCGATGAAGGTGAAAGTCCTAAAGAAAAGCAAACTCAAGACCATCCGCGGACTGTATACCAATGAAAAAGCGAGATATAAAGGCGTCATGATGAGAAAGACCGGGGCACGATACCCCGTCAAATCTCCGTTCGGACCTTCTATCCCGACCATGGTGGGGAATGAAGAAGTTTTAGAACGTTTGGCGCCTCAAATTTCCGCTTTCATGAATCAACGTTTTATGCATGAGCTGGATTATCAAATGGGGAGAATCGGGAAATGACCATTACAGAATCAATGGGAAACGTTGCCGCTTACTTGCGGGAAATCGTTTCCGAATATTCCGCCGATCAGGTAAGCGGAAATAAGAAAATTCTCGTATACACAGGATTTCCGCCAATTCGACGCTCACGCGATGAGACAGCCTCATGTATCTATGTGATTGCGACGAATGCCGAAGATGCGGCGGCGGGATCATCCGTGACGCTTGCCATTGGCTTTTCTGTGTATGATGAAGACGAAAAAGAAGGATGTAAGCCACTTTATAATCTCATCGAGCATGTGCGGCAGGCGTTACTCAAAAAGCGCACGATAGCGGGAAGAAATCGGCTGATATTGCCACTCAAAACGGAAATCATGACCGAGCAACCATTCCCCGAATGGGTGGGCATAATCACTGCCACATACACCATCGCACAGATTGACGAAGAGGGAATTGATTATGACGAAACGTTTAAAGAGTAAAGCAGCAGCGCCGGCGCAAAAGTTGATTTACATCGGCCACAATCTATCGAACGGGCGGCTTGCACATGCGACCGTCTTTTCCGGTGGATATCCGGCGCACGTTTTATCACTGATAGAAACCGCGCCGTGGCTTACGCATCTTATGGTACCGGTGGCGCAATACGCCGAAAAAATGAAAGAAGCGGCGCAAAAAGGCACCGCACTCAACGTATTTCTCACGCGCTCGCGTGAATTGTGATTAGGAGGGAAATATGACATACAAACATGGCGTATATGTCTCGGAACAGGCGACCGGCCTCGTCCCGGCCGTCAATACGACCGCAGGTCTTCCCGTCATTTTCGGGACGGCGCCGATTCATCTGGCCAAAAATCCGGCTAAACCCAATCGGCCCGTACTTTGCTATAGCTACGCGGAGGCGGTAGAAGCCTTCGGCTATAGTGATGATTGGCAAAAATACACACTTTGTGAAGCGATTTATTCGCAGTTTGCGCTCTATGGCTACGCGCCGATTGTGCTTGTAAATGTCCTTGACGCGGCAAAGCATAAAAAGGCGGGCGGAAGCGATGCGCAAATCGTGGGCGGTAAGGCAGAAATCGACGCCGCCGTTATTTTGGATACACTCATCGTAAAAACAGCCAAAGACGGCACCGAATGCAAGGCAGATGTCGATTATACCGCAGCTTATGACGATGACGGCGTGCTTGTCATTTCCGCATTGGAAGGCGGGGCGCTTGCCAATGCCGCATCGCTTTATGCGTCTTACGATGAATTGGACGCATCGGCAGTGACGGCTGATGACGTTATCGGCGGGATTGACGGCGCCGGCAATGCGACGGGGCTCGAAGTCTTGAATCAGGTATTCCCGATTACAGGCCTTGTCCCCGGCCTGGTATTGGCACCCGGCTGGAGCGATAAGCCCGCCGTCGAAAGCGTCATGAAAGCGAAAGCGGGAAATATCAATGAACATTTCAAAGCGATGTGCATTGTGGACATCCCGACCGACGAAGTCGCGCAGTACGGCAATGTTTCCGAATGGAAAAATAAGAATAACTACACCGGCGAGAATGAAATTGTTTGCTGGCCTTGTGTCGAAAACGGCGGGAAGATTTATCACATGTCGACGCATATGATGGGCGTGATTTCCTCCGTCGATGCCGCTAATGATGATGTCCCGTATGAATCGCCGTCCAATAAGGCGATGAATATTCAGGGCGCGTGCCTGGCAGACGGCTCAGAAGTTATTCTCGGGCCCGAAAATGCAAACTATCTCAATGGGCAGGGCGTTGTAACCGCTTTGAACTTTATCGGCGGTTGGAAAGCTTGGGGCAACCGCACCGGCTGCTATCCGTCGAACACGGATGCCAAAGACGCATTCATCCCGATTAAACGGATGTTCTATTGGCAGGCGCAGACCTTTATTCAGACTTACTGGGTGAAAGTCGACAAACCGATCACAAAACGTCTCATTCAGACGATTGTCGATTCTGAAAATATCCGTTTGAATTCTCTTGTTGCACAGGGAGCCCTTCTCGGTGCGCGGGTGGAATTTAGGGAAGATGAAAACGCATCGACAAATCTTTTGGATGGAAAAATCAAATTCCATACCTATTTCACCCCGCCGACACCGGCGCGTGAAATTGAAAATGTATTGGAATACGATCCCGATTATTTCTCGGCGCTTTTTGAATAAAGGAGGGGCACATGGTACCGGAAAAACTGATTAATTTCAGAGTCTACATGAATGGAGACGACCTTGTCGGCATCTCCGATGTCACGCTCCCGAAACTGGAAGCCATCACCGAAACCGTTAAAGGCGCGGGGGTTGCCGGTGAAATCGATAGCCCGACTATCGGACATTTCGGTTCGATGGAGCTTGAACTCAACTGGCGCACGCTTTTGAAGACGAATGTCATTTTGGCAAAGCCGACGGGCGTTGACCTTGACCTTCGCGGCGCGATTCAGATGAATGACTCGGCGACGGGCACACTGAAAAGCGTACCCGCCAAAGTCGTTGTCCGCGGCCTTCCGAAATCGACGGACCTTGGCAAGCTTGAAATGGGCGCGACGACGGATACGAAAAACACCATCGAAGTTACCTACATCAAAGTGACCATCGACGGAAGCGACGTGCTCGAAGTCGACAAATATAATTACATTTGCACGATTGACGGCACGGATTATCTCTCCGATGTTCGCACGGCGCTTGGCTTGAACTAAGCAAAACAAAAGAATACCCCGGGGAGACTCGGGGCATTTCTTTTTATCACAGCAAAGAGGGA
>CAVHIJ010000055.1:0-10323 GCA_963635945.1 bacterium | reverse complement strand
AATTTGAAAATAGGCAATTGATTTCCCATATGGATTTACCGCAGGGCGCCGTAAAAGAGATGATGGTAAAGCAGCGCATAAATCAGGGATTTTTTCGCAAGTCAGTGTTGGCAGCTTATGGATTTATGTGCTGTATGACAGGCCTTACCAATGTGGAATTACTGATTGCCAGTCATATTAAACCTTGGCGTGACAGCAATGCGGATGAAAAAACAGATCCCGGGAATGGATTGTGTCTCAATGCGTTACACGATAAGGCATTTGATCGAGGATTTATAACGATATCCAATGATTATACGATTATGGTGTCGAATGACATTAAAGATGCATGCAATGGAGAGGCTGTTGAGAAATATTTTTCTAGCATTCGTGGTACGAAAATCAGTCTGCCGGAGAAGTTTTTGCCGAAGAAAGAATTTTTGGAGTATCATAGAGATTGCGTTTTTGAAAACTGGAAATAAATCGCATTATAGAGAAATGTGGAATGCGTGATTTTTTTTAGGACAACAAATGAGAATTCCGCGCAATATGCCAAAATGAATGCGGCCATAACGGATAACAATCAAATTTACAGATTCGCCGATTTCGGAATTCAAAAGAGCAAAGACGGTATATCGTTCACCCTTAAAGCCAATATGGGAACGTGGTACAACCGCGTGCCGATCATTCGAGACGATTTCGGAATCAGAACGATAACGCCTTCGGAATGTCTTGCCTTGCAAGGTTTCCCGCATTCTTTTCGTTTCCCGGATATTTCCGTAAAAAGCATGTACAAACAATGCGGGAATACGGTGGTTGTGCCGCTTGTTTCCGAAATCGCGAAAAGAATTGCGGATTCAAAATAATGGGGATCGTTGATACGATAACGCTTTAATCGGCGGTTTCTTACATATCTGCAGAAGCATAAGCACGGCAAAACGCCGTTTCTCTTATGATCGAAATGAAGATAAGGGAAACGGCGTTTTTTGTGTGGAAATTTTTCAGAAAATCAGCCAATGACGGCGTCGCCGGCGGTGAAGGCTTCCAGGGAATTTTCTTTGGTCTGGATGCAGATAAAGGAAATGGCCGTATCTTTTGCGGCGAAGAATTGGCGTTTGGCAGCGGGGGAAATGCGGAGCCAGTCGCCTTCGGAAAGGGTGATTTCCTCACCGTCAATCACGACTTTTCCTTCTCCGGCAAGGATGCCGTAGATTTCTTCATTTTGTTTGTGGGCGTGAATGAAGGGGACATTGGTGCCGGCGGGAAGGGTATTGATGCTGATTTCCGCCCCCGTTAAAGACAGCGCGTCGTGGAGTTCGGTTCTTCCTTCGTTTCCGATGTGAGTTTTGGCAAAGTTTTTCATGATGGTTACCTCCGTAAAATAATTAATTTCTTTCGATGTGAATATGATACCGAATGACGCATTCTTTTCATAGTACGCACTTTTTTATAACTATACACGTAAAATTGAATGTGTTATGATGAAAGTGGAGGTGCATGGTATGAAAACGAAGGAAGAGCTTCCGGCGTGCCCGGTGGCGACGGCTGTGGCGCTTGTCGGCGGAAAGTGGAAACTTTTGATTATTCGAAATCTTCGGGCGCGTCCGTGGCGTTTTAATGAATTGCAACGGGATCTGGAGGGAATTTCTCAAAAGGTTTTGACGGATAGCCTTCGGCAGCTGACGGATGATGGGCTGGTCTGCCGTCATGATTTTCGGGAAATGCCGCCGAAAGTGGAGTATCGCCTGACGGAGCTGGGAGAGGCGATGCTGCCGATTATCGACGCGTTGGCTGATTTTGGAAGGTACTATAAATCTGTCGTAAAATGAGGAGTGTGAGGAAGGGGAAATTGGGGAAAAGGGTGAAGAGGAAAGGGGAAAAACTACTATTGAAAAGTGCACAGTGCATAGTGCATAGCCAAAAGAGGTGTACTGCGCGGCATTTTGTTTTATGGGCGAGCTTGCATCTTTTCGCTTTTTCGGTTCCGATGCCCGGGGGATCCCGAAATATATTCAGGATGACGGTGGGAAGAAAGCCGGATGATAAAAAAGAATACACAAAAAAAGCTGCGGGACATACCGGCGTGTATGTTCGCAGCTTTTTTTAGATTTCTTATTTGGGAAATATTATTTGATGTATTGTTCTTCGAGGCGATCCAGAGTCCCGTCGGTTTCTTTTTCTTCCATGAAGAAATTGACGTAGTTCAGCCAGTCTTGGTCGCCTTTGGCCATGAGGATGCCGAAGCGGCTCTTGGTGAAGGGTTCATCGATGAGGGGCGCTGCCAGGCGCGGATCGTCGCGGACGTAGCGGCGCGCTTCCATCGTTTCCGTAATCATGACGTCGGCTTTTCCTTCGGCGATGAGGCCGGGGATTTCGGCGTTTTGCGGATGGATGAGGAGGGTGCAATCGGGGAGATTTTCGAGGGCGAATTTTTCATTCGTGCCGCCCGGGTTGCACATGACGCGGACGTCTTTGCGATTGAGATCGGCTTCGGATTTGAATTTTCCGGCGTCTTCTTTGCGGCAAAGGATGGTCTTGCCGAAGGTGAGGTAGCCGCGGGACATATTCATTTTCTGCTCGCGTGCAAAGGTGCGGGTGATGCCGCTGATGGCGATATCAAATTTGCCGGCCATGGTGTCTTCTTGGAGGGTTTTCCATGTGGTGGGGACGTATTCGACGGAAACGCCCAGCGATTTTGCCAAAAGCTCGGCGACTTCGCAATCAAAGCCTTCGTACACCCCGGTTTCTTTATTGAGGTAGCTCATCGGCTTGTAGTCGCCGGTGCTGCCGACCAAAAGGGTCCCGCGCGCCTGAATGTCTTCGATTTTTCCCGCATCTACGGGAGAGGAAATACCGGCGACGCCCAGCATGGCACCCGCCAGCATTGCGCCGACGCACAGTTTTTTCAAATTCATCATACATGCACCTTCTTTCTGAAATGTCTCCGTCTTCGGAGTATTGTGGCTATTATATAATATGTGTACGCTTTTTGCCATTACTTTTTTTCGATAAAGCGATAAAATTTTTCGGATAGCGGTTTTGGAAACGGGAAATATTCCCCCGCAAAAATCCCGTTTCCCTTAAAATGATATGAAAATTAAGGGAAACGGGGAATGGGGAAGGGGAAATTATTTTGTGCGTAAATAGTGGGTGCTGCGGCCGATGCCTTCTTTTCGGAGTTCGCCGGAATCCGTGAGTTTTCGAAGAGCCGTTTCTATGGAGCTTACGGAAAGGGCCGGGCAGAGTTCGCGGATGTCTTGTTTGGTGAAGCGGCCGATTTTTTGCAGGGTGGCGCTGCGCACGGTTTCTAAGGCAGTGTGTTTCGTTTCTATGAGGGAAAAGCGATCTCCGAAATCTTTGTAGGCCGAAAGTACAGTACTCAAAAGGTAGTTGATGAAGGGGACGGGATTATCTTTTTCTTCATGCCATCCGATTTGGCTTTCGCCAAGCGCGCTGTAGTAGAGATCTTTGTTTTTTGCGATTTTGGATTCCAGTGAGATGTATTTTCCGACGTAGAAACCATTCTGATAGAGCAACAATGTGGTGAGTAGGCGGCTCATGCGGCCGTTTCCGTCATTGAAGGGGTGAATGCAAAGAAAATCGTGGATGAAAATAGGAATGAGGAGGAGGGGCTCGGTCTCTCCGCTTCCGATGGCATGGTTGTATTCCTCGCAAAGCTTGGCTAAGGCGATCGGCGTCTCGTAGGGGGCAAGCGGCGTGAAAAGTGTCTCGGTGCGTCCGTCCGGATGTGTGGCACTGATGTAATTTTGAACGTTTTTCATTTTTCCGCCCATGGGATTTGCCATGTGGCTGTATAAAATTTTGTGCAGTTGCAGAATATAATTGACGGAAATGGGAATGATGTCGAAATTTTCGTGAATGACGGACAGGACGTCACGATACCCGGCGATTTCTTGTTCATCGCGATTTTTCGGTGTCGTTTTTTCGAGGGCGATTTGTTTCAGTCTTGTCGCGGACGTGAAGATGCCTTCGATGGCATTTGAGGATTCGGTGCTTTGTATTTTGGCGATTTCGACGAGTTTTTCTAATTCTTCCGGTTTTTGTCTTAGGTAGAGATCTTGTTTTCCGGCTTCATGGTATATGGCACCGATGGTGCGCAGGGTACCGGTATCCCATTTTTGATTTTTGATTTTTGCGTAATGGAAATGTCTCATGGCACAAAACCTCCTTTTCCCTTAAAATATACTCCAAAATAAGGGAAAAGACAATGGCATAAGGGAAAAGAAATGAACGTGGCACAAAAAAAGGATCGCGAAAAATTTGCGTTTGCTATTTTTCGCGGTCCTTTTGTGTGATTAAAATGTTGAAACGAAATTTTGCCATTCGGCGGGATCGGGCGGGCCGAAGAGTGAAGTCAAGGCGTCTAAGGTGATGAGCCAATGGCGGCCGGCTTGGCGGCGCTCTTTGTCATCGAGGCGCGCGGCGCGGTGGCCGGCACCGGCAGTGGCGCTTCGGATGTCTTCGGAGGTGCGGTGCCAGAGGGGCGCAGCTTCGGGTGGTGTGAAGACGAGGAGGAGCGGAAGCAGGTCGCACATGTTTCCTGCGCTTTGCATTTCGTTTCCGGAAACAGATTGCGCTTTTACTTCGATGGCGGATTTGAGATAGAGGGCGATTTTCCCCGAGGATTTGAAAATATGTTTCGGAATTTTGTCGGCCTCTCTTTGTTTCTTCAGATCTTTTTCGGATATTTTCAAAACTTCGGCGGCTTCTTTTTCGGTGAGGACGTCGGTCAAAATATCCGGGAAGGTGAGGGGTTCCCATGTGAGATCGGCGGTGAGCGCATCCCATGCGTCTTTGTCGCAGATGAGGAAACCGGCGGGATCCTTGGCGCAGATGAGGCGCCCGGGGAGGCGGCGTCCGGCGGAAAAGTTTCGGACGGCGGCGCGGGTCACAGCCTCATCAACCGTCGTGGCGACGGGAAGGCCTGCGATTTCAAATTCCGTGGCATTTTGCGGGCGGGGAAGCGGCGGAGAAAGGTAGAGGTTTCCGGCTAAAGAGGCGGCGCAAAATGAGGACGGGTGCGCCAAAAGATGTGCGGCGTAGGCGGTTTTGGCATCTGCGTGGGAGAGGGCGGCGTAGAAAATTTTCGGCATCAGAGCACGCGCACGATGTCTTTCAAATCTTTTTTATTCGTGTGCTGCGGAGCGGGGCGGGCGCCTTCTGCGCGGTAGCCCAAGGGCAGGAAGAGGACGACTTTTTCATTTGCCGGAAGGCCGAATATTTCTTCTGCTTTTGTATTGGCAAAACGATTGATCCAGATGCTGTCGACGCCGATGTCGTAGGCTTCGAGCATCATATGCGTGGCGACGATGCTGCAATCTTCGACGCCCGAGTGAATGTCTTCCTGGAGCTCGTTTTTCCATTCTTCATCGGTGTTGTAGGCGAGCATGAGGACGATGGGGGCGCCGTAGCGGCACGGCGTCACCGCATCCATTTTCGCCAGTGCTTCGGCCGATTCCAAGACGTAGATGCGCTGGGGCTGGAAATTTTTTGCCGTCGGCGCGGCGTTTCCCGCTTCCAAAATCAGATCGAGTTTTTCTTTTTCAAGCGGTTTGTCCGAGAATTTGCGGACGGCAAAGCGAGCTTTGCAAAGATCCATGAAGTTTGTCATAAGAACGTTCCTTTCTTTTTGAAACTTTTTGTTTCATGTAAAAATTTTGGTTTCAGGTAGTTTATCCCGCTGCGCGGGATGGCGCGCCTGCGGCGCTAAAATTCCGCTTCGCGGAATGCGCCTGTCGCGCGATACACGCGGCATCGGCAAATTTATAACGGTCGGGCAATCTTACGATGCTCAGCGTGGGGTGCGGGCGTTTTAAGTGCGGCGCCCATAATCCGTTATCGCGCCCACGAGGCGCTCCCGAGTGCAGATTTTTGTGGCGCTAAGCCAAGCGCATCTTGGCTCCCCTGAAAGGGGAGCTGTCAGGCACGCAGTGACTGACTGAGGGGTCGCGCACTATGTGTGCAGGCAGTTGTAGGGGACTGCCCTCTATAAGACTGAGGCGTCCGTGTCTGCCCCCTCAGTCGCTCGCTTCGCTCGCGCCAGCTCCCCTAGCAGGTGCGCCGAGATACAGGTGGCGCTTCGCGCATTTTTTATGCCGGCGGCGTCGATTACAACAGGAATCGGCGCCGTAGGCGACACAAGGCAAGCCCTCTTTTCGAAGGCATCCTTCCGGTGGACGGTTGCCAGTGGCCCGTAGGGCGGGGAGATAGAATGCGGCACAGCCGCATAACTTCTCGCAAAAGCAAAGTATCGATTCGGACTGAAGAGTTATTTTCGTTCTCCGCGTTTCTGCTGAGATTGTGGCTCTTCGAGCCACTCTATCTTCCGGCGCTCCGCGCCACTTTCCTTCAAAGGAAGGCTTTAACCGGAAGCGCTTCGTGCATTTTTTAAGCGCGCGCAGCGAGCGGTTAAAATAGGAATTGTCGCGAAGCGACACCTGCGCCCCTTTCCTCTTTTCCCTTCGCTCTTTCCTTTTACAATAATCGTCGCCGCAGGCGGCACATGTTTCCTATGCACTTTATTTATATTATAGCAGAATAACAAAAATAAATAAGTGTACTATTGAATTTGCGGGCTTTGATAGGTAAAATAAAGTGTGACACTGTTGGTTGAAGAAAATTTTTGAAATACAGTAAAGCAAACGGAGGGAGAGTATGAGACAGATTCGCAAAGTCTTGGTCGCCAATCGCGGTGAGATTGCCATTCGCGTATTCCGCGCTTGCAATGAGCTCGGAATTCGGACGGTGGCGATTTATTCGAAAGAGGATATTTTGTCGCTGCACAGAAACCGCGCCGATGAGGCGTATCTGGTCGGCGAAGGAAAGAAACCGGTCGATGCGTATTTGGATATGGATGATATCATTCGCATTGCGAAGGAGCACGACGTCGATGCCATTCATCCGGGCTACGGTTTCCTGGCGGAGAACGCGGAATTTGCGCGGCGCTGTAAAGCGGCCGGTATTATTTTCATCGGTCCTTCTGTCGAGCATCTCATCATGTTCGGCGATAAAGTGAATGCGCGCATTCAGGCGGAAAAAGCGGATATCCCGATGATTCCGGGCACGAAGGGCGCCGTTTCCTCTTTCAGAGAAGTGAAGGAATTTGCGGAAACGTACGGGCTCCCGATTATGATCAAAGCCGTAAACGGCGGTGGCGGGCGCGGGATGCGCAATGTCGACCGCATGGAAGATTTGGAAGAAGCGTACACCCGTGCGAAATCCGAAGCGAAGATGGCATTCGGCGATGATGCGGTTTATGTCGAAAAATGCATCATGAATCCGAAGCATATCGAAGTGCAGGTCATGGGGGATGAGGCCGGAAACATTGTCCATCTCTACGAACGTGATTGCTCCATTCAGCGTCGTCATCAAAAAGTCATCGAGATGGCGCCGGCGTGGGCGCTCCCCGTTTCCCTTCGTGAGGATATTTGCGCCGCGGCCGTGAAACTCATGAAAAACGTGAAATATCTCAATGCCGGTACGTGCGAATTCCTCGTGGATCAGGACGAAAAGCATTTCTATTTCATCGAAGTCAATCCGCGCGTCCAGGTCGAGCATACGGTGACCGAGCTCGTCTGCGATGTGGATATCGTCAAAGCGCAGATTTTGATTGCCGAAGGATACAGCCTCGATTCCAAAGAAATCGGCATCGGCCGTCAGGAAGACGTTTCCTATCACGGTATGGCGATTCAGTGCCGTATCACGACGGAAGATCCGCAAAACGGATTCATGCCGGATACGGGCAAAATCATCGCGTACCGCTCCGGCGGCGGCCCCGGCATTCGTCTCGATGCGGGCACGGCCTACACCGGCGCCGTCATCACGCCTTATTACGATTCCCTTCTCGTCAAAGTGACCGGGTATGCCAAACGCCCGGCCGATGCGATTTGCCGCATGCTTCGCTGCCTGGATGAATTCCGTATCAGCGGCGTGAAGACGAATATTTATTTCCTGCAAAACATGCTGAAAACGAAAGATTTCCGCGAAGGCCTCTGCGACGTCAATTACATCGACCGCCATCCGGATCTTTTGATCGACCCGCATGACGTGAGCGACCGCGGGACGAAACTTCTCGAATATATCGGTGATATCACGGTAAACGGCTATGCCAATGCGGGCATGACGCCAAAGCCCGATTTCGCACCGCTCCCCGTTTTGGAAACGGAAGAAGAGACGCCGCGCGGCACCAAGCAGCTTTTGGATGAGATGGGCCCGGAGAAATTTGCAAAATGGGTCATGGACCAAAAAGAAGTCCTCCTCATGGATACGACATACCGCGATGCGCACCAGTCGCTCCTCGCGACCCGCGTCCGTACGCACGATATCATGAACGCCATTCATTACACGGCGACGAAACTCCCGAACCTCTTTTCCTTTGAAAACTGGGGCGGCGCGACCTTCGATGTGGCGTACCGTTTCCTCGATGAATGCCCGTGGATGCGCCTCAGACAGATGCGCGAAGCCGCACCGAATATCCTCTTCCAGATGCTGACCCGCGGCGCCAATACCGTCGGATACACGAATTACGCCGAAAACGTCGTCCGTCATTTCATCGACCGCGCTGCCGTAAACGGCGTAGACGTCTTCCGCATCTTCGACTGCTTAAACCAGCTCGACCACATGACGGTCACCATTGACGAAGTCCGGAAATGCGGGAAACTGGCGGAAACGGCCATCTGCTACACCGGCGATCTCATGGATCCGAATCGGCAGAAATATTCCCTTAAATACTACACCGACCTGGCGAAAGAATTGCAAAACGCCGGTGCGCACATCATTGCGATCAAAGATATGTCCGGCCTTTTGAAACCGGAAGCCTCCTATGCTTTGGTTTCCGCCTTGAAAGACGCCGTCGATCTTCCGATACACCTCCACAGCCACGAAGGCAGCGGCTGCATCATCTATTCGTATGCCAAAGCCGTCGATGCCGGCGTCGATATCGTGGATGTGGCGACCAGCGCCCTTTCGAACGGCACGAGCCAGCCCTCCATGCAATCGCTCTATTTCGCATTGCAGGATCATCCGCGCCGCCCGAAACTCGATCTCGAAGCGATGGATGCTATCGATCGCTACTGGGAAGGCGTCCGTCCGTACTATGCGGGCGTCGACAGCAAAATGGCCGCGCCGAATACGACCGTCTTCTCGCATGAAATGCCCGGCGGACAATTCTCCAATCTCCGCCAGCAGGCGACCGCCGTCGGTCTCGGCGACCGTTGGCTCGACGTATGCAAAATGTACGCCAAAGTCAATATGATGTTTGGCGATATTATCAAAGTCACCCCGTCCTCCAAAGTCGTCGGCGACATGGCCCTCTTCATGGTCCAGAACAGCCTCACCGAAGAAGATATTTACGAAAAAGGAGACACGCTCGATTTCCCGCAGTCCGTCGTCGATTTCTTTGATGGGAAACTCGGCACGCCCTACGGCGGTTTCCCGGAAAAACTCCAGAGCATCATCCTCCGCGGCAAACCGGCGCATGCCGAAGCGAAACCCGCCGACGTCGATATGACGCTCGTCAAAGAAGAAATGGAAGAAAAAGGCTTCCCGATAAATGAGCAAGCGATTTCCTCCTACCTCATCTATCCGAAAGTTTACGGCGATTACCAGGCCCGCCATAAAATGTACGGCGATCTCTCCATCCTCGATACGCCGACATTCTTCTTCGGCATGAAACCGGGTGAAGAAATCCGCGTCAATATCGAGCCGGGCAAAATGATTCTGATCCGGATGGAAGATATGACGAAACCTGATGAGAACGGCGATCGTCTCGTCCGCTTCGAGCTGAACGGTATGCCGCGCGAAATCAAAGTCCACGACAAGCACGTCGCCACGCAAAGCATCGAAGTCCGCAAAGCGGATAAAGACAAAGTGGGTGAAGTCGGTGCGACCCTTTCCGGCTCCGTCGTGAAAGTCCTCGTCGAAAAAGGCGCGCACGTGAAAAAGGGAGATCCGATCCTTGTCACCGAAGCGATGAAGATGGAAACGACCATCACCGCGCCCAAAGACGGCATCGTCTCAGAAATCGTAGCCAAAGCCGGCGCGCGCATTTCCCAGGGCGATCTGCTGCTTGTGATTGAATAAAATAATTTTACAAGAAAAAAGTCCCGAGACATTTCGCCTCGGGACTTTTTGTTTTGGGGTTGATGCGTTGATGCGTGGATGCGTGGATGCGTTGATGCGCTACAGGTGTCGCCTGCGGCGACGATTCCTGTTGTAATCGGCGCCTCGTCGGCTCCGCCGGCATAAAAATATGCGAAGCGCTTCCGGTATCTTGGCGCACCTGTTAGGGGAGCCGGCGCGAGCGAAGCGAGCGACTGAGGGGTC
>CAVHIJ010000054.1:0-10444 GCA_963635945.1 bacterium | reverse complement strand
CAGGCACGCAGTGACTGACTGAGGGGTCGCGCACTATGTGAGAACATAGCGGTAGGGGATTTCCCCTATAAGACAGAGACCAAAGTGCCTGACCCCTCAGTCGCTCGCAAGCTCGCGCCAGCTCCCCTTTCAGGGGAGCTGAGATACCGGTGGCGCTTCGCGCATTTTTTTGCCGCACGCAGCGCAAGCGAGCGATTATAAAAAATACCGCGCAGCGCACTGATTAAAGCCGTCAGCCGTAAGCTGTAAGCCGTAAGCAGGGGATCCGGCCGCGCGCGCCTTTCAACCAAAAAAGCCCCCCGCAGGGAGCTTTGAACGGTTTCCGAAAATTACAGAAAATAGCGGACATACAGGTACACGCCGGAAATTGCGATCGTCATCATCATAATCGGGAAGCACCAGAGCATGAACTTGCCGAAAGGAATATTGTATCCTTCCTTGGCCGCAATCGCCACCATGATGACATTCGGAGATGCGCCGATAATCGTGCCGTTTCCGCCGAAGCATGCGCCGAGCGCCAGCGACCACCACATATAATCGGCATCCTGCAAATTCATGAGACTTTGCATTTCCGAAATGAGCGGAATCATCGTCGCGGTGAAGGGGATATTATCGATGAAGGCCGACGCTACGCCGGAAAGAACGAGAACGAGATACGTCATCGTTTCCGGATCGCCGCCTACCAAATTGATGCCCCAGGACGCGAGAGCCGAAATAACGCCCGTCGTTTCCAGACCGCCGACCAAAATGAAGAGCCCCATGAAGAAAAGAAGCGTATCCAGATCCACTTCGCGAAGTGCTTCCGCCGGTTCAATGCGGCAGACCATCATCGCAAGGAGACCGCCCGCCATCGCAATCGTCGCCGACTCGAGTCCCATCGCACTGTGGAAAACGAAGCCCACAATCGTAAGACCCAGGATCGAAAGCGACTGTTTCAAAAGACGCATATCTTTGATTTCAGAGGAAATATCGATCGCGTCAAGATCTTCTTTTGCCATTTTCCCATGCGGAAGAGAATTACGGAACAAAAGCAAGACGGCCAGCATCGTGAAAACAGTCGTGACGAGGACGGCCGGCGCCAGATTGATCATGAAATCATTGAAATCGAGATGCGTCGCCGAGCCGATCATGACGTTCGGCGGATTGCCGATCATGAGCGCCGTACCGCCGATATTCGCCATCAAAATTTCTCCGATGAGAATCGGGACCGGCGTGATTTTCATCATGCGGCAAAGAGAAATCGTCATCGGCGCAATGAGGAGCGCGGCCGTGACGGAATCGATAAGAGACGCCGAAAGCCCCGTGATGCAGGAAAGGAGCACGAGAAGCACACGCGCCTCCCCGTGACTGGCTTTCATCGCCCAAAGCGCCATCGCTTCGAAGAAACCGGAACGTTTCACGACGGCAATCAAAATCATCATACCCGTCAAAAGACCGAGCGTATTGAAATCGATAAATTCCTTGAGCGCCATCTCCTGCGTGACAAAGCCCAGCAAAATCATGAGCCCGCCGCCGACCAAAGAGCAAATCGTGCGCGGAACCTTTTCCGTCATAATGCCGACGTACGTCAAAAGAAATACACCGACCGCCAAATAAAACGCCATGCTGCTATCCATTCTTTCCCCTCCGATTTTCTTTTTATTTTAGGAAACAAACTACGAGGAAACAAAATTCTTTCCGCCGATATCTCAATAATTACTTTTCATTGTACTTGATTTTGCGAAAATGCGAAAGAAAAATTTCCGCCGTCGCATATAGTTAAATTCAAGAAACGCCATAGCTTGAGGGAATGGCAAACAAAAAAGACCAAAGCAAAAACTTCGGCCTTTATTCTTTTGGCAGGGGTAGGTGGAGTCGAACCACCGAATAACGGAGTCAAAGTCCGTTGCCTTACCGCTTGGCGATACCCCTGCAAATAAAAAAATGGGGCGAGTAGTGGGACTCGAACCCACGCGTAACGGAGCCACAATCCGCCGTGTTAACCACTTCACCACACCCGCCACATTGCAAAACGCAGTTTCCCCACGTTGCGAAGGATATTTTACCATGTACTCTATTATGTGTCAATATTTTACGCACAAAATTCGACAAAAACAGCGAGCGATAAAAACAGGATTCGTGCCCGAAGAGCACACCTGCGCCGCATCCACGCATCCGCGCATCAACGCATCAGCTCATCATACACGCCCCGGCCTCCCAAAAGTCCCGACGTCACATACGCGACCGAGACCGCAAGCGCCAGCGGCATCAGATGATGAAACGTCCCCGTGAGCTCCAGCAAAAGCACAATCGCCGTGATTGGCGCGCGGACCGTCGCCGCCAGGAAGGCCGCCATGGAAAGAATCATCACATTCGTCACCGTTTCCGGCGCCACGATTCCAAACGCGATAAGTGGCGCACCCGTTGCCGCCCCGATAAGCGCCCCGACGACGAGACTCGGAAAAAAGAAACCGCCCGGGACACCGCTCCCGAAGCAAATAAACGTATATAAACTTTTTCCGATAACACAGAGCACAATAAATAGAAACGCCGGATTTTCCTCAATAATAAAATTCACGAGCCGATTTCCCCCGCCCAAGAGCATCGGTGCGAAAAATCCGAAAAGCCCTGCGAGTAAGAGAGCAAAAAGAATCGGCGCAGACGGATGTTTCCACGGAAGGAAACGCATGAGGAAACGGTGTCCGTGCGTAATTCCGAAATTAAAAGGAATCGCGCAAACGCCGCACACGATTCCTATGAGACACACGAAAGGAAGATGCACCGGCGGAATCATCTCCGTATGGCGGAAAAGAAAAATCGTCGCATCGCCGAAGCACGCGCGAATCACAATCGCCGCCGTGACGGATGCGCTCATCGCCGGGAGCAAAATCGCCGACGCCCATTTTTTATGGAGAACCTCCAGACAGAAAAGAATCCCCGACAAAGGAGCGTTAAAAACGGCCGCAATGCCCGCTGCCGACCCGCTTGTGAGAAAATACCTACCCTCAATCGGACGGCGTCTTAAAATCGAAGCCAGGCCGCTTCCCGAGGCTGCACCGATTTGCACCGCCGGCCCCGCATGACCGAGAGACATCCCCGCGCCGATGGCAAGCGCCCCGCCGAAAATTTGCACGAGAAGCACACGGAAAGGCCGCATCGCGCCGCGGCCCTCCAAAAGGCCCTTCACCTGCGGAATCCCACTCCCCCGCGCCTGAGGCTCCCACGAGACCAGCCGCGCGAGCAAAAAAGCAAGCACGCAAAGCGCCGCGCACCACAAAAAGACGGGGAAAAAGCTCCCCGCCTCCGCAGACGGAATCAAATTTGACACATAGAGCGCCGCATGCGCCGCCTCCGCCTCATCGATCAGAAACCGATACAATGCGACCGAAAGCCCCGCCGCACATCCGACCGGCACTCCCAAAAGAAACAAACGCAGCCGAAACGACCGACTTCCGCCGAGCCGCCGCGCGCGATCCGTTTCCTCCCGTTTCATAAAAACCTCAAAGCGTGACCTGATACGTCAGCACCGCATCGATCGCCGACACCGCGTGCTCCCAGATACGAATCGATTCTTCAACCTCATGCTGATAAAAATCATTGTGCACCGCTTTCGCATTGATGCGCACATTTAAAATCGCCGCATGAATCGCGCCGATAGCAAATTGCGCCGCCATAATGCTGTCCGACAGAAGATTTTTATTTCCCTTGTGCAGGACCTCCGTGAATAGTTCCGACAAATCCGCCATGAGACTTGCGATTTGCGTCGGCGCCTCCGCCGCTTTTATGAAAATTTCCTGCATCGCCTCCTCGGTTTCCGCTTCCGATTTTCCTTCTTTTTTGAAATTTTTGTACGCTTCCATCAAATTTTGAAACTGTTTCGCATCCTCATCCATGAGATCGAGCAAAATATCGCGCGCTTCCGGGAATACGGAAATCCAACGCTTCGCATCTTCATGCACGGCCGCGTAATTTTTATTGGAAAGCGTGATCCGCGCCGTCTTCTCTGCAAGCGCACAAGCCGTAGCACCCAATTGCGCCGCCGCCGCGCCCCCGCCCGGAATGTGCGACGTGCTTCCCAAAGCATCCAAAAATCCCTCAATCGATAACGCCCGAAATTTCGTTTCTTCCATGATTTCCGCTCCTTGAAAAATGTTTCGTAAAAATAATTCCGCATTCATTATAATATGGCAGCCGTAAAATTTAAAGCGCCCAACCCATTAAGTAAATAGTGCATAGCGCATAGACTCGCTCAGCCGAATCCCCTGCCGACGGCTGACGGCTGACGGCTTTAAGAGGTGTCGCCTTCGGCGACGAATCCTATTGTAATCGCTCGCTTCGCTCGCTTGCGCTGCGCGCGGCAAAACCACCCATGACGCATTCTTAAGAGCGAGCAATCATACAGCAGAGATCTTTAAACAAGCTTACGGATGACGGGGTTGGGGTGATGCGTCATCGGAGAGCTTTTCTTCCCGATGACGCACTTTACTTAACCCGTCATTCCGGGCTTGACCCGGAATCTCACTGCACAAACGGCACAAAAATAAAATATGTCTTGGCGCACCTGTTAGGGGAGCCGGCGCGAGCGAAGCGAGCGACTGAGGGGTCGCGCACTATGTTCAATCATAACGGTAGGGGACTGCCCCCTATAAGACAGAGGCGTCCGTGCCTGACCCATCAGTCAGTCACTGCGTGCCTGACTGCTCCCCTTTCAGGTGCGCCAAGATACAGATGGCCCGCCGCTCAAAACAGGATCCGTCGCCGCAGGCGACACCTGAATTGCTAATTGCCAATTGCTAATTCCCAAAATTGCGCACAAAAAAGAGGACGATGGGAAAGAATCCGTCCTCTTTTCGTGCCTTACGGCGAATTGGGAGAATTTATAGAAATGTCAGATTACGGTAAACCGTGGGGACCGGACCGGTCAGTGTGCGGCCGCCGATTTTTCCACCGTATCCGACAATTCCATCTTGGCAAGCACCTGAGCGATTTTCGCGCGGAGTTCTTCGATTTCTTTCTCCTGACGCGCATGGCTCGCTTCCAGTGTTTCGATCTTCTTCGCCTGGCTGTCGATTTCCTTAGCCTGGGAAGCATTTTCACTCTTGAGTGCCCGAATCATCTTCGCATCCGGTTCGGCCATCTTTTCGCCGCGGCGACCGAGCTTGAAAGAAACGCCCGCATTCACCATCGGGTTTCCGTTTCCGAAAGTCGAGCCCAAGGAGACCGTGACGTCTTCATTCGGCCGGAAGAAGGCGCCGATCGCACCGGCATTCGCATTTTTGTAATGACCGTAGCCGACCGCGAAGGAGAGTTTATCATTCGGATCGTATTCCGTCGGGTGGAGCGCCGCCAAGGCCGCAGCTCCCGCCGCCACATCATTGATCCGGGAATCCAGTGTGCCCAGCGCACGACTCACATCGACCGCGCTGCCGTTCATCGCTTCTTTGAGCTGACCCATATTCACGGCATCCGTATCATTTTCGCCCGCCGCCACATTCACAATGCGGCGTTGATTGGTTTCGCTGCCGACGGAAACGACATTGTCTTCGGTAGCCGTGGATTCATTACCGAGAATAACGGCATTATTCGCCGTCGTCGTGACATTATTGCCGAAAACGAAGGTGTTATTCCCGACCCCGTTGACATTATTTTCTTCGCCGATGGTAATGGTGTTACCGGCGGCATACGAACCGGTGCCGTAAACATTATTCGGGTCACCAAACGCGCCGGAGTTTTTGCCGTACACTTTGTGCCCGTTGCCGACTGCGACAGAGTTTTCACCGGTGATTTCAATATTCGTGCCGATAGCGGTGGAATCTTTGCCGGAAACCGTGATGTTGCTGCCGACAGCCGTCGCATTCGAGGCATTTGCATCTACGGAGACGCTGCTGCCGATAGCCGCAGAGGCATTCTCGGCCACTTTCACGCTGCTGTCTTTGATCGCTTTATCCAGTTTGACGAGATTGGCGGAAACGGAATCCGTAGCGCCGATGTAATTGTATCCACCTCCAACGGTTGCAATCGTGCCGATTTTTTCGGTAAGACCGGAAATATTTGTCTCATTCGTCCCCACCCGTGAACCGAGCGAATCGATAGATTCCTTATTCGCTTTCACAGCTCCGTCAAGAGCGGTGAGATTTGCTGCGGTCGTCTGTTCGGTCTTCACATATGTTCCGTTCGTCGGACGAAGTTCGCTGTATGCTGCATTTCCGGTAATGAGGCCTTTGCCATCATTTCCACTCGAAACAACGCCAGTTTTTGCGGAAATTCTGTTGTTATTGCTGTCAATCTGAATTGTTTCGTTATCTGCGGTATAAGCAATTGGGTTCGAATTTCCATCGCCGGATGCACTTACCGGAATACCGGAAATCGTAAATGCCGTACCGCCGGATTTGGTTTTAACTTCAACAGTTCCGTTATTTGCAACGACATACGTTGTATTAGCAATCAACTGTCCGACATTCGCCGCATCCGTAAGCTCTGTACCTGCGGTGACGCCAGTGAGCTTACGAGTGCTGTTATCGCCATATCCAAAATTCACGGAGGTCGCAAGCAGGGCATCCGCTCCGATATTGAGTACGCCGGCGCTACTGTTATAAGCAATCAATTTCGCGAGTTCCGTCGCCGCATTGGTGCCGGCCGTCGAGATGGCTTGCTCTTTCGCCGTTTCGATAGCCGAAGTTAATTCCGTCTTCGCAGTTCCGACCTTCAAAGTCGCATCTTCGGAAGCTGCCGTTTTCGCCGCTTTAATCGCGTCATGAACCGCATCGCCGGAGACGAAACCGTTCTGACCGGCCTCAATAGTTCCGACGGAGATCGTCGCCAAAGCCGTACCGTCGACCGCTTTGATGACGTTTCCGCCATCCGTCGTCACTGCGGAAATTATCTGTCCGGATTTCGCCGCTTTCTTATTGAGCGCGGAGAGATTCGCATTCACGCTTGCATCATTGGCGATATATCCGCCTTCCGTCGCCACAGCCGCATTCGATCCGATCGCCGCATCGAGCGCGGAGAGATTTGCCGCCGTCGTGGCATTGTATTTCACATACGAACCGCTGATATCTTTACGGAGTTCATCATACGCCGCACCGCCGGTAATGAGACCCTTATCACCTGTTACGATGCTGCCCGTTTTCGCGGAAATGACATTATTATTGCTGATGGCGATTGTTTCATTATCGCCCGTATAATTCGTGTAATCCTTCTGCGTCAACGTGCCGGCTTTTGCCGCTTCGGCATCCGCCGCATTCGGAAGGAATCCGTTAATCGTGAAGGCCACCTGTCCGTCATTCGTCAGAACTTCGACAGATCCGGTCGTCGTCCCTTGTCCATTCGTTCCGTAAGCAATGGTATACGTGGTGTTTTTCACGGATTGACCGTAAGTCGCCGCATCGGCGCTGTAAACGCCGTCCGCCACATTGATGATCCGGCGAAGATTCGTCATGCTGCCGACGGAAATGACATTATCCTGTGCCGCAGAAGATTCCGCACCGGTCATCTGCGTGGTGCTGGACTGATTACCGAGGATCACGACATTGCTGGATGTCGTTGAGACACTATTACCGATAACGAAGGCATTAGTTCCGCCCGTAATAGTATTGTTGTTCCCGAGCGCATAGCTATCGCTACTGGAGATAGTGGACGGATCGCCGAAGGCCCCGGAATTGCTACCTGCAATCTGGTGTCCCGTACCGACGGCGACGGAATTTTCGCCGGTGATTTTTACGCCGGTACCGATCGCCGTGGAATCTTTACCGGTAACTTCGGAATTATTCCCTATGGTCACGCGATTCTGATCATCGCCCTTCGTGCTTGCTTTAATGGCTTCTTCCAGGCTTTCGAGGTTTCCGGAAACAGTCTTCTTGGAATCAAGATACGTATACGCTTTCGTCTCGCCCTCATCCGCTTTCAGCGTCCCAATCTTCGCTTCCACCGCATCGATAGCGGAAGCATTCATCCGAATCGCCGTTTCATTCGCAGAAATCTTTCCTTCTGCGGTTCCGAGTCTGGAATCCAAACCGGAAATGCTATCTGCCTGGCTGCCAACCGTGCTCGTCAAATCCGTCAGCCCACTGATGCTGCTGTTTATGGCCTCAATATCCGATGCATTCTTCGTGACTCTACTATCTAAGCCACTAATGGCAGTTGCATTATTACCGATTCTCGTATCCAAAGATATAAGAGAACCATTAATCGAGGAAATGCTCTGTGTATGTCCGCCGGCCGTCGTTTCCAGATTATCGATATCGGTTTCCGCCGTGCCGAGTCTGGTATTCAAACCGCCGATGGCAGTCGCATTTTCACCGATTTTCGTGTTGTTCAATTTGACCTGCGCATCGAGCGCTACCAAATTGGCGGAAACGGAATTACCGGCGACAATATAGTTTCCATTCCCCGAAAGCGTCCCGAGTGCTTCGCTCAAAGAGCTGAGCGAACCGTTGATGAAAGAGAGCCCGCCGGTACCGGTTCTGATCGCTTCGAGTTCCGCATCATTATCTTCGATTGCTTTTTTATTCTTAGCGATGTTCTCCGTATTAGTTCCAATCGCGGTCGTATGTCCTTCAACCGTGCTCGTCAAGGTGGAAAGTCCGCTGATGCTCGTATTGATTTGTTCAATGGTTTCCTTATTCGTCGTTATCTTCGCATCGAGTGCGTTGTCTGCACTCTGCAAAGCAGAAATGCTCTGTGTATGTCCGGAAACGGTAACCGAGAGGCCCGAATCGCCGGTTACGGCTTCTTGCAGCGCATCAATTTCACCTTCCGCCGTGGTGACTCTGTTTCCCAGACCGGTAATGTTATCTGCATTCGTCGCAATGGCGTCAGCATTGGTCTTTGCTCTTGTATCGAGAGCGGAAAGGTTCTGCGCCACAGAATTGCTTGCAGAAATATATTCTCCGCCGGCCATCGTCCCGAGCGTCGCATTAATTCCGGAAATGCTTTCCGTATGCCCGGCAACGGTAGCCGAGAGGCCCGAATCACCGTTTACGGTTGCTTCTAAAGCATCAATTTCACCTTCCGCCGTGGTGACTCGATCGGAAAGCGCCGAAATATCGGATTTATTCGTTTCAATCTTACCCGACAGTTCCGAAAGTCCGCCGGCACCGGTCTTGATAGCCGTGATGGCATCCGCATTCGTCGTAATTCTTTCGCCGAGTGCGGTGTCTGCCGCAGTCAATTCGCCGACCTTCGTGTTCAATTGGCCGACGGTCGCTGCGTCATGATCGCCGATGCCGTCCGCCACATTCGTGAGACGGGCAAAGCTATCGGATCCAAACGTTACCGGCTCACAAACCGTCACCGTACCGCCGCCATCAATGGAATCTCCTACATTGTAAGATTCCGCACGGACGACCGTTTTTGTCTCTCCATTCTTATCATACGTTACACAATAAGAGCCGACAGGATCATTGGCTCTATGCCCGAAGGAAACTTCGGAAATTTGCGTACCGTCATCTTTTTTGACTAATTCCGTCGTTGCAACCGCCTGAAAGCCAAGCGCCGTCGCGCCTTCGGCCGTGGCCCTCGACTCAGCGCCAATCGCCGTAGATTCCACTCCCGTAGCATAGTTTTTATACCCGACAGCCGTCGCCGCGTATCCAGACGCCGTATTGTAAAAGCCAAAAGCGTCGGAACGATCCGCGGTAGCGCTGTTATTAGTACCTACTGCCGATGAATAGACCCCTCCGGCCGTATTGGATGCCCCAAATGCGACAGAATTCGATCCGTTTGCCTTATTCGATTTACCGAAAGCGGAACCGGCATACCCATTGACCTTATTCGATTTACCGACAGCGCTTCCGAATCCGGCGGATACTTCATTATAGGTACCTAACCCGACGCCGCCGGAATCTCCCGTCACTTTATTTTGGAACCCAAATGTCTGAGCCATATATCCGGTTGCCGTATTGTCGTACCCGACCGCAGTCGTAAAAGAAGTACCGACATCATTCGAATAACCCAAATTCAGATTTGAGGCACGGATGACACTATACACGGTGCCACCGGTCACAAGCGATTCATTCCCACGAGAAATATCCCCAGTCACCGGCGTAATCGTCACCGTCTTTGCCGTATCATTTTTGGAAACGGTGAGCGTTTTCCCGTTTCCGGATTTCACTTCATATTGCGAACCCGTGATGACAAGCGTCTCATCATTTTCGGCACTCACAGTCGTGGCATACCCGGTGCCCGAAATCCCCAGACCCGCTCCGCAGAGCGCCAGCACGGCGAGTGCGAGTCCGATCCCTTTTCTTTCGTTCCTTTTCATAGTATGGTCCCCCCCAGTTGAAACGGAATATAAAAATATTTGAGCAAAGGCTTTCTTCGCGAAGGATTCTCCGGTTTCCGTACGCAAAATATTCCCTTTGGTTATCATGTTACACAGTCCCCCCCAATGCTGTCAAACGAATAAAATCGATAAGCTATATCGGAAAAACCGATAAAAAATAGGAATAATAATATATATAAT
>CAVHIJ010000053.1:0-10447 GCA_963635945.1 bacterium | reverse complement strand
CTTTCCCATTTTCGTTGCTTGGGGGATCCCGAAACGAGCTTGCGGATGACGGCGGAATTTCGGGATGACGGTGTGGAGTTCGGGATGTTGGTGTGGAGTTGAAAAGTTGTTTTGATGTGCTATAATAGCAATAGAAAAGGGGTCTGTCACGACAGTGCCGGCTCCCAATTATTTAGAGATTAGGAGAAAGCCGCCGTGTTGGAAGATCGGGCGGCTTTTTCCTATGATTAGTATTTTATAGCTATGATGATAGCCAAGAGAACGATCATAAAAATTATGATATATTCCATACTATCACCCCCTTCTTTGCAGATAGGGAGCGGAAAGCAGCCCGTCGTCTACAGACCCCGTGTGATTATGTTATCAGATTTTTGTATCTAAAGTCAATGAAAGGTCGATGCTTTCGGGCGCGTGGGGGATCCCGAAACGAGCTTGCGGATGACGGTGGTCTTTCCTATTTACTCTTTACTCTTTTCTCTTTACTCTTCCCAACAAAAAACGCCGCAAGGCGTTTTTTTGTTTCTCATTCTTTCATCCACGTGACTTCGGATTTTGTTTCTGTCGTTTCCGCGGCGGGTTTCGTTTCTTTCGTTTCCTTTACTTCTTTTACTTCGCTCGTTTCTTTCGCTTCGGTCACGGGTTTGCCTTCTTTTTTTGCTTTTTCGGCGGCTTCTTTTTTCGCTTTTTCTTCGGCTTCTTTCTTGGCTTTTTCGGCGGCTATTCTTTGTTTTTCGGCGCGGGTCAGGTAGACGGGGTATTTGGGCTCTGTCGCGACTTTGGCTTCGATTTCAAAGAATCTTTGCCAGGGGTAGGCGGCGCTTATGGTGGCGGGATTGAGGCCGAGTTCTTTTTTGGCGAATTCTTGGATTTCGGCGATGGTTTCTTCTGTGAGTTTGGCCGGCGTCCCTTCGCCTTTGAGGGAGCTTTCGCTCATGCGGAGGATGTTTTTACGGACGTTTGCTTGGTAGGCCCAGTTGTCGATGTATTGGGTGAGGAGCATGTTTCTGTGATCTTCTTCGTACATGTCGGGGGCGAGGATGGCTTGGGCGACGGAGTATCCGATGGTGTTGCTGGCGGTGTTCCAGCCGTTGTAGGCGGCGACGCTGTAGAGGAGGTCGTTTTGTTTCATGAGTTTCATTAATGTGTTGTCGGATCCGTTTGCAAAGTAGACGTCGATGAAGGAGATGGGGATGCCGCGCATTTCGGCTCGTTTCACTTGGGTGATGAATTCGACGGTGCTTTGTTTTTCCATGCCGAAGTTTGTGAAGTTTGCCGATTCTTTGGTGTTGGCAAGCGGGGTATTCACGGCGAGAAGGACGTCGGGTCTTTCGTCGTTTTTGAGGATGCCTCCGACAGCGGTGACGTGCTGCTCGATGGTTTTCCCGATTTCTTGGCTTTCGTAGCTGGGGACGGTGTCTTCGGCGCGGCCGAGCGGGTAGATGGCGGAGAAGACGGGTTTCAATCCGTTCGCATCGACGTGGTAGCGTGCGATGAGGAGGAGGGCGAGTTGGTCGGCGCCGGGGAAGGAGCCGTATTTCTTTTTGGAAATATTTTTCGCGTCTTTGGAAAGATATTTGTGCTCGAGGGCGGATTGCGAATGTTTGCTGCTGTCGTCGAATCCTAAAATGAAGTAGGTGAAGATGCCGTCTTTGGTGTCTTGGATGAGTTTTTTATTGATGACGGTATTTTTGGTGCGGCGTTTGAACCAGTCGTTCAGGTATTCGACGGGGACGGAAAGTTTCAAGGCGAGGAGTCTTGCGGATTCTTCTTTTGTGATGGTGCCGTCGTTCATTTTGTCTTGGAGGGCGGATATTTGGTAGATGGTTGTGCCGTGGGTGGCGTAGTAGTAGGGTTCGACGCCGCCTGAGGAGGCATAGGGGGTGCGCATGATGGTGCCGAAGGCGTAGAGGGGTGTCTTCGGGTGGGACTTTTTGAGATCGCGGATGCGGTCGGCGCGGCGGAGCAATGTTTCCATTGTTTCATTATGTTTCCGTGAATCGACGAGGCCGCCGTAGATTAAAGTGTCTGTGGAAAGAACAGCGACGTCGGCTGTTTCCATTTTTTCATAGACCCAGTCCCAGATGCGGTCGGCGTCGCCTTTGAAGTTTTTCCCGGAGAGGAGGTAGGCGGGCGGTGTGATGACGGTGTATCCGGCTTTTTCGGCGGTGTCGGCGGTGTAGGCGAGGCTGACGGGCCGATCGTCTTGGGGGACGAGCAGGATGGTTTTGGCGGATGCGGTGAGGCTCACGGTGAGGGCGAGCGCGGTGATGACGGCGGAAATGCGGCGCGAGAGTTTCAAAACGGTTTCCTCCTATATAGAAATTTATATAGAAACTTTTTCATTTCTAATCTATGATTATTTTTCATTGTAACACGGAAGGCAAGGCGGATGTAAAATTTTCGACGGCGCGGGGGGCTTCGTTTGACCGCGGGGGTGTTTTTGGGTAAAATTAAATGATACTTTGCGGATATATGAAGGGGGATTTTATGGTCATTCGTTATGAGCTTATCGCGGAGGATGCGGAAACGGGGGCGCGTGCGGGGCTTTTGCACACGCCGCACGGGACGTTTCAAACGCCGATGTTTATGCCGGTGGGGACGCAGGCGACGGTGAAGACGCTGACGCCGGAGGAATTGCACGAGATGGGCGCTCAATTTATTTTGGGAAATACGTACCATCTTTTCCTGCGTCCGGGGACGCCGCTCATTGCCGAGGCCGGCGGTCTCCATTCTTTTATGAATTGGGACGGCGGTATTTTGACGGATAGCGGCGGTTTCCAGGTCTTTTCTTTGGGCGCGATGCGGAAAATCAAGGAGGAGGGCGTGTATTTCCGCTCTCATATCGACGGTTCGATGCAATTTTTGTCGCCGGAGGTAGCGACGAAGGCGCAGGAGGATCTGGGGAGCGATATCGCGATGGCTTTCGATGAGTGCATTCCGTATCCGGCGGAGTACGATTATGCGAAAAAATCGACGGAACGGACGACGCGCTGGGCCAAGCGCTGTATTGCGGCGCATACGCGAAAGGATCGCGGGATGTTTGGCATCGTGCAGGGCGGGATGTACAAGGATTTGCGAAAGCAAAGTGCCCTTGATATTTCGTCTCTTCCTTTCGACGGGCTTGCGATCGGTGGGCTTTCGGTCGGGGAGCCGCATGAGTTGATGTATGAAATATTGGAGGAGACGACGGTGTGGCTTCCGAAGGATAAGGCGCGCTATCTCATGGGTGTCGGTACGCCGGATTGCTTGCTGGAAGGGGTCGCACGCGGCGTCGATATGTTCGATTGCGTCTTTCCGACGAGGGTCGCCAGAAACGGGATGGCGATGACGCACACGGGACGCATGAATATTAAAAATAAACAGTATGAGCGCGATTTCTCGCCTTTGGAAGAGGGTTGCGGCTGCTACACATGCCGTCATTTCTCGCGCGCGTACATCCGCCATTTGTACAAAGCGGAGGAAACGCTCGCGCTCCGGCTTCTCACGATCCACAATTTATATTTCCTTTTGCAATTCATGCGCGATATGCGCCGGGCAATCATAGACGGACATTTCACGGCCTTTCGCAAAGAATTTTGGGCGCATTACGGGAAATGAGGAAAGGATTTTTTATGAAACTCGATCGGATACAGTTTGATATTTTGGAAACTTTGGCTCTCGCGTCCGCAGCGCTTTTGCCGAAAGATTGGGAAACGCGGACGAAGCACGGTATTGCCATCGTCGAAAAGACGCTTGCGGATTTGGCGGAGCTCGGTTTCGTAAAGGACGGCGTCATTACGGCGGAGGGTCTTGCGGCGCTTGAGCCGTACCGAGTACGCCGCGCTGTATTTTTGGCGGCCGGTTTCGGCTCGCGCTTGGTGCCGATTACGTTTAATACGCCCAAGCCCTTGGTGCGCGTGCACGGTGTGCGCATGATTGATACGCTTTTGGATGCGTGCCTGGCGGCGGGGATTGAGGAAATTTTTATCGTCCGCGGGTATCTTTCCGAGCAATTCGACCAGCTGCTGTACAAATATCCGATGCTGAAATTTCTCGAAAATCCGCTCTATAATGAAGCGAATAATATATCGTCTGCGATGGCGGCGAAGGATTTGCTTTCGGGCGCCTATGTGCTTGAGGCGGATCTCGTCGTTTCCAATCCGAAAATTATTAAAAAATATCACTACACGTCCGATTTCCTTGCCATTCAAAAGGAGCGCACGGACGACTGGTGCTTCGATGTATCGGACGGCGTCATCATCGCCGAAAAAGTCGGCGGGACGGATTGCTGGCAAATGGTCGGTATTTCCTATTGGTCGGAGGAGGATGGAAAACGCCTTGCCTCCGATATTCCGGATGTGTATGCGTCGCCCGGCGGCAAGGAACGCTACTGGGAGCAGGTGCCGCTCGTGTATCGGAAGGAGCATTACAAGGTCGGGATTTTGCCCTGCCGCGAGGAAGATATTGTCGAAATCGATACGTTTCGCGAATTGAAGGCGATTGATAAGACGTATGACGTGTGACGGATAAAAGGATATTTATATGAGTGAGAAAAAATCGGAATTGAAACGGGGTCTTTCCCCGATGCATGTGTGGGCGCTGGCTTTCGGCTGCGTCATCGGCTGGGGCTCTTTTATTAATCCCGGAAAAAAGTTTCTGATCAATTCCGGTGTGGCCGGGACGGGCATCGCGATGATTTTGGGCGCTTTGGTCATGATTGTCATCGCATTCAGCTATGCGTACATGGTGCCGAAGTTTCCGAAAGCGGGCGGGGAATTCACCTTTACAAAAGCGTGCTTCGGGAAACTTTCGGCGTATTTTTGCGGTTGGTTTCTGGTGGCGGCGTATCTTACGAATGTCCCGATGAATTCGACTGCCATCGGTCTTATCGTGGACGGTTTGGACGGGCCGCTCGATATTTTGAAATGGGGATTTCATTATCAAATCGCGGGTTTTGATGTCTGGGCGGGGGAAATGCTGCTTGCGATGGGTATTTTGGTCGCGTTCGGTATTTTCAATATTTGGGGTGTCGAAAAAGCCGGTTTCATCCAGACGGTGCTGGCTGTGCTTTTGGGCGGCTCCGTCATGACACTGACGATTGCCGCATGGCTTAGCGCGGAGGCGACGATGGCCAATATGTATCCTCTTTGGGGATTTGATAAAGCGGCGGCGACGGCCGCTCTTTCGACAGGAAACTATACGTCCGCTTCCGTTTTCGCGCATGAGGGGCGCATGGGGATTACGTCGGCGATTTTGGCGACTTTTGCGATTGCTCCCTGGGCTTTCGTCGGTTTCGATACGATTCCGCAGGCAGCGGAGGAATTTAAGTTTCCGTATAAAAAAGTTAGCGTGATTATGATCGTCGCGATTCTTTTCGGATGCTTTGTGTATATCGCCAATAACACGATTGCGGCGGCGGCGCTTCACAATTGGCCCGATTTGATTGTGGAAAGCAGCGCGACGCCGTGGCTCTTGCTCACCGCGGCGGAACGACTCTTGGGCGTCCCGGGGAAAATTTTGGTCGGGACGGCCGTTTCCTGCGCCGTGCTTTCCGGCATTATGGGATTTTATCTGGCGGCGAGCCGTCTCATGTATTCGATGAGCCTCGAAGGGTATTTGCCGAAATGGTTCGGCGTCATTGATCCCAAGCACGGCACGCCGAAAAATGCTTTGATTTTCTGCATTGTTATTTCTCTTTCCGGCCCGATTTTAGGCCGTGAAGCGCTCGGCTGGTTCGTGGATATGTCCGCCATCGGCGCCTCCATCGGATATTTTTTTACCTGCGCTTCCACCATCGTGACGGTAAGACGCACCGGAGACGGGAGCTTCTTTTTGAAAGCGGCGGCGTGGTTCGGCGTCGTCGTTTCCGGATTTTTCATGGTGCTGCAGCTCATCCCGATTCCGGGACTTTCGGGCGTCCATTTCTGCACCGAATCGTATATTTTGCTCCTCGTCTGGTCGGCGATAGGTGTCGCCTTTTACATCAAACAAAAGAAATTTTTTCAAAGTGATGAAATAGAATCGTCCCATTAAAAAACGAAAGAGGGAAACTTTTCCATGCTTTTGTACATCGATCCCGGCACCGGGAGTATGCTTTTCACCATTTTAATAGGAATCTTGGGCGTCGCGCGCTACCTGATGAAAATCTGGTGGGTGAAATTGCGTTTCCTTTTGAGCGGCGGTGGTAAGAAAAATGTGTCCGAAAATAAGAGTCCTCTCGTCATTTTTTCGGACGATAAAAGGTACTGGAGCATTTTCGCGCCGATTATGCGTATTTTGGACGAAGCCGGTTTCCCCGTCGTGTATTACACCGCATCGGAAGATGATGCGGCTTTTTGCGCGCCGTTTCAAAATTTTAAAGCGGAATTTATCGGCCACGGAAACCGCGGCTTTGCGAAATTGAATTTCCTCAAAGCGTATATCGTCCTTTCGACGACGCCGGGGCTCGATGTCCTCCAATGGAAACGCTCGCCCGAAGTCGATTGGTATGTGCATATCCCGCACGCGCCGACGGATCTCACCGTGTACAGAATGTTTGCGCTGGATCATTACGATGCGGTGATGGGGGGCGGCGAGTTTCAAAAAAATCAATTGCGCGAATTGGAAACATTACGCGGGTTTCCCGAAAAAGAATTTATCAAGGTCGGCATCCCGTATATGGACGAAATGAAGAAACGGCTTGATGCGGCAAAGGATTTTCACGCGCATCCTCGCACCGTCCTTCTGGCGCCGTCCTGGGGTCCGTCATCCATCTTAAACAAATACGGCGAGCGTTTCATCGATACGCTTTTGAAAACGGGGTATCATATCATCATTCGTCCGCATCCGCAATCTTTTACGTCCGAAATTCCGCTCATGGAAAAATTGACGGCGAAATATCCGGCCTCCGAGCAATTGGAATGGAACCGCGATACGGATAATTTTGATGTGCTCCGCCGAAGCGATATCATGATTTCCGATTTTTCGGGCGTCATGTTTGAATTCGCTTTGATTTACGATAAACCGATTATTTATACGGATACGCATTTCGATCCCGCGCCTTATGATGCGTGGTGGCTCGATTCGGAAATTTGGACTTTCCGCGTATTGCCGTGGCTCGGAAGGAAACTGTCCGAAGAGGATTTGCCGCATATCGGAGAGATGATTGAGGATTGCGTTTCCTCCGGCGATTTTGCCGAAGGGCGCCGCAAAGCGCGCGAAGAATGCTGGGCAAATCCAGGATGCGGTGCGCGCTTTGCCGCAGACTATCTCATGAAAAAATACGAAGTGCTCAAAGAAAAAGAAAGCGGGGAGGGAAGAGGATGACCATCGGATCGGTTTTGTACACTTTCATCTTCAGCCCGCTCGGATTGATGTTTGAAGTCATTTATTATTTTGCGCTGCATCTTTTATCCAATCCCGGCATCGCCATCATCGCGCTCTCACTGGCGGTGAATTTGCTTGTATTGCCGCTATACAATCGCGCGGATAGGATGCAGGAAGCCGAGCGGGATATGGAGGCGAAACTTTCGCGCGGCGTTTCCCACATCAAAAAAACATTTAAGGGTGACGAGCAGCTCATGATATTGCGCGAATATTATCGCCAAAATCATTACAGCCCGACGGATATTATCAAGGGATCCGTATCCCTCTTTTTGGAAATTCCTTTCTTCGTCGCGGCGTATCAATTTTTGTCGCATTTGGAAATTTTGCGCGGCGTATCGTTCGGCCCCATTCCGGATCTCGGCGCGCCGGACGGGATGCTCACTCTTTTCGGGGCGTCGGTGCACGTGCTGCCTTTTGTGATGACTGCGATCAATCTCGTCGCCGCTTATATTTTCACAAAAGGTTTTCCGCTGAAATCGAAAATTCAGCTTTACGGCATGGCGCTTTTCTTTCTCATATTTTTGTACAATTCGCCGGCCGGGCTTGTTTTCTATTGGACGCTGAATAATCTTTTTAATCTCGTAAAAACGGTCATCAATAAACTTCCGAATCCGAAAAAAGGCATGTATGCGGCGCTTTTCTTCATGAGCGCGCTGCTTCTCGTATATTGCGCCTGTTTCCTACCGGGACGCGACGAGCGGACTCTCGGCAAAGCGTGCCTTATTGCGCTTTTGCTGAATATCCCGTATCTCAAAGCTCGTTTCGGCAGGCGAAAAAAGGAAACGGGGGAGACGAGCGCCGATTTTGCGCCGCAGACGAAACGTTTTTTGGCAGAAAGTCTTTTCCTTTCGCTTTTCATCGGCGGCATTATCCCGTCGGCGGTTATTGTTTCCTCTCCGCAGGAATTTGTCGTCCCCGGGCTCATGGATAATCCGGCGGCGTATATCGTGTCTTCGCTCGCGCTTGCGGCCGGGACATTTATGCTCTGGTGCGGTGTCTTTTATTGGCTCGGAAACGGGCCGGCGAGGGTCGCTTTTGAGCGCAGGCTCTGGATCTTTGCCGGAATCGCCGTCGTCGATTACATGTGTTTTGGGCGGGGACTTGGACTTTTGACGGCAACGCTCAAATATGAAAACGGAATGCATTTCAGCAATGTGGAAAAGGGGTTGAATGCGGCGGTTGTTTTTATTATCGCTTTTCTCTTTCTCCGCCTTTGGAAACGTTGCGGGCGCTATGTGACGGAAGCTTTTCTCGTCGGATCGCTTGCGCTTTGCATTATGCTCGGATTGAATTTGCATACCATCCGGGCGAATATTTCCGAAATGCCGGTGATGCATGAGGAAAAGAGCCAGCTCAGAAAGTTTCCGCTCTCCCGCCACGGGAAAAATGTTGTCGTGCTCATGCTGGACCGCGCCATGGGACTCTACGTGCCGTATATCATGCGGGAAAAGCCGGAGCTGCAAAAGCAATTTGCCGGATTTACCTATTACGCGAATACGCTTTCATACGGTGGTTTTACGATTTTCGGCAGTCCGGGACTTTTCGGCGGCTATGATTACATACCGGAGGAAATGAATCGGCGCAAGGATATTTCCCTTCGTGAAAAACATAATGAAGCGCTGCGGCTCATGCCCGTCCTTTTCGATGAAGCGGGGTATGCCGTCACGGTGAGTCATGTGCCGTATCCGAATTATGATAAGAAACCGGGGCTTGGCATTTACGACGATCATCGGCGCATTCGGAAATTCGGTTCGCTTAGTCCATTCAAAGATGAAACGGGTGCGGAAATGACCGTTTCTCAAAATTTCAGGAATTTTTTCTGCTTTGCCATGATGAAGGTAAGTCCCGTATTGTTGCAAAAATTTTTGTACAATGACAGCGAATACAATGGTTTCGGCAAGCAGTGGGAGCAAATTGTGATTGGTCCCACAAAAGCGGCCGGTCTTGATATGTCTCTTTTGCATGATTATAAGGAGCTCGAAGCGCTTTCTGAACTTACGGAACTTCATGACGATGGCGATACTTTTCTTATGATGGTGAATGATACGACGCATTGCATGACGCTTTTCTCCGAGCCGGAGTATGCACCGGCCGAGCGGATAGATAATACCGCTTTTGAGGCGGCGCACAAGGACAGATTCACGGCAGGCGGCGTGACGCTTCGGATGGATACCGTTTTGCAAAATCAGCGATATCAATGCAATATGGCGGCGCTTTTGCTACTGGGGAAATGGTTTGACACATTGCGCGCCGAGGGCGTCTACGATAATACGCGCATTATCATCGTGTCCGATCACGGGTTTAATGTCCATCATAACGATGCGTATGAATTGACGTGGGGAAGCGGGGAAATGACGGATTTGAATTGGTTCTATCCGCTTCTCATGATGAAGGATTTCGGCGCGACCGAGTGGAAAACATCGGAGGAATTCATGACGAATGCGGATGTGCCGACACTTGCGTTTTCCGATGTGATCCCACATCCGGTGAATCCCTCGACGGGCCGCGCGGTGACCATGAATAAGAAAGCGGAGCCGGTGCAATATGTGCTGGCATCCTCATATTTCAAAATCGATCAGAATCAGGAAAACACATTTGACGCGGCGCCTTGGTATGCTGTGAAAGAGGATGTACGCAAAAAAGAAAATTGGAGCTTGGTAAAAGAAAACGCCGAACTTCCGGAGTAACAAAAAAACGGATGCTTCTCTGAGTTTGAGAAACATCCGTTTTTAATTGCTTTGTGCGACATTTGAGAAGGAGCCGGGAGCTTTAGCGGTGTCGGCTTACGCCGACGATTTTTTTATAATCGCTCGCGGACCTCGTACGCCGCCGTAGGCGGCATAAAACAGGAATATGCGCGAAGCGCATCCGGATCGCATCAACGCATGACGCATCAACACTTTTTATTTTCTGTCCCCGAAAATGCGGAGCATGTAGATGAAGAGATTGATGAAATCGAGGTAGAGGGTGAGGGCGCAGACGATGGCGATTTTCTGGCCGTCATCGGTGGCGCTTGTGTCGTGGGAAAATGCGATTTCGCGAATTCTGGCCGTATCGTAGGCGGTGAGGCCGACGAAAATCAAGATGCCCACGTAGGAGAGCA
>CAVHIJ010000052.1:0-10661 GCA_963635945.1 bacterium | reverse complement strand
TCCCTCTTTGCTGTGATAAAAAGAAATGCCCCGAGTCTCCCCGGGGTATTCTTTTATTTTTCTTAGTTCAAGCCGAGCGCATGTCTTTCGTCTAACAGTCTGACGGTCTGACTGCACAAATGTCGCACCAAGCTACACGCACCCCCTTTCCCCTTCCCCCCGTTTTCTCCATTGCGAAAAAAAAGATTCCATACTAAAATTTAACCATAAAAAGATACACATCATTTTTATATGAACTTCTTTACCAAAGGAAAAAACAATGAAAATTCAAACCGCACAGCTCACCGTTCTTCCGGGACTTATTCGCGAAAATTTCCGCGCAATCGAGGAAGAAATCCGCCTGGCCAAAGAAGCCGGTGCCGACATTCTCATCTTGCCCGAAATGTGCCTTACGGGATATCTCATCGGCGATCTTTGGGATCAGCCGGATTTTCTCTGCGAATGCACGTGTTATAATGAGAAACTCGCACGCGCCGCGACAGATATCGCCGTCATTTGGGGAAGCTGCGCCATCGATGACACGAAGAAAAACGATGACGGCAGGCCGCGCAAATACAATGCCGCCTTTGCCGCGGCCGGCGGACGTTTCCTTTGCCCGGCACATTCCTCTCATCCTTTTTTGCCCAAAACCCTTCTTCCGAATTATCGCCAATTCGATGACCGCCGCTACTTCACCGGCGCCGCCATTTTGGCCGCCGAAGACGGAACGGATTTAGGAAATATTCTCTCTCCCTTCATCATTCCGACGAAAGAAGGCACGCTCTCGGCCGGCGTCCTTTTGTGTGAAGACAGCTGGGACGAAAATTACGCAACGCACCCGATGAAAACGCTTTCCTCCCACCGTCCCGATATTTTCATCAATCTCTCCGCCTCCCCCTTCACGCTGGGAAAAAACGATAAACGTCACCGCATGCTCTCGGCCGCGCTCTCCGCTCTTTCCGTCCCGATGCTCTACGTCAATCAACGCGGCATCCAAAATAACGGGAAAAATATTTACACCTTCGACGGCATGACCGCCGCCTACGACGCAAAAGGAAATCTCATCGCCGAATGCACGCCCTACAAAGACGCGCGCGTCGCCTTTACCTTCACACCGGAAACAAAACAGCTTGCGCCCTTGCGCCCCATGCCGCCTGCAAAAGGAAATCTGCTTCTTTTCGCCCTTCGCTACGGCCTTTCGCATTTCTTGGAAAGCATCGGCACAAAGCGCGCCGTCATCGGCATCTCCGGCGGCATCGATTCGGCCGTGAACGCTGCCCTTTTCGCCTCCGTCCTCTCACCGGAAAACCTCCTCCTCGTGAATACCCCCACACGTTACAATTCCGAGACAACGAAAAATCTGGCGAAAAATCTCGCCGAGAATATCGGCGCGCCCTATCTCATGATCCCCATCGGCGATTTTGTGGATAAAACAGCGGAAACCCTCTCCGCACTCTCCGTTTCCATCGACGGAAACGAAATCCCGCTCACCGTTTCCCCTTTTATGAAAGAAAATATCCAAGCGCGCGACCGGAGCGGACGGATTCTGGCCGCCCTTTCGGCCATGTTTGGCGGTATTTTTACCTGCAACGCCAATAAAACAGAAATATCTGTCGGCTACGCGACGCTCTATGGCGACATGGCCGGTGCCATTGCCGCTACCGCCGATCTGTGGAAACATCAAATCTACGCACTCGGACGCGATCTCAATTCTTTCTTCGGCCGCGAAATCATCCCCGAAGGCACCTTCACCGTGACGCCCTCGGCCGAGCTCTCCGATGCGCAAAACGTCGATGAAGGCCAAGGCGACCCGCTCATCTACGATTATCACGATTATCTTTTCCAAAGCTTCGTCGAACCGTGGGAGCGAGCAACACCCGAGACCATTCTTTCCTGGTATCGCGAAGGTATTTTGGAGACAAAACTCGGCACGCCCCTTTCCGTTTCCGACATTTTCCGATCGGACGCCGATTTCATTGCCGATCTTGAACGCTGGTGGAAACTCTTCGCCGGCTTTGCCGTCGCCAAACGCATCCAATCGGCCCCCATCCTCTCTGTCTCCCGCCGCCCCTTCGGCTACGATCTGAGGGAGTCACAGCTCGCGCCATATTTCACGGATAGGTATCTGAAAATGAAAGCAGACATTTTGCGTGAATAACTTTCTGCACCATTTGTACTGAAGCTATGAGCCGTGAGCTATGGGCTATGAGCTTTGGCAGGATGCGCTTCGCGCATAATTTTTTATGGCATCGATATCGCTTCGCTAATCGATGAAAGGTGTCGCCTGCGGCGATTCCTGTTTTATGCCGCGCGCAGCGCGAGCGAGGTCTGCGAGCGATGATAAAAAATGCCGCGCAGCGCACCGCCTAAAAGCCCACGGCTCACGGCCCATAGCCCATAGCATCTGCACAAATGACGCAATCAAAAAATCCCCGAAAGGGGATTTTTTTGCATCTCACATCTCCACAGCACGTCTCACCGCACGCAGATTCTCTTCCGGGCACTCCTGATCCGTGACGCATCCCGGACCGATCATCAACCCCTTGCCGTCCACGGAGTCAATCGCCTCATGAATATGAGAAATAATGTCCTCCGGCGTCCCGTCTTTCACGATATCATCGCGCACTTCTTTTCCGTCCACAAGTTTTGTCGCCGCACGGATGCCGGCGAGAAACGGTTTCTTATATGTCTCACGCGCCTGGGCAAGTGACGGCGGCGTATTTCTGTCGTGCCAATTCAAAACGGCGGCCGGATAATTTCCGGCAATTTCATCGAAATACACGTCGAGGCCGTGGAGATGCACCACGTTGAACCACGTGCGTTTCACATAATGATTCATGACGGCCAAATCATAAAATTTTCCGAATGTCCGGAACTCCTCAAGCGAGAGCAATTTTTTCTGCGCCGATTGCGTCGCAAAGAAGAAACCGGAGACGCCGGCGGCGATATTGTAATCGATAAAATCCATCGTGACCGCCGTCACCGTCGCAAGCGCTTTATGCACGGCCTCGGGATCCTTGCGCATATCGTCCAGCACGCGGTTTCCCGAAAGTTTCATAAGCGTCGTGAGCGGCGAAAAAATCGTCTGGATAAAAGGCGTCGCGGGCGCGATTTTCTTGGCCAAAATTCTTGCAAATTCCACCTGTTTCCCATACGTCCCCTGAAGAGCGGAAATGACGGGAAGCGTGCGGTAATCTTCGATGCACGTGATGCCCGGGCGCGCCAGCGTCACGGGTTCATTCGGCCGGCAATAAATATTGAGCTTTGCGCCGAAGTCCTGAATGCCGTAATTTCCGAAAGGCATCATTTTGATGAAGTCGAAATCATATTTCTCATTGGCTTCCGCCTGCGCCTCGGCCAAGGAAACGGGATCCTGGTCATACACCGAAAAATGATACCACACCGACACCGGAATCCGATCCGGCACCTTCCCGTCCACGACGGCCATCACACGTTCTTCTCTGGTCATATGTATTCCTCCTTTATGTATTCTAAGCTTTTAGCTCATTTTCGATGAAGCTATGGGCTATGAGCTGTGGGCTATGAGCTTTAAGAGGTGTGCCCTCCGGGCACGATTATGTTATAATCGGCGCCTTTGGCGCCTCGCCGGCTCCGCCGGCATAAAACAGGAATCGCCGCAGGCGACACAAGTCAAGCCCTCTTTTGAAAGAGGGTGGCCGTTAGGCCGGGAGATAGAATGCGGCGCAGCCGCATAACTTCTTACAAAAGCAAAGCATCGATTCGGACCGAAGAATCATTTTCGTTCTCCGCGTTTGTGCTGAAATTCTGGCCGGAGGGGCCACTCTATCTTCCGGCGCTCCGCGCCACCGGCGACCGTCCACCGGAAGGTCGCCTCAAAGGAAGGCTTTAACCGGAAGCGCTTCGCGCATTTTTTAGCCGCGCGCAGCGCGAGCGAGTGATTAAAACAGGAATCGTCGCCGCAGGCGACACCTCTTAAAGCCGTCACCCGTAAGCCGTAAGCCGTCGACAGTGGACTCGCCGAGCGCGCGTCTTCCGTCTTCCGGCTTACAGTCTAACAGTCTGACGTCTCGAGCACAAATATCGCACCCGGCTACACGCGCTCCCTTTCCCCTTTCCTCTTCACTCTTCACTCGTACTTTTCGCTATACCGTTTCTCCCACTGATTGAAAATCACCGTCAGCACAATCGTCAGCCCCCAATATATGAGCGCATCGGCTATGTACGGCTCTGTGCGGCGACTGTAGAGCGATGCATAGAGATCGGCCGCGGCGAAAATATCCACCACTTTGATCGTGAAAAGAAGAGAAATCGCCTTCACCGCATGAAGATAATATGTAAAAAATGTCGGCAGCACCACGACGAGCGCCTGCGGAAACACGATTTTGAGATACGCATCCTTCGGCGTCATCCCGATGGCAACAGCCGCCTCATATTGTCCTTTGGGCACCGAAAGGAGCGCGCCGCGGATATTTTCCGCCTGATACGCCCCGTGATAGAAGAAAAAAAGCACACATCCGACCCAATACGGCGAGATGTCAAAAGCTTTGACATCCTCCCCCGTCACCGCGGAAATCATCGGCGCCAAAATAAAAGGAAGCGTATAATTCGCGATGAAAATTTGGACGATAGCCGGCACCGCGCGCGTAAAAGAAATCCAAAGCGCCAAAAGCGGATTCAGAAACCGATGCCGCCCGATGCGGATGACGGCCGCAAGCGCCCCGATGACAATCCCGACGGACAGCACGAAAGCCGCCATGAGAAGCGTCCTAGGTACGACGCGCAGGATGTAGAAAAATGCGTCGACCATTGCCGCACTGTCAAACGTCATACCTCGCCCCCCGTAAATCCTTTGGAATTTCTCTTATTGAGATATTGCATCACCGCTTCGAGCGCCGCGATGACCGCCCAGTACAAAATCGCGACCGCGATATAATTTTCGAGTTTCCCCCGACCCAGATTCACATGAATCATCATATTCGCGCGGCCCATCATATCCATGAGCCCCAACATGTACATGAGCGACGTATCCTTCACGATTTCGATTACCTGATTCACCATCGGAGGAAGCAGCATCGGCACCATTTGCGGAATGATAATTTTGGAAACACGCTGCCACGGCGTGAAACCGAAGACCAGAGCCGCCTCATGCTGCCCGCGATCGATCGCGAAATACACCGGCCGAATCACCTCGGCGATAATCGGTGCAAATCCGAAAACAACCGCCATAATCACATACACGACCTTCGGAATATCAGAAACATCCGCTCCCGCCGCCCGCAAAAACGCCGGCACCGTGAAATACATTAAAAAGAGAAGCAGCACGAAAGGCATACTCCGCACAAAAGAAAGCCACGCCTCAGAAATCCCATACAAAACAGGCGTCCTCCGAATCCTGACGACGGAAACGAGCGCCCCCGCCAAAATAGAAAGCACCGCCGACGTCATAATCACAAACGCCGTAAAAGGAAGCGCCTCCGCCACCTTCGGCAACACATTCAGAAAATAAGCAAAGTCAAACGAAAGCACCGTCGCACCCCCTTTGAAAATTAGGCAATAAGAAATGAATAATTCAAGTGTCGGCTTTCGCCAACGATCCCTGTTATATGCCGGCGTAGTCGGCAAGGCGCGTAAGCGCCGATTAAAACATGATATGCGCTCTGCGCATCCTGAACCTCATGCCCCATGCCCCATGCCCCATGCCTTTTATTTATTCTCCAAAAGCTTCATCAAATCACTCCCGTACCATTTTTCCGAAATCTTCGCGAGAGTCCCGTCCTTTCTCATCTCTCCGAGCACCGCATTGATTTCATCTGCGAGTTTTGTTTCCTTCTTATTCACCAATGCCACCGTTTCATTCACCTGCACCGGCTCGGCCAGCGTCGCCACTTCGAAACCTTCCTTCTTCGCCAGCTCCTCGATGCCCAGATTATTCGGCACGACCAGCACATCGTACTGCCCCGCTTTGATCGCGCGCAGACGCTCCGACTGGCTCATCCCCGTCTGCACCTCGATTTCCTTCATGATATTCCCGTGATTCTTGTTCCATTCCGTGACAATGCGGAACGCACCGCCATTCGACGTAAAAGGCGTCACGCGAAGATTGGCCTTCACCGCTTCTTCCAGATTTTTATACTCCCTTTCCATGCCCGCCGTCACATACACCATGAGCGAACTCGCCCCGACCGGATTCTTCGGCACATTGAAATTCTGCTCCCGCTGCGCATTGCGGAAATACCCGCCGACGGCGACCTTCGCCTCGCCCGATTCCATCATGATATCCTGCGTTTCCGGCGGCACCGCCTCAATCGCCAGCGTATAATTTTTGAGACGAGCGTCCACTTCCTTCATCACATCGTATTCATACCCGTGCATCTCGCCCTTTTCATCCGCCCAGGCAAGCGGCGGTTCCGTGGAGGAAACGAGCGTCTTCACCGCGACTTTTCCGCCGCCGGCTGCCGCCGGTTTCTTCTCTTCCCCACAACCGACGAAAATACCCGCCATCATGACACCTGCTGCCGCCGCCGCCAAAATTTTCATACCTTTTTTCATGATTAAGCCTCCTCTTCCCGCGCAATCATGCGCTTCAAAAATGCTCTTGTTTTTTCCTCTTTCGGATGGGTAAATATTTCCTCCGGCGCCCCCTCTTCCACAATGAGACCATCGGACATAAAGAGAACCTTCGTCGAAATTTCCTTGGCGAAATGCATCTCATGCGTCACAATCACCATCGTGATTCCAAGCGAGGCCACATCTTTGATCGTATCCAGCACCTCGCCGACAAGCTCCGGATCCAGCGCCGACGTCGGCTCGTCGAACAAAATCACCTCCGGCCGCGGCGCAAGCGCCCTGGCAATTCCCACACGCTGCTGCATCCCGCCCGAAAGAGATTGCGGATACAAATGCGCCGCATCCGCCATATGCACACGCACAAGCTCTGCCATCGCGATGTCTTCGGCCTCTTTCTTCGACATACCCTTTCCGTAAATCAGCCCGTCCATCACATTCTCCAAGACCGTGTGATTGCGGAAAAGATTGAAAGATTGGAAAACCATCGTCGATTGACGCCGCAGTTTCAATATTTCCTCCTTGGAAATCTTCGAAAAATCCACGGAAATATCACCGATGGAAAGCGTCCCGGCGTCCGGCACCTCCAAATAATTCAGACATCGAAGCATCGTCGTCTTCCCCGTCCCCGAAGGCCCCAAGACCGCCACCACATCACCCTTCTCTGCCGAGAAAGACACATGATGCAGCACTTCTTTGGACCCGAACGATTTACGAAGCCCCGAAAGCGAAATCATTGCCATCGCCACACCTCCGTCCGAATAAAAAAACTTCCGCCCCACAAAGGGACGGAAGACCGTGATTCTCACCCAATTTCACTTCCATGTCACCATGAAAGCCTCTAAAGCTGTCTTCGGAAACCCACATGAACAGCCCCGCGCGATAACGGGCGCCCCCGTACACCCTACTCGGAAGCCGAAACATACGAAACTTTCGGAAACCTTTCGGAAAAATCCGCTCGGAAATGCACTTCGATGCCCTACCCGTATCCGCTCTCACCCTCCGGACTCGCTATACCGTCCTCGGCGCACCTACTCTTTTCGTCACTGCGTTTATGAGAAAAATATAACACGCAGAGGAAACACTGTCAAGGGAAACTTTAAAAACAAAATACGTCTTGACTCACCTGTTAGGGGATCCGGCGCGAGTGGCTTAGTAGTTCTTGGCTCCCCTGAAAGGGGAGCTGGCGCGAGCGAAGCGAGCGACTGAGGGGTCGCTCACTATGTGAGAGCATAGCGGTATGGGACTGCCCTCTATACGACAGAGACGTCCGTGCCTGACCCCTCAGTCAGTCACTACGTGCCTGACAACTCCCCTTTCAGGGGAGCCGAGATATAGGAAGCGCTTCGCGCATTTTTTAGCCGCGCGCAGCGCAAGCGAGCGGAGCGAGCGATTACAACAGAAATCATCGCCGCAGGCGACACCTGCGACGCATCTACGCATCTACGCATCCGCGCATCAACCCTATCCCGTCAGCCGTCAACCGTCGGCAGAGGACCGGCCGTCCGTGCCAGAAATTCCTCTTCATCGATAATGCGAATCCCCTGCTTCTGCGCTTTCGCGAGTTTGCTCCCCGCGTCTTCCCCGGCGATGACCAGCGTCGTCGTCTTGGTGACCGTCGTTTGCACCTCGCCTCCCAGGCGCCGGATGATGTCTCCGGCTTCGCGGCGACCGATCGTCGCAAGTTTCCCCGTGAGCACCACGCGCTCGCCGGCGAAATTTTCACCCTCCGTTTCCTCGCGGATTTCCTCCGTGGAAACGCCGGCTGCCTTGAGGCGCGCAATCATATTCCTATTTTCGGGATCGGCGAAAAATCCCGCGACACTTTCGGCGATGACCTTTCCGATGCCTTCCGTTTCCGCCAAATCCTCGGCGCCGGCCGCCATGACGGCTTCGATCGTGTGATACCGCGCCGTCAAAAGCTCCGCGCCCTTTTCGCCGAGAAAACGGATGCCGAGCCCGAAAAGCAGTTTCGCAAGCCCGCGCCCGCGGCTTTCGGCAATGGACGCGACCAAATTTTGCGCACTCTTTTCCCCCATGCGCTCCAGCTGCGCGATTTTATCGACCGTCAAAGTATAAAAATCGGAAACATCGGACACGAGTCCCGCCGCCAAGAGCCCGTCCACTGCGGACGGCCCCAGCCCTTCGATATTCATCGCGCCGCGCGACGCAAAATGGATGAGCCGCTCGCGTTTTGAGCCGCCGCACGCGGGATTCACGCAGCGATACGCGGCCTCCCCCGCCTCGCGCACCACCGGCTCGCCGCACACCGGGCAAGTTTCCGGCATTTCAAAAACCTTCTCCGCGCCCGTCCGTTTCTCCGTCAAAACGCGCGCCACCTCCGGGATAATTTCCCCCGCTTTATAAATGCGGACAAAATCCCCCTCGCGGATATCCTTTTCGCGGATAAAATCCAAATTATGAAGCGTCGCCCGCCGGACCGTCGTCCCCGCCAAATGCACGGGCGAAAGATCCGCCGAAGGCGTCAAGACCCCCGTCCGCCCCATCGTGACGACGATCCCAAGCACCTGCGTCACCGCCTCTTCCGGCGGATATTTGTACGCCGTCGCCCATTTCGGATCATGCACCGTCGCGCCGAGCTCCTCCTGCTGCGAAAAATCATTCACCTTGACGACCATGCCGTCCGTATCATATTCCAAATCATGCCGCGCCGTTTCCCACTCCGCGACGCCTTCGATCACGCCCTCGATCGTGTCCCACTTCCGATAATGCGGATTCACGCGGAAACGGAAACCCGCGAGCGCCTCCAATAATTCCTCCTGTGAAGAAATGGCAAGCCCTTCGCTCTCGCCCAAACCGTACGCAAAAAAATCCAAATTCCGCGCCGCCGTCACATGCGGATCCAGCTGCCGAAGCGAGCCCGCCGCCGCGTTTCTGCAATTGGCAAAAGGCATCAGCCCCGCCTCATCTCGCTCTTCATTGAGCTTTGCGAAACTTTTCCGCGGCATATACACCTCGCCGCGCACTTCCATATACGCCGGCGCATGTTCGATGAAAAGAGGAATCGAGCGAATCGTTTTCACATTCGCCGTCACATCCTCGCCGATGCGCCCGTCGCCCCGTGTCACCCCGCGCGTAAAATACCCGTTCTCATACACGAGATTCATCGAAAGTCCGTCTATTTTAAGCTCCGTGATATACGTCGGCGCCCCCGTCAGCCCCGCACGCACCCGCCGATCGAATTCCCGCAGCTCATCCGCATTGAATACGTTCGCCAAAGACAGCATCGGCCGCGTGAATTTCACCTTTCCGAAATCGTCCGAAGCCTTCCCCCCGACCCGCTGCGTCGGCGAATCGGGCGTAATCAAAGAAGGAAACATCGCTTCCAGATCGCAAAGCTCCCGATACATTTTGTCGTACTCAAAATCCGTAATCTCCGGCCGATCGAGCACATAATATAAATACGCATGATGCGTGAGCAATTTCCTAAGCTCAGCCGCCCGCACACTCGCTTCCTCAAAATTCATCATCTATTCCCTCCGATTTCACCAATCTCGTGCTTTTATTTTATCACAAAGGAAAAGGAATGAGGGATGAAGGATGAATGTCCGGTGCCCACCGGCGCCGACGAATTAAATAGAAGTGCATAGCAAAGAAGTGTCGTCTTGCGGCGACAAGTTTTTTATATGCAGTCGGCAGAACATATGTCACACTGAAAAAAATGTGACACCCTCAAAAGACACCTCACCCTGAACTTGTTTCAGTTGCCCCTATCTCATCGAGAAGTGCGTCATACGCGGCGCTTTGGGGATCCCGAAACGAGTTCGGGATGACAGTGGCAGGCGGGATGACAGTGGGGAGTGGCACGCGAGAGATCCCGGATTAAGCCCGGGATGACGATGGGAAGTGACGCGAAACACGTAAGCCGCAAAAAATACGTCACCCTGAATAGGCGCGTCACCCTGAACTTGTTTCAGGGTCCCCTTCTCATCGAGAAGTGCGTCATACGCGGCGCTTTGGGAATCCCGAAACGAGTTCGGGATGACAGTGGCGGGCGGGATGACATGGAAAATGGCAGTATAGGTACACAAAAAAACTCCCACACATTTGTGTAGGAGTTTTTTTATCAGCAGCTTCCTATCCTCCCGGGCCGCCTCCGGCCAAGTACTTTCGGC
>CAVHIJ010000051.1:8447-10815 GCA_963635945.1 bacterium | reverse complement strand
AAATTCTTTGTTTTCCGGCGCCATGGCGTCTTTGGCCGTCAAGCGTCCGCCGAGTTTTGTCAATTCCGGGATATCCGGTCCGGTCATTTCCGTGAGCGGATCAAATTCGGATGTTTCCGGCGTCATCATTTGCGAGTATCTCACTTTATACATGAGTTCGAGCATATCCGCTTCGCTTTTCACATCGCCGACACCCTTCGTCACCAATTCATATCGCCCGTAGCCGCTGCCGAAAATGGCTTTATCTTTATAATCGGGATGCAAATAGAAATTGGCCTGCGCGCGAGCTCCGTCGGACCAAAGGAGCTTATTATCCCCGACTTCCAAGACACCGGAGTGCCCCGTGGCATCTGCCATCAAAACCGCACCGCCCCATTCGAAATCCTTCATCTTGAGGCCGGTCACATTGATCTTTTGCGCCAAGGCCACCGCCTCATCCACCGTCGCACACCGCTCGGCCAGGAATCTGGGGAGCGCCGCAAAACTTATACTGTATTCCGCCCCCGGATTCGTCCCGGAAGAAGATTTAATCCCCGTCAGCTCCTCGGGCTCGCCCGGACGCATATTCGATTCGATATAAAATCCTTTTTCATTCACGATATCCGTCGCAATGAAAACCAGCGCATTGAGCTCATCGGCCGTATATCCCTTGGTTTTGACTTCTTCAAAAGTCTCTCCGCGATACGGATTATAAGCAATTCCGACCGTCTTTAAAAAACCGGGTACTGCCGTGCGCAAAATGACGGCCGGTTTTTGGCTATACGGCAAATCCATCGAGCGACCGACAATCGTATCCCCGTTATCCAGCGTCTTTGCGATCGCCGTGCAGCCGTAACGGCTGTTATCCCGCTTATCCGCCAAAAGTCCCGCTTCGTAATCGATTTTCGTGATGAGGGGCATTTCCAGAATGTAGTCGCCAACGACTTTCCCCAAAATCCGATCCTCTCCGGTTTCCCGCACTTCCATCGACGCAGGCGGCACGACAACCTCGGGCGAAGCCGATGCGGACATCCCCATTCCCGCCGCCAAAATCGCGCCGCTTAGCAAAAGTTTCCATTTTTTCATTTTAGTTTTCTCCTATTCATCAAAATACAAACATTCTCAAAGCGTGATATCCATGATGGTTTCCGGATCTTCAAAGAACATCACATGCAAATTTCTGCGTTTCGGATTGGCGACAAGCTGGAAGACGGAATGCCATTGCGTGCTTTCGTCCTTCAATTGATCGATCGTCTTTACCCGTTCGATTTTTCCGAGTGCGCGAATCATCTCATACAAAAATTCCCGATTTTCTTCCGCCACCGCATCTTTCAATTTCAGCGTCCCGCCGAACATCGCAAGCTCCGGAGATTCCACATCGGTCGTATAATCGCTACGCGGATCAAATGTCCATTCATCCTTCATGAGAAGCTGCGAATAGCTGACTTTATTGATGAGTTTAAACATATCTTCTTCCGTCTTGACCGCGCCGATGCCGTTTTGCAAGACCGCATACCGGCCGACACCGCTGCCGTACACCATTTTCTTGCGATATTCGGGCGTCAGGAAGAAATTCGTCTGCGCATTTTGTCCGTCGAGCCAAGAGAGCTTATTGTCGACAAGCTCCAAGACGCCATGATGCCCTGTGGCATCGCACATATAAAGCGCCCCCGTCCAATTCATATGCCCGTTTTTGATTCCGTGCACATCGACTGTCTTCGCAAGTGCTACCGCTTCTTCCACGGATCCCGCACGTTCTCCCAGGAAACGGATGAGCCCGGCGATGGACATACGGTATTCCGCGCCCGGATTCGTCCCGGAGGAAGCGGCAAATCCGGCCTCTTCCGGCTGCCCGGGCCGCATATTTCCTTCTATATAGAGTCCCTTTTCATTCATGATATCCGTCGTAAAGAAAAGCGCCGGCAGCACCTCTTCGGCCGTCAGACCTTCTTTTTCCGCGACATCGAAATTCGGACCGATAAAAGGATTATACGCAAGACCCACCGTCTCTAAATATCCGGGGACCGCCGTGCGAATGACATAGGCCGGCTTGTGGCTGTAATACAAATCCATCGAGCGGCCGACAATCGTATCCCCATCGGGGAGCGTCTTTACAATAGCCGAGCAACCGTACTGCCCAAACATTTTTTCATCCAACGCAAGCCCCGCTTTGTAGTCGACACTTGTGAAAACGGGAAGCTCCATCACCTGTCTAGCGATGACTTTCCCTTTAATTTTAGCGGAAACTTCCGAAGAAACGGCCGGCACAGCTACCGGTTGCGCCGTTTCCGCCGCCTGCGCGATGCCGCCAAAGCCGATGCTCGCCGCCAAAATCGCGGCGTACAACATGACATTTCTCTTTTTCATAACCTTCCTCCTTTTTCTGTAC
>CAVHIJ010000051.1:0-8437 GCA_963635945.1 bacterium | reverse complement strand
CTCTCGCTCCGCCCTCTGTTAAATTTTTTCGATAAAGCTTATAAAGATAGTCTTGACTAAACCGGCTGTTTCCTAAACCACGAAAACAATGGCATACAAAAAAGCCGTGACGATATACAAAATCTCTCGTCACGGCTTCTCTTTCATTTCCTATCTCTCTACGGCAAATTCATACGTCGTCTGCGGATTTTCAAAAAACATCACATGCATCGTCCTTTTATTGCAATTGGCCACCACTTGAAAAACAGACAGCCATTGCACGCTCTCGCTTTGCCGTTGCATCACCGATTGCATCCCGACGGAAGAGGCAAATTGAGACGCCAGCCCCATCATATAATTCCGATTTTCCTCCGCTAACGCCTCTTTGACCGTCAATCCGAAACTGCGCATTCCCGGGCTATCATCCCCCGTAAATTCATCCCGTACATCAAAAGGACTCCCATAAGGATTCAACAGATGCGAAAATTTAACTTTAGTCAAAAGTGCCGCCAATTGCACTTCATTTCGAATGATGCCTATTTCTTTTTCCAAAAGATCATACCGCCCATGCCCTGTCCCATAAAGCACTTTATCCCGATACATTTCACTCAAAACAAAATTGGTCTGTACATTTTGTCTGTCAATCCAAACCAATTGGTTGTCGACAAGCTCCAAGACCCCGTAATTTCCGGAGGCATCGGCCAGCGTAAGAGCGCCCGTCCAATCGATGCGCCCGTCAAAAAGACCGTGCACATCCAATGTTTTTGCAAGTTCCACCGCTTCGGAAACGCTACCGGCTCGTTCTCCCAAATATCGCACAAGCCCCATCATGGAAACACGAGTCGCGCCCGGTTTTGTCCCGCGAGACTTTTTGATACCATAATATTCCGGCTCGCCGGGACGCATATTATATTCGATGAAAAGTCCTTTTTCATTCAAAATATCCGTCGTATGGTACATAAGCGGCCAAATTTCTTTTTTGGAGATTCCTTTTTGCATGACCGTCGCAAAATCGGATCCACCGTGCGGACGGTACGCCAAGCCGACAGTCGCAAGATGCCCCGGCACCTGTGTACGCAAAATATACGCCGGGCGAAAACTATAAAAAGAATCCATCGAATGTCCGACGACGGTATCTCCCGTTTCCATCACTTTGACAACTGTCGAACAACCGCCTTTCCCAAACGTTTTCTCATCGGCGGAAAGTCCTGCGCTGTCATCAATCTCAGTGAAAATCGGAAGATCAATCACATAATCTCCCAAAACACGTCCATGTACTGTATCTGCCTGCTGCGTGCCGGACGCCGGAAGTGCCGTAATCAATGGTGCACCCACGGCATCCGCCACACAAGATCCCAGCCCGATACCGAGTGCCAAAACGGCGGCGCCCCATATTGTGTAAAATTTTTTCATAGATTCTCTCCTTACGAAAACATCATAAACGTCCGTCAAATTCCGTCTTTTCTATGATGATAAATTATATCCGAATTTCCGGCTTCCCGCAAGAAATCGAAAATTTCCGCCCGCCAAAAACACCGCCCGTTTCCCTCGTCTCCGGCTCAATCAAAAACCGCAGCTCCGAAGAGTTGCGGTTTCTTTGTTTCCGAAAATCGGATTAAATTTGTCCCATGTAGTGGAGAATACCCTGCGCAATGAGAGCGCTGCCGATGTAGGTGCCTACGAAGACCATGATGGCGAGAATGCAAATGCGCCAGCCGGTCTTGGCGAAGGCGTCGAGGTCTTTCCCGATGGAAACGCCCGCATAGGCAAGAATCGGGGTGCAAAGAGCGACGAAACCGACGCTCTTGACGTAATGGTTGATGAAATCCGCGCCGGGTACGCCCGGGATGGTGAGTATGCAGCCCAGGGTGACGACCCAAGCAGCGGCGGGAATGCCGCCGGGCACGTATTTCGAAAGGAGCATGCCGACGAAAGCAATGACGGCCAGAATGAGGAGCCCCGGAATGGAATCGACGATGCCGGCTTTGGTGCCGAGGATATTGGAGACCAAGCTCATGAACATGACGATGGCCAAAATGATGATGGTATCTTTGATTTTCATTATGCTTCTCCTCCTTCCGTCTTTTCTTCTTTTTCGGGCGCGACGCCGTATTTCAATTTATAGAATTTCTTGTAGAGCCATTCGGTCATCGGAAGGCCCATCCATACGGACATGTAGAGGCCGTCGAGGCCGGAGAGCATGTTACTGGCGGCGCCGAATGCGGCGAGCTGATCGGTCATTTCCGGATACATCGCGCAGAGGGAGCCGACAGCGGCCGTCATCATGCTGGCAGAGCCGACGCCCGCTGCCATCGCAAGGGCATAGGGATGGAAAGGAAGGGTGGATGCGGCGACGCTGGCCATGAGGCCGAAGAAGATGGTGCCGAAGACGGTGCCGGCGATGTATACGCCCATGACGCCGCGGCCTTCGCTGCTGTCCAGGCCGAATTTTTCACCGATGAGTGCGACATTCGGTTCGCGGGCAATCGAGTGTGCCGCGCCGATGGTTTCACGCTTGAGTCCGAGATAGACAGCGACCGGTACGCCGAGGAGCACCGTGCCCAGATTGCCGAATTCCTGCAAAATCAGAGCCGGGGATGCCGCCAAAATTTTCGGAAGCGTCGGTCCGACGAGGGTGCCGTAGCGTGCCATCAAAAGCATGAGGGTGACGCCGATCAGGCTGCTGGCGTCGAGCATTTCTTTCTGTTTGGCCACATTCAGGAATTTCGGTGTCATCAAAATGCCGAAAAGCAGAGCGTAAAGCATGGGGAGCAATACGATGCGGCCGATGCCGATATTGATGGTATACGTCCCGATAAGTTCGGAAACGACGATTAATACCAAAATAATGGCATGCAATTTGATATTTTTCATGTCATTTTCCTCCTAAAAAAATCATTGTCCGAAGTAGCTTTCCAGTTTCGCGATGTATTCCTCCTTTGTCAGAATCGGCTTAAAGTTCGCCAAAATACCTTTTGCTTCCTTAGCATCATCGCAAAGCAGATCCACGAGCATCATGGCAAAAGCTTTGGCGGGAAGGAGCACGGCCGCATCAAAATCGACCATATGGAAATCGGGGGCGTGCAGGAGTCCGTCCGTGCCTCCGATGAAAGGATGGATAACGGGCATCAAATGCGACACATCGCCCATGTCGGTCGATGCACTGAAGTGACCCGCATCCCGAATTTCCACGTCGGGGTTCGCGATTTTGGCGTTTTCCGCAAAAAGCTCATTCATGCGCTTATTGCAGGAAAGAGGAAACATCCCCGGCAATGTTTCTATAATCGTCTGAGCGCCCACGGCGTCGCCCCCGGATTTCAAGGCCGCATCGACGCGTTTATGTGTCTTATCAATGGCTTCCATCGTCTTGGCGCGGACGTAGAGCTCCAGGCGCACATCGGAGGGGACGGAATTGACGAAATCGCCGCCCTTCGTAATGATGGGATGGACGCGCACGACATCCTGTTCGCGGAAAGTTTCACGGAGGGAATTAATGGCCAAAATCCCGAGACAAGCCGCATTGAGTGCATTAATGCCTTCGTGCGGCGCATCGGCGGCATGTGCCGTTTTTCCGAGATATTGCACCGTCTTCCCGACGAAACCATTGCTCGTTTCCCCGATGGAAACGGTCGCCGTCGGCGTGTTTTTATCGGAATGCATTTGCATCGCCATATCGATATCATCGAAAGCGCCTTCGTAAATGAGTTCGCCTTTGCCGCTCAGGAAATGAATTTTGCCTTCCTTGACCAATTGTTTCCGATATTCGAGCTCAATATATTCTTCGGCCGGGACCGCAAAGAAGACGACATCGCCCGAAAGTTCATCCAGGACGCCGGATTTCATAATCCCGCAAGCCGCACCCAGCATCGTGGAAATTTGCATATTATGTCCGCAGGCGTGAGCTGCCCCGGTCAGCGGATTGGCTTTCGGATTCGTCGGGCATCCGACCGCGTCAAGCTCGCCCAAAACCGCAGCCGTCGGACCCGGTTTCCCGCCTTTCGCCCGACCTTTTACGCCGTTCACCGCAAGCCCCGTCTCGGGATCCACACCCAAAGCCCGCATGAAATTTGCCACTTTCTCAGCCGTTTTCACTTCTTTGAAACCGAGCTCCGGCTCGTCATTGATGGCTTCGCAAATCGCACGGATTTTCTCCGCATGCGCATCAATGGCCTCACACACTTTCCGTTTCCACATTTCTTTGTCCATTCCGTAAGCCTCCTTCATTCTTTTTTCTCACACTGTTATACCAAAAAAGCCGGCATTTCGGGTATACCTACTCCGGAGCCGGCTGTTTTTATGAAAATCACAGGAAAATGTGACGCGTTTCTCTGTCCTTTTGCCTGAGAGACCGGGCGAAATACGACGTCGCCCTTGCACCTTCGGCGCTCATGAAAGAGACTCTCCAGAGTGTGTCCGCATACGGTTTCTTCACAGAAAGAGAACTTCCCTTTACCTTTGTGACGAAAATCTTCCCTATGCTTCATTCACGATAATAAATTGATATTTAAATTGTAAAGCCACCATGCATAATTTGCAAGTATTTTTCGACATTCCTTCTTATTTTCGGGAAACAACTGCCTCTTTCCTCTTCACTCTTCTCCCTTTTTTATCGCCGCTTCCATGAAACCGCGGAAAAGCGGGTGTGGACGCGTCGGACGGGATTTGAATTCCGGATGCGCCTGCGTCGCGATGAAGAACGGATGATCGGAAAGCTCAATCATTTCGACGAGGCGTCCGTCCGGGCTGGTGCCGGAAATGATGAGTCCTTTATCCGCCATTTCCAGGCGGAATGCATTATTCACTTCATAGCGGTGGCGATGCCGTTCGTATACGATTTCCTCGCCGCCATAGAGTTTCCGTGCCAGGCTCCCCGCACTGAGTTTGCACGGATAAATACCAAGACGCATCGTGCCCCCTTTATCCGTCACATCTTCCTGATCGGGCATAAGATCGATGACCGGATATTTCCCTTCCGGATCGAATTCGCCGGAATTGGCGCCTTCCATGCCGCAGACGTCTCTTGCAAATTCAATCACGGCGCATTGCATCCCGAGGCACAACCCCAGGAACGGGATTTTATGCTCGCGCGCATAGCGAATCGTCGCGATTTTTCCTTCCGTCCCGCGCACGCCGAATCCGCCGGGGACGACAATGCCGGAGACGCCCGCAAGCTCTGTTTCCAAAGTTTCCGGATGATCTTCCAATTCCTCCGAATTTACCCAGCGGATATTCACTTTCGTCCCAAAGGCAAATCCCGCATGCGAGAGCGCTTCGGCGACGGAGAGATACGCATCGTGGAGCTCCACGTATTTGCCGACGAGCGCGATATCGACCGTCTTTTCCGCGTTCATAATTTTGGAAACCATATCCTTCCATTCCGTCATGTCGCACGGACGATCTTCGAGTCCTAATTTTGAAAGCGCAATGCGATCGAGACCTTCTTCCTGAAGCAAAATCGGCACTTCGTAAATCGTGCGGCACGTCATATTGGAAATGACCGCTTCCGGATCGACATCGCAGAAGAGGGCGATTTTCTTTTTCATATCATCGGAAATTTCATGCTCGGTGCGGCAGACGATGATATCCGGCTGAATGCCCAGACCCCGCAGCTCTTTGACGCTGTGCTGCGTCGGTTTCGTTTTGAGCTCGCCGGCGGCTGCAATGTAGGGGATAAGCGTCACGTGAATGTAGAGCACATCATTTTTATTCGGGACGTCTTTACGCACCTGGCGGATGGCTTCGAGGAATGGCTGCGATTCGATATCTCCCACCGTACCGCCGATTTCCGTAATCACAATATCCGCATTATCCTCGCGCCCCACGCGGAGTACACGATTTTTGATTTCATTGGTAATATGCGGGATGACCTGAATCGTCGAGCCCAAGTATTCACCCTTACGTTCCTTATTGATGACGGATTGATAAATTTTCCCCGTCGTCACATTGGACGCCTTCGACAGATTCATATCGATGAAACGTTCGTAATGACCCAAATCCAAATCCGTTTCCGCACCGTCGTCGGTCACAAAGACTTCCCCGTGCTGATACGGGCTCATCGTACCGGGATCGATATTGATATACGGATCGAATTTCTGAATTGTCACCTTATATCCGCGATTCTTCAAAAGACGCCCCAAGGACGCCGCCGTAATCCCTTTTCCCAGAGAAGAAACCACACCGCCCGTGACGAAAATGTACTTACTCATAGAAACCTCCTCACATATGATCCGGGGCCGATACGCCCAAAATCGTCATCGCATGCACCAAAACGGATTGTACCGCACAAATGAGAGCCAGCCTGGCCAGTCCCGTTTCCTTATCCACACCCAAAATCCGACAATCCCGGTAGAAACGATGGAAGAGCGCCGAAAGCTCATACGCATACCGCGCCAGGCGATGCGGCGCACGTTCGCGGGCCGCCCCTTCGATGAGCTCATGATACGCTTCCATCTTTTTAATTAAATCCTTCTCGCATTCTTCCGTAAGACGCGTGAAATCGGTCTCCGCAACTCCCGGAAATACAAGCCCGGCCTCCTTGGCCTGCGCCAAAAGACTCACGATCCGGGCGTGCGCATATTGAATGTAATACACCGGATTTTCGCTCGACTCCTTCTTCGCCAAATCAATATCAAATTCCATTTGGCTATCCAGCGTCCTGGAGGTGAAGAAATATCTGGCCGCATCACGCCCGACCTCTTCCAAAAGTTCGGAAAGCGTCACCGCCTGCCCCGTCCGCTTGGACATCTTCACCGCCTCGCCGCCGCGAAGAAGCGTCACCATCTGGAGCAAATCCACCTTGAAATCATCGGGATTGTACCCCAAAAACTTCATCGCCGTCTTGAGCCGCACAATATATCCGTGATGATCCGCACCCCAGATATCGACCAGCGTCTTGAAACCGCGCTCAAATTTATCCTTCGCATACGCGATATCCGAGCAAAAATACGTCGGCTCCCCGTTTGCCCGAATTACGACACGATCCTTATCATCGCCGTTCTTCGTCGTCGCCAGCCACCATGCGCCGCCCTCCTCATAAAGATTTCCTTCCTCTTTGAGAACAGAAAGCGCCTCATCTACCTTTTCCGGATAGAGCGTCCGTTCACTGAACCAACGGTCAAACGTCACCCCGAAATCTTCCAGATCCTTCTTAAGACCCGCAAGCTTCTCGAAAAGCGCCACATCCTTGAAAGCCTCAATACGCTCCGCATCCGTCATCGAAAGGTATTTCTCGCCCTCCCGATCGATGATATGCTGCGCCGTTTCCACAATATCCTCGCCATGATATCCATTTTCCGGCACCTTCGCATCCTTACCCAAAAGCTGCAAATACCGGGCATTCACAGATTCTGCCAAATGCAAAATCTGGCTCCCCGCATCATTGATGTAATACTCCGAGGCTACATTATATCCGGCCGCCCGATAGAGACGCACCATCGAATCCCCGTAGGCCGCGCCTCTGGCATGCCCGATATGAAGCTTTCCGGTAGGATTGGCGGACACATACTCGACAAGCACCGTATCCTCCGGGCGCTTCGGCAAATCCCCATAGGCCGCCCCTGCCTCCAAAATCTTGACCAGCTCCGCATACACCGTGTCATTCGTCAAATAAAAATTCAGGAAACCGGCACCCGCGATCTCAATCTTGGAAACGAGGGGAGACGAAATTTCCGAAATTAAAATTTCCGCAATCTTACGCGGCGGCATATGCGCCGTCCGCGCCCATTGCATCGCCGCATTCGACGAAAAATCGCCGAACTCTTTTTTTGGCGGCACCTCAAGACGCGAAACCGCCGAATACTCTCCCTCGGGAAGCGCACCCGCCGCGACCGCCGCCGCCCGCGCCGCTTCAATAACACCTTGCAATTCTTCCTTAATGTCCATGAAACCCTACATCCTCCAAAACCGTAATCATAAGCTCATTCTCATGCGAGAAAAACCCTTCGGCCTCCAATGTATATACAATCCGAAGACGCCCGGCGGCGCCGACTATTTCATTCTCCAGCCGATGCACCTTCGCACGCAAAACAAACGATCCCATATCCGTCCGATATATCCCCTCGCTTGTCTGATTCGGTGAAAACAAAAGGCGCAAAGAAACAGAACCCGTCCGCACAAGCCGCACCGCATCATCGGAAAAAAAGAGTGTCGTCCTTGTCCCCAAAAGCCCGGAAGACTCCGGCTCCTCATACGTCAAAAACGCCGCGCTGCCACGCTCTCCCATCTCTCCGGACGTGTCATAAGAAAGAAAAATCTCCTCGCCCGCCTCATCTATCTGTCGACAGGAAACCCGAATTCTAACCGATTTTTTCCGCAATTCGCCTCCGAAAAATCATTTTTGGAATTACTTTTATCGTCATCCCGACGCTACCGGCATCATACCGATGCCCTCATCGTCATCCCGACGCCCTCATCGTCATCCCGAACTCGTTTCGGGATCCCCCGTGCGCCGCATATGACG
>CAVHIJ010000050.1:9798-10855 GCA_963635945.1 bacterium | reverse complement strand
CCGGAATCTCTGCTGTCTGTTTCCTCGCTCTTAAGAATGCGTCATGGGTGGTTTTGCCGCGCGCAGCGCAAGCGAGCGGAGCGAGCGATTAAAACAGGAATCGTCGCCGTAGGCGACACCTCATAAAGCCGTCGGCCGGCAGCTGTAAGCCGTCGGCAGAGGATCCGGGCAAACGTGCTCATTCCCTGTTCCCCCATTCCCGCGAAGCAAAATACAATGGGAATATGCGCGTAGCGCATCCTGAGACGCATCAACGCATCCGCGCATCAACGTATCAACTCTATACGGTATAAAAATGCACGTGCTAAATTTTTCGTTTCCAAAAGCCGCGTATTCACAATGAACATTAAAAGTTGCTTTGTATAAATATTCGTCCTGATGCCTTTTGTGCAATTTTCGGAATAATGTATTTTTGTATTTATTTACTAGTTTATTATTATTCCTAATTTGTATCGATGCTTCCGGTATGGTATATCATTTTTTTCCGTTTGACAGATATGGGGTGGGGTGTGGTAATCTATAGTCAAGGATGGTCCCGATGATCGGGATGGGAGACGAGGTCTTGTTTGCCGGGTTTCGGAAACTTCGGCAGGCGGGACGTATGTCGTATTGCGAATGCCGATGCGGGCGTGTGCGATACGAATGCCGCGAAGTGAGCCGCTTCGCCAATCGTTTTTCCGGTCTCCAAAGCGATTAGCATGCCGATAGGAATTGTTTCGGCGACGGTGCGGCGGTTTCCGGCGGCCCTTTACCGGGAATTCGTTTCCCGATTTATTCTTGGGGAAAGTATCTGGCGTGATCGTGAATCCCGATGCGGTACTGACAAACGGGCGGTATTATGGGGGCGCGTTCGGATGTTTCCATATATTTCTCCACAAGAACGGAAAGAGGACGTTTTTCCCGAAACGTCCTCTTTCCACGTATTTTTTCTGTATTTCTTTTACATGCTTCTTTTTTATTGTTTCTATTCACTTTTTTCGATGTTTGTGATAAAATAAGTCCATCTGGGAGAAAGTCTTATTTTTATATTTAAATACGGAAAAAAGGAGTAGAGAAA
>CAVHIJ010000050.1:0-9788 GCA_963635945.1 bacterium | reverse complement strand
GTAGAGAAAAATGGCTGAAAAGAAGACGGTCGAAGAAGTGAAGGTTGCGGCTGAGAAGGTAGCGGCATTCCAGAAATTTTTGGATGAAAACCAGATCACGGGTTTCAATATGGAAGATTTGGGCGGTGAGGCCCATCGTCATGCGTTCCGCAGCAATTTGCCGGTTGCGGGGCAGCAGCTTCCTTTCTGGATTGTTCTCGATGACAGCGTGTACACGATGATTCAGATTCAGATTGTGGGAGCAATTGCGGTGGCGGATAAGCGCGAACGTATTTGCGGTTTCCTCAATGATTTGAATGAGCAGTATCAAGTGCTGAAGTATTCGGCCGATGCGCAGGGGAATGTGATTCTGTCCTGCTGCATTCCGTCCGGTGTGCCGCACTTTGATCCGGCTCTCGTTATTGCGATCCTGAATCAGATTCAGATGAATTTGAACGAAATCTACAGCGATCTGATGCAGCAACTGTGGGCGAAATAATCGGTAGGAGGAAACGTTTTATGAAGAAGATGCTTATGGCGGCGGCTCTGGCTGCGGCGGCTTTCGGTTTTGCGGCGGGCGCGGATGCGGCCAATGCGGTGATTGATGCGGACGGTATTCTGGAGAGAAGTGCTTCTTTCCAGAGTGCGGCGAGAGCGCTTCAGGGTGAGCAGCAGAAGTTGCAGCAGCAGTTTGATAGAGAATCCGCATCGATGAATGATGCGAATAAACAGGCACTTAGCCAGAAATTGAATCAGCAGTTTGCACAGCGTCATGCTCAGCTGATGCGTCCGGTTCTGGAAGCATTCCAGAAGGCGGTGGAACAGGTCGCAAAGGCCAAGGGTGTGGACACGGTCATTCTGAAGAACGGTGTCGTTTACGGAAACGTGACGATGGATATCACGGAAGATGTCAGAAAGATTATGAAATAAGAAGCGAAAGGGCTGCGAGAAATCGCGGCTCTTTTTTGTTGCCGTTTTTGAGAAACTTACGGCGCTCTGCGATAAAAAAATCGTCGCGAAGCGACACCTGTATCGCATCAACGCATCCGCGCATCAATGCATTCTACAAAGAATGCATCGCAATGGTATAATAGGAAAAAGGAAATTTTTTTAGGAGGAAATATGGGAGATTCTAAAATTTTTCGGCAATATCCCGAAGAGATGGTGCCTTTTACATTGAAGGCGCCTTTTTCGGCGATGGGCGATCAGCCGAAAGCGGTGGAATCTCTGACGGACGGTTTGTGCGGCGGAGAGTGGGCGCAGGTTTTGAAGGGCGCGACCGGCACGGGGAAGACCTTTACGATGGCCAAAGTCATTGAGGCAGTGCAGCGGCCGACGCTCATTATTTCTCCGAATAAAACTTTGGCGGCGCAGACGGCGAGCGAATTCAAAGATTTTTTCCCGGACAATGCGGTGTATTATTTCGTTTCCTATTACGATTATTATCAGCCGGAGTCGTACATTCCGGCGACGGATACGTATATTGAAAAAGATTCTTCGATGAATGAGGAAATTGACCGGCTGCGTCACTCGGCGACGATGGCGCTTTTCGAGCGGCGCGATGTCATTATTGTGGCGTCCGTTTCCTGCATTTATGGCTTGGGGGATCCGGAGGATTACAGCACGATGGGTCTTTCGCTTCGGCCGGGGGAGGCGATTTCGCGCGATGATATTTTGGGGAAACTGGTGTCCATGCAATATTTACGAAATGATTTGGCGTTCACGCGCGATACGTTTCGGGTGCGCGGCGATACGGTGGATGTGTTTCCGGCCTCTGCCAATCATACGGCGGTGCGAATTGAAATGTTCGGAGATGAAATCGATCGGCTGACGGAATTCGATGTGGTGACGGGGGAAACGGTGGCCGAGCGCAATCATATCGCGATTTTTCCGGCATCGCATTATGTGACGACGTCGGAAAAAATGCTACGCGCCGAGCAGAGTATTGAGGAAGAATTGACGGAACGGCTGAAAGAGTTGCGGGCGCGGGACAGATTGCTGGAGGCGCAGCGTTTGGAGCAGCGGACGCATTACGATTTGGAAATGATGCAGGAAGTGGGGTATTGCTCGGGGATTGAAAATTATTCCAGGCATTTGTCGAATCGCTCGCCCGGGGAGCCGCCTTTTACGCTTTTGGATTATTTTCCGGATGATTTTCTTTTGATGATCGATGAATCGCATGTGACGGTGCCGCAGCTGCGCGCGATGTACAATGGGGATCGTTCGCGAAAAGAGGCGCTCGTGGAGTACGGTTTCCGCCTGCCTTCGGCGCTGGACAATCGGCCGCTCACGTTTGACGAATTTACGGAGCGGATTAATCAGATTATTTACGTCTCGGCGACGCCCGGGCCCTATGAAATGAGCGTTGCGACGAATGTGGCCGAGCAGATCATCCGCCCGACGGGGCTTTTGGATCCGTCCGTCGAGGTGCGCCCGATAGAAGGGCAAATGGATGATTTGCTGGGGGAAATTCATAAGCGTATCGACGCGAAAGAACGTGTACTGGTGACGACGCTCACGAAAAAAATGGCGGAGGATTTGACGGATTTTCTGGCCGAAGTGGGGATTAAAGTCCGGTATTTGCATTCGGATGTGGCGACGATTGAGCGGGCGGAAATTATTCGCGATTTACGCGCCGGCGTCTTCGATGTCTTAGTCGGTATCAATCTTTTGCGCGAAGGGCTCGATATGCCGGAGGTGTCGCTGGTCGCGATTTTGGATGCGGATAAAGAAGGTTTCCTCCGTTCGGAAACGTCGATGATTCAGGTCATCGGGCGCGCGGCCAGAAATGCCAATGGGCACGTCATCATGTATGCGGATCGCGTGACGGATTCTATGCGGCGGGCGATCGGGGAAACGGAGCGCCGGCGCGAGATTCAGCAGGCGTACAATGAAGAGCACGGCATCATCCCGCAGACGATTCAAAAGCGGGTGAAAGATTTGATCGACCTCACGAAGGTGGAGGAATCGCCGTCTTCGTACCAACAGGAAACGGGGCCGGAGGCGCTCGCCGATGAGGAGCTTTATCAGCGGATACAGGATGCGGAGCGGGATATGAAACGTGCGGCCAAAGCGCTGGAATATGAGGAGGCGGCGATGTGGCGCGATACGCTTGCAGGTCTTCGGCAGCAATGGGCCGATCGCTTCGGTTCGCAAGAAAAGACCGCCATGAAACGAATGCAAAGCGGCAAGAAACGGATATCGAGACCGAGAAAGAAGCACGTGTGAGGAAAGCGGGAAGAGGAAAGCGGAAAGAGGTCGTGCCCGGCTTGGTGCGACATGGGTGCTGTGGCTATGGGCTATGAGCTATGGGCCGTGGGCTAAAACCGGTGCGCTGCGTGGCATTTTTGTAATCGGCGCTTCGCGCCTCGCCGGCTTTGCCGGCATAAAATAGGAATCGTCGCCGCATGGCGACACCGCTTTCAGCTATGCACTGTGCACTATGCACTTTTATGACATGAATAATTTAGTATAAAAGGAAAAAAGTATGGAAAAAGGAATTGTGATTACGGGAGCGCGGCAGAATAATCTTCAAAATATCAATCTGACGCTTCCGCGCAATAAACTCATCGTATTCAGCGGGCTTTCCGGATCGGGGAAGTCGTCTTTGGCTTTTGATACGATTTATGCCGAGGGGCAGCGGAAGTATGTGGAATCGCTTTCCGCGTATGCGCGCCAGTTTCTGGGACAGATGAATAAGCCGGAAGTCGATAAAATCGAAGGGCTTTCGCCGGCTATTTCCATCGACCAGAAATCGACGAGCCACAATCCGCGCTCGACGGTGGGGACGGTGACGGAGATTCACGATTACTTGCGTATGCTTTACGCGCATGCCGGCCGCGCCTTTTGCCCGCATTGCGGCCGCCCGATTTCGCGCCAATCGCCCGAGCAAATCACAGATGAACTGATGAAGCTTCCCGAAGGGACGAAGCTCATGATTCTGGGCCCCGTCGCCGTGCAGAAAAAAGGCACGCATAAAAAGCTTATCGAGGAATTGCAAAAGCAAGGCTATGTACGTATTCGCGCAGACGGGACGGTGTACTCCATCGCGGATGTCCCCGATTTGGAGAAAAATAAGAAACATATCGTCGAGGTCGTCGTGGATCGCATCATTATCCGCAAGTCCGTGCTCTCTCGCCTCACCGATTCCGTGGAAACGGCATTGAAACTCGGCGACGGACTTCTGGTGGCCGCCGTGATTGACGGAGAAGATTTACTTTTCAGCACGCATTTTGCCTGCCCGGAATGCGGGATTTCCCTTCCCAAAGCCGAACCGCGCATTTTTTCCTTCAATAATCCCTTTGGCGCCTGCCCGGCTTGTATGGGCCTCGGCTCCTCGCTCGAAGTCGATTTTGATCGCGTCATTCCCGATAAAGATTTATCCTTCCGCCTGGGCGCCATTCAGCCTTATCATCTCACGCCCGACAGTTGGCTCTACAGACAAATGGTCGGTTTCCTGAACTTGTACGGCCTCACCGTCGACGCCTGCTACAACGATTTGCCCGAAGAAGCGAAATATTATTTTGAGCACGGCGGCGGCGAAGCTTTTGATTTCGAATACGTGAATATGCGGCGCGAGCGGAAACTGTACCATCGTCCCTTCGAAGGCATCGTTCCGATGGTGAAACGTCGCTACGAAGAAGCGTTCACCGAAAAAATGAAGGAGGAAACGGCCGAATATTTGGTCGAGAAACCGTGTCCCGTCTGCCACGGCGCGCGCCTTTGCCCGGAGAGCCTGGCTTTTCGCGTCGGCGGGAAAAACATTGCGGAAATTTCCGATATGTCCGTCACACACCTTTTGCATTTTTTGGAACATTTGGAACTCACGGAAAAGGAAGCGAAAATCGCCGATCAGATTTTGCGTGAAATCACGGCGCGCCTTCGTTTCCTCGAAAATGTCGGTTTGGATTATCTCACGCTTTCCCGCAGCGCATCCTCCCTTTCGGGTGGCGAAGCGCAGCGGATACGGCTGGCGACGCAAATCGGCTCCGGCCTCGTCGGCGTGCTCTACATTTTGGACGAACCGTCGATCGGCCTTCATCAGCGAGACAATGACAAACTTCTGGCGACGTTGAAAAATATGCGCGATATCGGAAATACGCTCATCGTCGTCGAGCATGATGAAGATACGATTCGCGCGGCCGATTGGATCGTGGACATCGGGCCGGGTGCCGGTGAGCACGGCGGCCGCGTCGTTGCCGAGGGCACCGTTTCCGATATCGAAGATGCGGAAGAATCGTATACGGGTCAATATTTGAAAGGCGAAAAATACATTCCGCTTCCTCGTGTGCGCCGCACCGGAAACGGACTTTCGCTCCGGGTCATCGGCGCGTCCGAACACAATTTGAAACATATCGACGTCGCGATTCCGCTCGGCAAATTCACGGTCGTCACGGGCGAATCGGGCAGCGGGAAATCGACGCTTATCAATGATATTCTTTTCCGCGGCCTGTCGAATATGAAAAATAAAACAAATTATCGCACGGGCGCTTTCGAGAAAATTCTCGGCGCGGAATACATCGATAAAATCATCAATATCGATCAGCAGCCCATCGGCCGCACGCCGCGCTCCAATCCGGCGACGTATACCGGCGTTTTCAACGACATCCGCGAGCTCTACAGCCAGACGGCGGAGGCGAAAATGCGCGGCTACAAGCCCGGGCGTTTCAGTTTCAATGTAAAAGGCGGGCGCTGCGAAACGTGCCGGGGCGATGGAATTTTAAAAATCGAAATGCAATTTCTCTCCGATGTATACGTCCCGTGCGAGGCTTGCCACGGCGCACGCTACAATCGAGAGACCTTGCAGGTGACGTATAAAGGGAAACATATTTCCGATGTGCTCAATATGACGGTGGATGAAGCTATCGAATTTTTTGATAACCATCCGAAAATTTTGCGGAAATTGGAAACCTTGCAGGAAGTCGGCTTGGGGTATATCCATTTGGGGCAGCCCGCGACGACGATGTCCGGCGGGGAAGCGCAGCGGGTGAAATTGGCGACGGAGCTTTTGCGCCGCGGAACGGGCGGCACGCTCTACATTTTGGACGAACCGACGACGGGTCTTCACAGCGAAGATATTCGAAAATTGCTCCGCATTTTGCATCGTTTGGTCGATCAGGGAAATACCGTCATTGTGATCGAGCACAATTTGGACGTCGTGAAAGTGGCCGATTATGTCATTGATTTGGGGCCGGAAGGCGGCGATCGCGGCGGCGAAGTCATCGCGACGGGGACGCCGGAGGAAATTTGCGAGGTGGCGCGTTCGTATACCGGCCAATATTTGAAACCGGTGATCGAGCGCACGCGCGCGTTCATGGAAGCTCATCATGATAGCGGTGAATGAAAATATACGCGCCAAAGTAGAGGCGCTCCCGACGAGCCCCGGCGTGTATCGGTGGAAAGACAAAAACGGAAAAGTGATTTACGTCGGTAAAGCGGTGAATCTCAAAAATCGCGTGCGTTCCTATGTGCGTGAGGATAAAAATCGCGCGCCGAAAGTCGCTGCCATGATGCGTCATGCCGAGGATTTGGATATCACGATGACGGAAACGGAGATGGAAGCGCTCATTTTGGAATGCAGTCTTATCAAAGAATTGCATCCGAAATACAATATTTCGCTTCGCGACGACAAAAGTTATCCGTATCTTAAGATCACGAAGGAAGAATGGCCGCGGATGTTCATCACCAGAAATATCAAACGCGAGGACGGAGCGCGGTACTTCGGGCCTTTCACGGATGTGGGAAGCCTCAAGGAAACGCTGCGCCTTTTGCGCGCCGAATATCCGATTCGGACGTGCCGGAGTATGAAAGTCGTGCGTCCGTGTCTCCAATATCATCTGGGATTTTGCGCGGCGCCCTGCATGGGGCTTTGCACGAAAGAAGAGTATGCGGCAATCGTTTCCGGTATTTCCGACATTTTCGAGGGACGATCGACGGCGCTTGCCGCAAGACTGAAAAAAGAAATGGAGAAAGCAGCCGGCGTGATGGATTTTGAAAAGGCGGCGAAACTGCGCGATCGGCTGCGCGCGGTGGAAAGCGTGCAGCAGCGCCAGCACATCGTCGCCCATACCGGGGATCTCGACGTCATCGGCATGGCGCGCGACGAGACGCATACGGCATTTGAAGTTTTTTATATTCGCTACGGGCGCATGATCGGGAAAGAAAATTACAATATGTCCGAGACGGCGGGTGAGACGGATGCGGCGATTTTGGCCGGTTTCCTCAAAGAATTTTACGGCGCGGATGCCGTGTCCGTCCCCAAAGACATTCTCGTCCCGTTTCTTCCCGAGGATGCGGCACTTTTGGCTGCGTGGCTGTCCCGGGGGCGCGGGAGCGAGATTCATCTTTTTGTGCCCGAGCGCGGTTTCAAGCGGCGGCTCAAAGATATGGCGCGGGCGAATGCGGAAAAATATTTGGCGGATAAAAAATTGCAATGGGAATACCGCGATGCGCGCGAGGCGGGGGCACTGCGGACGCTCAAAGAAAAATTGAATTTGCCGCGGCTTCCCGAGCGGATGGAATGTTTCGATATTTCGCATAATCAGGGCGCGGAAACCGTCGGTTCGATGGTCGTTTTCGAAGGCGGGCGGCCCGCGAAGAGCGAGTATCGGAAATTTAAATTGCAAACGACGGAAGGGACGCCCGACGATTTCAAATCAATGGCCGAGGTGATGGCGCGGCGTTACGGGAACGAAACAGATTGGCCGAAACCCGATTTAATCGTGCTCGACGGCGGTGCGGGGCAGCTTTCGGCGGCGCTTCCCGTCATCCGCGCGGCGGGCATCGATGCACCGGTCATCGGGCTTGCCAAGCGCATGGAAGAAATTTATACGGAAGCGGGGGAGGCGCCGATTTTGCTTGATCCTCATGAGCCGGCGCTGCAGCTTTTGCAATTCATCCGTGATGAGGCGCATCGTTTCGTCATTACGTATCATCGGAAACAGATTGTGAAACGAAATGCCGAATCGCTTTTGGATCACGTGCCCGGCATCGGCCCGACGCGGCGAAACGCGCTGTGGCGTGCTTTTCGGTCTCTTGATGAAATGAAAAAAGCCGGCGTCGAGGAGCTGGCTCAGGTAAAAGGGATGAATCGGACGGCGGCCGAGGCGCTGTATTCGTTTTTGCAAATGCGAAAGGACGAGAAGCAGAATTTTCTCGGAGGAGGAAACCAATGAAAAAGATTTTGTTTCTTTTGGCAGTGTGCGCGGTCGTTTTGGCCGGCGGACTTTTTTACACGGCCTCGCAACTGACGCCGTATCGCGCGGATGTGGAAACATCGTGGAGCGCCGTGCATGAAGCGGCAGCGGCGCGCGCCAAGCTGGTGCCGGATCTTTGCCGCGAGCTCAAAGCGTTTTCTTCCAAAGAAGCGGCGATTCGAAAAGAAGCCGAAGAGGCTGCCGTCACCGTGATTTCCGCGGAAAATGCGAAACAAATGGCCGCGCCCAATGATATTCTTTCTTCGGATATCGGGACATTGGTGCTGGCCGCCGAATCGTATACGTATTTGATGGCGCGCGAAGATTTTCGGAGTCTTCTGAAAGAATTGGAAGCGGCGGAAAATCGTCTCGCCGTCACGCGCGCCGCCTACAATCGCGCCGCCGACGCCTACAACGCCGAGCTCCGTAAATTTCCCGTTTCCGCATTTGCGAAACTTTTGGGCGACGAACCCGTTGCGAGAATCGGAAGAATACAGAAGTAAAATTAGCAATTAGCAATTAACAATTCAGGTGTCGCCTGCGGCGACGGATTTGTTGTGTGCCGGCGGAGGCACAAAGCCGAGCGGCAGATTTTTGCACAAAAAAAAGATCCGTGAATAAGATATTCACAGATCTTTTTCTTTTGCCTATCAGTCTTCGGTCTTGGCCGCGATGACGGATTTTCCTTTGTAGAAACCGCAATTCGGGCATACGCGATGCGGCATTTTCATTTCATGGCACTGCGGGCATTCGACGAGACCCGGTACGGTCAATTTCCAATTGGCACGTCTCTTGTCACGGCGCGCTCTCGAGCTTTTGTTTTTCGGAGCCGGCATATTGGCACCTCCTCACTTACAAATTCTGTGGTTTCGTCAGTCTCTCGGAGAACCGTCCGAGAAAAATTATCAACTCAAACATTATACGTGGCGGCTTGGGTTTTGTCAAGGAAACGCCGCACACCGGGAAAGGGAAATCCGGCGCTGTGTTTCCGCCCGGCACCCCTTATTTTTCGCCGAACTGCTCTTGGATATTATCGGCGAAATCGCGGAGCGAATGGGCCCATTCCACGACGCATTGTTTCATATACGGCGCGGCGGCGCGGCCTTTTTCCGTGATGCGGTAAATGCGCTTGCTGCGTTTATCCGGCGAATCCCATTCACTTTCGGCCAAATGCCGATCTTCGAGGAAACGAAGCACCGGATACATTTCATTCGGATTCGGACGATACAAACGATTCGTGCGCTCGAAAATTTCCCGTGCGATTTGGTTTCCGTAACTGTCGCGGGCGGACAGCGCATCCAGCACGAATGTCGCTGTGAGAAGACGTTTCCATTGGCGGCGGCGAATCAGCTCGTCCGCATCTTTTTGATATTCGGGACTTTCATTGCGTGGCATCCTATCACCTCCTCAAAAAGATTATTTCACAATAACATTATAATTGATTTTCTTTTTGAAAACAAATATTTTTATTAATCATTTTTGAAACAGAAAGGAAAAATCGCAAAAGGTGAAAATTCATATCGAAAAAGGAAGCGAATGAATTTATTCTGTGTTATAATAAAATAGTTTCTGAGAAGAAATTTTATTTTTTTACGCATTTACGGGAGGCTGAGT
>CAVHIJ010000049.1:4632-11168 GCA_963635945.1 bacterium | reverse complement strand
GCATGAGCTTCAGGATGCGCTTCGCGCATATCTTGTTATAAAAGCGCAGAGTGCAGAGTGTTTGAGTGCAGAGTGCAGAGTGTTTGAGTGCAGAGTGCAGAGTGTTTGAGTGCAGAGTGCAAAGTGCAGAGTGTAAAGGGAACATGAGAGAAATTGACGATTTTATTGAGAAACTTGCCGCATACGGCGCGCCGCTCGTCTGCAATCCCTGGCGGGATGAAGATCCGGCGCTCGATATCGACGGCGCGGCCGAAATCCGGCGCGAAAATCTGGCACGATATCTGTCTCGGCGCATCGGGCGCGCGCGCGTCCTCTTCATCGCCGAAGCCTGCGGATATCAAGGCGGACGTTTCACCGGGATCGCCATGACCTGCGAGCGCATGCTCCTCTCCCGCCATCCCGCCGTTTCCGCCGATATGGTGCTGGGCCGGGAAGGCCGACGCACGAGCCGCGAAGATTCCCCGCTCCTTGCAAACGACAAGCAACGAAAAGAAGGATTCAACGAGCCGACCGACACCGTCGTCTGGAAAAGCGCCGCAAAAGCCGGTCTTGCGCCCGAAGATTTCCTGCTCTGGAATATTTTCCCCTTCCATCCCCACAAAGAAAACGCCCCCCTCACCAATCGCACCCCGACAGAGAAAGAACTCGCGGGCGGCCTTGCATTTACGAAACAACTTCTCGAAATCGCCCGCCCGACACTTCTTTTGGCCATCGGACGAAAAAGCGAGGAAACCCTGCAAGCCGCCGACATCCCCGCCATCCCCCTCCGCCACCCGGCAAACGGGGGAGCGAATCTTTTCCGAAAAGGACTTTTTGAGGCATTGACGAAATAAAGACTATCAGACTGTAAGACTTTTAATCGGTGTCGCCTCCGGCGACAATTCCTGTTTTACGTCTCACGTCTGACAGTCTCCGACACAAATGTAACGCAAAGCCGAGCATACTCCATTCCCCATTCCCCATTTCCCATTTCCACCAAGGAGCCACTGTCATGAATCCGAAAGCCGCAGCACTGGATGCTTATTTTCAAAAAGAAGGCCTCACGTTTTTCCAAAAACATGAAATCGGCGACGATATCGACACCGTATCCTTTGTGACGGCGCTTCCCATCGGACCGTACCGCCTCCTCACCGGCGTCATCACCGACACGAGCATCTTCACCGCCATTCGCGTAAGCATGGGGAAACGTTTCACGAATTTCCCGGGAAACGATCGTTTCCTCGATTTTTTGCGGAAACAAAATGCCAATCACGCCCTTTTCAAATACACACAGGCCGAGAGCGGCGACGTGTATCTCGACGTGTGCCTCCCCTCCGCGAGCGCGCATTTCGATCCGCAAATCATCCGCACCATGCTAAACCTCCTCGTCATGCACCTCGAAGAAGTCTACCCCGAATTTCTGAAATGGCTCACCGCCCCCGGCTCCGCCTCGGACGCGTTCTGAATTTTGAAACATATATTTATACACGAGACTATCAGCCCATAAGACTATCAAACGAAAGATGCGCACTTCTTAAAGCCGTCAGCCGACGGCTTACAGCTGACGGCTGACGGCTTTAAGAGGTGTCGCCTTGCGGCGACGAAATTTTTCTATGGCACCGATGACGCTTCGCTGATCGGTGAGAAGTGTGCCCTTCGGGCACAAATTCTGTTATATGCCGGCGAAGCCGGCGAACAAGCAAAGCGAGCACTTATAAAAATGCCGCGAAGCGACACCTGTTTCCCTTTGCACTTTGCACTTTCAACGAAAAAAATCCGTGAACTCCAAAAGTTCACGGATTTTTTCGTTGCGAACAATTATTGAATTAATTCGGGCACGATTGCCGCGCAATGCGGCATGATATTGATACTGTAATCCGTCTTGCCCTCACGCGCGAGCTGCTCCTTGGCCAGTTTCCACGCCTCTTCCACCGTTTCTACCGGGATCTGATGCGTCTTCTTGACTTCCTCGAAATTTTCCTTACGCGTCACGAGATAAATCGTGTACCGATGCGCCATCGAGAAAAGATTAAAAGCGACGAAGAACGGAATCGTGAAATTTTGGCGGAGCGCCGCTTCCATTTCATCCTGCGTTTCAAAGCGGAAACTGTTCATGTATTCCGGCGGCTCCATGATATCGCGCGCTTCCATGATCGCGATGATGATGCCGCCCGGTTTCGTCACCTGCTCGGCCGGATCGTAACATTTCGTCCCCTGATAGAGCGATACATCTTTCGGATAACCGCCCGCCCCCGCAAAGCTCACATCCGCTTTTTGTCTAAAAGAAACTTTCTGAATTTCGTAGACCGCCTTCGTCCCCGCCAGCCACGCTTCATACGGATCCCCGCCGACCATTTGGCAAATGTCCCCGTCCGAATTCGTGATGGAATGCACAAGGAAACACGGCTTTATCATCTCGGACGCTTCCAACATATCCTCATTGACCGGATTGCCGGAAAGCTTCGCACTTCTCGTTTCCGGATTCACCCCACCGCCGAATGTATCCGAAAGCGCATGCACGTGATTTTTCTGAATCGTATCCCAACCGGCGACCCCCGGCAAAATCAATTTCCGCCCACCGCCGTAACCGGCAAAAAGATGCGTCGTGATACCGTTTGCCAAAATGACGCGATCCGCTTCGGCCACATGCCGATTAATCCAAACGGGCGTTTTGAGCGACGTTTCCCCCATATACATCAGCTCCGTCTTATTGCGGCTGTCGTGCTGATACAAGCGAATGCGGCGCGCCACTTCCTCGCCGACGACGCGGATATCCTCCTCCGGCGTCTGCGCGCGGTGCGTCCCCTGCGCAAACACGATGCAAATATCTTCATCCGGCACACCGGCCAGATTCAATTCATTCACAATATGAATCACGAATTGATCCGAATGATTCCACGAACGCGTCACATCGGCGCACACGATGCACACCTTTTCGCCCGGGCGCACCGTCTCGGCCAGGGGCGCCGCGCCGATCGGATGACGCATGCAAGAAAGCGTCGCCTCCTTCACATCGACCGCGGGCGTCGCATTCCCTTCAATCACATCGGACACATGCTCCTCCGGCAGCCACACACTTTGCGTCCCCGTACCGTATCCGAATGTATATTCTTTGAGTCCCATATCGTCTCCTCCTTTACGTACCGCATCGTTTCATGTTATTTAATTATTCTAACATAGGAAAGGGAATTTAGGAAACAAGGAAACATGTTTCCGCGAAAAATTCGCTATAATATGGAAAACGGTGCATAGTGCATAAGCGCAAAGGAAATTAGCAATGAGCAATTCAGGATGCGCTGCGCGCATATCGTATTGTAGTGATGGGCGATGAGTGATGCGTGATGGGCTGCAGGATGCGCTGCGCGCATATTCCTGTTTTGTTCTTGGCTCCCCTGAAAGGGGAGCCGGCGCGAGCGGAGCGAAGCGCCTCCCGAGTCAGGCACATTGGGCTCTGTCTTATAGGGTGCCGCCCGTTAGCGACAAGATTAGTACCCCTACAACTGCGTGCATACATAGTGCGCGACCCCTCAGTCAGTCACTTCGTGCCTGACAGCTCCCCTTTCAGGGGAGCCAAGGTATCGGTGGCGCTTCGCGCATTTTTTATGCCGGCGGAGCCGGCGAGGCGCTTCGCGCCGATTAAAACAGGAATCGTCGCGAAGCGACACCTCTCACCGATCAGCGAAGCGGCATCGGTGCCATATAAAAATCCGTCGCCGCAGGCGACACCTCTTAAAGCCGTCAGCTGTCAGCCGTCAGTTGTCAGCCGTCGGCGGGGGCTACAACCGAGCGCGCCCATTTCCCATTTCCCATTTCCCGTGAAGCAACACCGGTTTCCTTTGCACTTTGCACTCTGCACTTTGCACTCTACACTTTCCCCGTTTCCCAATTGACACAATCCCTCTCTTTATATATAATTATGCTGTTACGGTGTAGACAAATACACTGCCGGAAAGACGTAAGGAGGTGTAAAACATGGCAAAAATGACATTCCAGCCGAATAATACCTGGAGAAAACGTACGCACGGTTTCCGCGCTCGCATGAAAACGAAAGCAGGCCGCATCGTATTGAAGAGAAGAAGAGCAAAAGGCAGAAAGGTACTGAGTGCCTGATTCGATGGACACGGAAAACGTGCGGTATACTTTGACGCGCGATATGCGGATCCGCCGGCGTGCGGATTATCGACGCATTTACATGCGCGGCAAGCGTTTCGGTAATCGCGCCGGTCTTCTCTATTTGGTGAAGAACGGCTCACACCCCATACGCATCGGTTTCGTCTCGACGAAAAAAATCGGGCATGCTTTTGCGAGAAATCGCGCACGCCGCCTGATGAAAGAAGTATATCGTCTCCATCGACGCGAGCTCAAAGACGGCTACGACGCCGTGCTTCTGGCAGGAAATTTCCTGACGGAAGCGACATATCAAGAGGCCGAAAAGGCGATCCTTGCCCTGTGGCGCAAGGCGGGGATTTTGGAGGAAACAAAGGAAACGGAAGTCCGAAAAGGGCATCCGAAAGCGTAAACGGAGGGGCTCATGAAAACAATTCTCATTGCACTCATCCGTTTCTACCGCGCCTATATTTCTCCGCTCAAACCGCCGTGCTGCCGGTTCGTACCGACATGCAGCGAATATGCGCTCGAAGCAATCCGAAAATACGGTGCCCTAAAAGGCGGCTACCTGGCCGTCAAAAGGATTTTGAAATGCCATCCCTTTCACAAGGGCGGCTATGATCCCGTGCCGTAATGGATTGCTTTTTCACTTGAAACAATCGAACTATTTGTTTACCCGTCTCACACAAACCGTCCCGAGCCGCGCATGAAAACAAGAGCGCGTCTCAACCATTGTTTCCCTCATCGCTGCGGTTGAAACGAAGACCGCACGCAACAAGGAGTACATTCTATGTCAGATTTCCAAATCCCGGTATTCGCATGGCTCGTGGGAATCCTGGCGGACTGGATGCGCGTCGCATTGCAGCTCTGCTATGAATTCTCGAAAAGCATGGGATTCCCGAGCTACGGCATTGCGATTATCGTCCTCACGATTGCCATCAAGCTGATTCTCCTGCCGCTGGCCGTCAAGCAAATCCGCTCGATGAAAGGCATGCAGGCCATTCAGCCGAAAATCAAAGCCGTACAAGCCAAATACAAAAACGACAAAGCGAAACTCAATTCCGAAATGCAGCGGCTCTACCGCGAAAATAACGTATCGCCGCTGGCCGGATGCTTGCCGCTTTTGATTCAAATGCCGTTCCTGGTCGCCATTTACTATGCCCTCCAAGGATTCGCCTACGATCCGGGGCATGAAAGTTTCCTCTGGCTCGACAGCCTGGCGCAAGCGGATACGACCTACATTCTCCCCGTCCTCTCGGCTCTGTCCACCTGGTTCATTTCCTACCAGACCACGCCGAAAAACGTACAGGGCACGCAAAAGACGATGATGTATTTCATGCCGCTTTTCATCGGTTACATCAGCTTGAATTTCCCGAGCGGCCTCGTCATTTACTGGGTCGTATGCAACCTGTTCCAAATGGTACAGCAATTTATCATGTTCCGCGGAGAAAATAAACCGGACGAAAAGAAACGCGGCGTCGTGACCGTCGACAATTCGGACAAACCGAAGAAAAAAGTCGTAAAAAAAGTCGTCGTGAAAAAAGTAACGAAAAAGAAAGACGGCACCGTCAAATCAGAAAAAATCGTATCCGAAAAGAAACCGAAATCCGGTGAAAAGTCCCCTGCGGGCGGAAAAGAGGAATAATATGCAGACTGTAAAAGCAACGGGAAAGGCCGTCGAGGAAGCGACGCAAAAAGCATTGCTGGAGCTCGGCATTTCAAAAGAAGAAGCGAATATCCGCGTCCTCGAAGAAGCGAAAACGGGCATTTTCGGTTTCGGTAAAAAAGACGCCATCGTAGAAGTATCGGCGAAGGCGGAAACGGAAGAAACCGCGGAAACAAAAGCCCCGGAAGCGGCCGAAGTCGCAGCCCTCGCCGCCGCTTCCGAAATCATCGAAGAAGCGAAAGATACGGCGGAAGAAGTTTCCGAAAATTCCGAAATTTCCGAAAAAGAAGAAACGGAAGAAACAAAGGCCGCAGAAGTTTCCGAAGAAGCGGAAGAAGAATTATCCGATGACGGCGAAAAGCCGGCCGGCCGCCGCGAAGAACGCGAATTTTCGCAGGAGGAGCAAAATGAGACCGCCGAGGAAGCGAAGAAATTCCTCGAAGGCATTTTCCGCTCCATCGGCCTTACCGTCACAATGGAAAAAATGATGAGCCGCGATCGCATTCTCCTCAATCTTCACGGGGAAGGCCTCGGCATCCTTATCGGTAAGCACGGCCGCACGCTCAATTCTCTCCAATATCTCACGAATCTAGCTGCGGGCAAGCTCTATCATCATCGTTATTTCGTGCTGCTCGATGTGGAAAATTACCGCATCCGCCGCGAACAGACGCTGACGACGCTTGCGCTCCGCCTGGCGGAAAAAGCCAAGAGAACCGGCGCCCCCGTCGAACTCGAACCGATGGATCCCGGCGAACGCCGGATGATCCACCTCGCCCTCCAGGAA
>CAVHIJ010000049.1:0-4622 GCA_963635945.1 bacterium | reverse complement strand
GGCTCCTACCGCCACGTGGTGATCCTGCCGAAAGGATAATGCGAAATATGTGCCGGAAGCAAAAACTGTGGACTTTTGTCCACAGTTTTTTTGTGCTGCATTTCGAAAATGCCATGAGCCGTGAGCTATGAGCTTTCACAGGTGTCGCTTCGCGACAAATTCCTGTTTTATGCCGGCGGAGCCGGCGAGCGAGCGAAGCGAGCGATGATAAAAATGCCGCGCAGCGCTCCGCTTAAAAGCCCACGGCTCACGGCCCATAGCCCATAGCTTCGGCACAAATATCGCACTACGCCGAGCGCGCCTTTGCACTCTTCACTCCCTACCTCACCATCCAAGCCGGGAGATATTCCGTGATAATGCCGGGGGCGTCTTCGGCGGGGGCGGGGGAGAGAGTGAGGATGATTTTTTTGAAATTGTCCGGCGCGGCCGCGAGCGCTTTGATTTTCGTTTCCGCATCGGGCGCATCGAAGCGCGGGATGCATTGGATGAGGCTTCGGATGCTGTCTTTTTCCGTCAGGAAATCGATGGGGCCGGCTTCGGTTTCCGCACATTGCACGACATCGGAGCGGCGCCATAATTCGACGGCGACGGTATTCAGAATTTTCCGATACGGGGCGCCGGCGCCTTCGCCGAAAAGTCCCGTCATCGCGGTGTCGGGGAAGAAGGCACGGAAACGCGTCGGGAATTTTCCTTTCGTTTCCGTGTCCGTCGGATTCACGGCAGGCGCGATGAGAAGGAGTCCGCCCGCTTCCGATGCGGACAGATAGGAAATAAGTGTTTTTGCAAGAAGCGGTCGTCCGGTGCGGCCGGCGTGCGCCGCAATATCTTTCATGTCGAGAATGTCACCCGTTTTCGCCGAGAGATAGGTCAGAATTTTTTCGAGGAGGGCTTTGCGGATATTCGCATCGTCCATGATTTCATGATACACGGCGGCGGAAACGGCGGCGTCCAAAGCGCTTGTTTCCTCTTTTTCGTAAGCGGCGGGAAGGCTTGCGCTTTCGGCATAAGAAAGAAACGCGGAGAGGCTCGGTTTCCCGACGATCTCGGCGTAGGAAAAGGGGTACACGGTGCGGTAGAGGCAGCGGCCGGGAAGTGTCGCCAAAAGGGGCGCGAGGCTTTTCGGCCCGCCGTCGGCCGTGAGGTAAATGTCGAAATTCGCAATGCGGTAAAGGCCGTCGACGAGGCGTTCCGCGCCGTCGAAACGGAGAATGTCGTCGAGAAAGATGTATGCGGGGCGGCCGTCCGGGTAGGTGTCGTAAATTTTGCGATAGAGTTCGTGCGCGGTGAGGTGCCGGTACGCGGGCGCGGCGAGATCCGCGTGGAAAATCCGCGCCGCCGGTACGCCCGCGTCGGAAAGGCGGCGACGATAGGCGGCTAAAATTTGCGTTTTCCCGCTGCCGCGCATGCCGCAAAGGATTTTAATTTTTTCGCTGTCTTTATTTCGGATGAGAAATTGCAATTCGGGCTCACGCGTAATCATGTTTCCACCTCCAGAGGGACGTATTCTTCGCCGATGTCTTCCCACGTGATACGTGCGGCGGAAAGATCGGTCAGGTTTCGGCGAACGGTTTCGGCCGAGGGTATCGGCACAAGGCAGATGATGTCGGCCGTTTCCGCAAAATTTCGGGATGCGACGATGACGTCCGTGTCTTTGATTGTATTTTCGAATAGTCCGACGAGGTCGTAGGGGACGGAAAGATGCGCGCGCATGTGGGGCACGTAGCGGAGAAGGGGGGCTGTTTCCAAAATGTCGGAAACGGCGCCCGCATAGGCGCGGGAAAGGCCGCCCGTCCCGAGCTTGATGCCGCCGAAGTAGCGCGTGACGATGACGCAGACGTTTGTGATTTCTTTTGCGCGGAGGACGCGCAGCATCGGATGCCCGGCTGTCCCCTGCGGCTCACCGTCGTCGGAAGATTTTTCATAAGGGAGCCCCGTCCCGATTCGGCACGCAAAGCAATGGTGTGTCGCGTCGTAAAATTCTTTGCGCACGCGCACCCACGCCGCCTCGGCTTCCGCAGCATCGGAAACGGGGAATATATCGGCAATGAATCGCGATTTCTTGATTTCCGTTTCCGCCCGCGCCGCCTCTTTCGGCGCCAAATAGGGAATCATTCGCATCGGCTCCTTTCTTTTCTCTTATTGTAGCAAAAAAGGGAGGAAATGGGAAATGAGGAAATACAGGCATGGGGCATGAGGCATGGGCCATGAGATTTAGGATGCGCATCAACGCATCCGCGCATCCGCGCATCAACGCATATTGACAAAAATTTGTAAAATGCTTATTCTGAGACTATCGAAAGCAAAATAGGAGACCCGTCATGAAAACTTCGACTCTTTCCATCACCGGGATGCACTGCGCGGCGTGCGTGGCGCGGATTGAGCGCGTGACGTCACGCATGGACGGCATGGAGTCCGCCGCCGTCAATCTCATCACCGGTCGCGGAGAATTTATATACGATCCTTCGAAAATCCGGGAAACGGATCTCATTTCCCGCATCGAAAAATTGGGCTTCGGCGCGTCTGCGACGGAAGATCCCGAAGAAACGGAGCGGCGCGAAGAAAAAAAACGCCGGCATCTTGTATTGATTGCCGGCCTCCTTTGGGCGCCCATGATGATCGGCATGATCGGTGAATCGGCGGGACTTTGGCCAATGCTCCCCGCGTGGCTCCAGTTTCTTTTGGCCGCCCTCTCTCAATTCGGGCCGGGGATTCTCTACTACCGCGGCGCGTGGGCGGCGATCCGAAGCGGCGCGCTCACGATGGACGTCCTCGTCGCGCTCGGCACCTCCGTCGCCTTTTTCTACAGCGCGTGGATGTACCTCGCAGGCGCCCGTCATTTATATTTTGAAACATCCGCCGGCCTCATTTTCTTCATCCTATTCGGGAAATGGATGGAAGGCGCGGCGAAACGGAAAACAGGCGCGGCCATTCGCGAATTGATGAAACTTTCCCCCGAGACGGCACGCGTCTGGGACGGAGACACTTTCGTCGAAAAGCCGGCCAAATACATCATGGAAGACGACATACTCCTCGTCGCGGGCGGCGATCGCGTCCCCGCCGACGGCATCATTTTGAAAGGCGACGCGACGCTGGACGAAAGCATGGTGACGGGCGAAAGCCTTCCCGTCGAAAAACACGTGGGAGATGCCGTCATCGGCGCGACGGTGAACGGTCTCACCTCCTTTACGATGCAAGCGACGCGCGTCGGCGCCGATTCCATGCTCGGGCGCATCATCCGGACCGTCGAAAGCGCGCAAAATTCCAAAGCGCCCGTGCAGCGTTTCGCCGATCGCATCGCGGGCATCTTCGTCCCCGTCGTGATCGGAATCGCACTCGTGACGGGCGCCGTATGGTTCTTCCTCGAAGGGACGGCCGAAGCCGCGCTCATACACGCCGCCGCCGTCCTCGTCATCGCCTGCCCCTGTGCGCTGGGCCTTGCGACACCGACGGCCATCATGGTCGGCTCCGGCATCGCCGCGCAAAAAGGCATCCTCTTCCGCACCGCGCCCGATCTCGAAAATTTCGCCTCCGTCAAAACGATCGTCTTCGATAAGACGGGGACGCTCACCGAAGGAAAATTATCCGTTTCCCATGCCCTTTTTTCGGAAGGAAACGAGGAAACGGCGCGCTCGCTCCTCCGTGCGATCGAAGCGGAATCTTCGCATCCCATCGCGCGCGCCCTTTTCGACTTTTCGGAAACGGCGGCCCCTGTCATCTTGACCGATACGGAAACGGTGCCCGGCCGCGGCATGCGCGCTGTCTATGACAATAAACCCGTCCTCCTGGGGCAAAAACGATTTTTGGAAACCGCCGGAATTTCCGTTTCCGATATGTCCGCCGACGCGTGGGAAGACGAAGGCGCCTCCGTGTCCTATTTGGCTTGGGACGGGGTCGTCCTCGCCACTTTTGCCGTGAGCGACACCATTCGGGAAAACGCCGCCGCCGTCGCCGCCGCCTTTATGAAAGAAGGCGTCACGCCGTGGCTCGTCACAGGCGATAATCCGCGCGTCGCAGGAGCCGTCGCCGCCGCCGTCGACATTTCTCATGTCCGCGCCGGCGTCCTTCCGGAAGATAAAGCGGAGATCGTTTCCGAAATCCGAAAAGGAAACGGACCTGTCGCCATGACGGGGGACGGCATCAACGACGCGCCCGCACTCGCCGCCGCCGACATCGGGATCGCGATGGGGGGCGGGACGGACGCCGCCATCGAATCGGCCGGCGTCGTGCTGCTCTCCGGCGATATCGCCGCCGCACTCGAAGCGCACCGTATCAGCTGCCGCACGATGAGAAATATCCGCGAAAATCTTTTCTGGGCTCTCATCTACAATATCATCGGAATTCCGCTTGCCGCATGCGGGTATTTGTCGCCGATGCTGGCCGGCGCCGCCATGGCGACGAGCTCGGTCTCCGTCGTGATGAATGCGCTCCGCATGAGACTGAAAAAATAAATTTTTCATCCGATTATCCTGCTGCGCGATACATGCGGCATCGGCAAATTTATAACGGTCGGGCAATCTTACGACGCTCGGCTTTCGAAGCAGGCATTTTAAGTTTCGTGTCAATTTTCCGCTATCGCGCCCACGAGGCGCTCCCTTGTGCAGGAAAACCACCCATGCCCGAAG
>CAVHIJ010000048.1:9999-11245 GCA_963635945.1 bacterium | reverse complement strand
GTCTGCTTGTCCGGTTCTTTGAAGAACGCGATCCGATATATCATTTTGCGGTAGAAGAATAAAATTTTGTTCCAAATAAGAAGGGATAGCATTATGAAGAAATTGCGTCTTTTGCCGGGTGTCGCAATTTTGGCGGCCGGGATCGGTTTCGGCGGGATTTCGTTGGCAGCGGATGCACCGATGGCAGAGGCTGTTACGATCGCGGCGACGCAAGAGGCCGGTAGTTATGTCAAAGGAAAGGTATGGGGCAGTCATGTGATTGAGCTTCCGGTCATTACGGAAATCAATTATGAAAAAGGGCTTGCCGACGATGACAGGCTTTTTGGGCAATACGGCTGCTCGGCAATCGTAAAGACGCTGGATAACGGGGATACGATTGTCGGCCGCTCGATGGATTTGTATTACAGCAATCGCCCGGCCTACGTTCTTCGCACGGCGGTGCCCGGTTTCTACAAGACGGTGGGGCTCGCTTACAACTCGTTCGGAGGGCCGACCTTTGCGGAAGTGACGGAGAAAGGCGTTTCCGAAGGAGATATTTCGGAACTTCTCTTTTTCACGACGGATGTCATGAACGAAAAGGGATTTTACATCGAGGCGAATATGCGTCCGGGTGAGCCGAAAGAAACGGGCATTTTGCCTTCTTCGGGTACCAATCCGGGGGCGGAATATCGCCTGAGCTTTGCGGCTCTTCCGAGGTTCTTGGGTGAACGCTGCGCCACGGTGGAAGAAGCGGCGGCACTGGCCGAGACACTCGATGTGCACGAAATGCGCACGAAGGATTTCGATTGGTGCGGCGCGGTTTTGATGGTCGACGCTTTCGGACATCGCGGTCTTTTGGAGCTCGTCGATAATAAGCTCGTTTGGCTTGACGGACAAAATGCGCAGGCCAATTTCTATGTGAATGACGAATACAAAGATAAAGCGATTTTCGGGAGTGGGTACGGACGTTATGAATTATTGCAAAAGGGAATCGACGATGTCCTGACGGAAAAGGATATGATGAATCTCATTGCCAAAGTGAAATATTCGCAAATCCGCACGCCGTACACATGCCTCTTTGACCCGATCACCGAATTTACCGGCCCGGATCCCGCTTTTGTCGAATGGGGTGGCGTCTTGACGGTACCGGAAGCGAGGAACCCGGAAAATAAGGAACGGCTCCTTGCCGTCATTGATGAAACTTACCGTTTCGAGAAGGAGCCGTCTTTGCAGGAACTGCGCGACGATGGGACGCAATGGTATTCCG
>CAVHIJ010000048.1:0-9933 GCA_963635945.1 bacterium | reverse complement strand
GGTCGTGGCCAATTGTAACCGGGAAAATTTGCACGTGATGTTTTTTGAAGATCCGAATTTGGTCTTTGATTTTGCGGTTGAGAAATAATTCGTGTTTTTATGAAAGGGGTATAGCATGAAGAAAAGAAATCTGTTTTTGTGCGCCGCAATTTTGGCGGCCGGGATTGGTTTTGGCGGGATTTCGCAGGCAGCGGAGACGGCGGCGGTTTCCGAGACTGTGGCGCCTAAGACGGCGGTTGCGGTCTCCGATGAAGAGAGAATCATCGGCAAAGTCTTGGGGCGTCAGGTAATCGAGCTTCCGGTTTTCACCGAAATCGATTATGAAAAAGGATTGGCTTTGGATGCCGAACATTTTGGGAAATACGGCTGCTCGGCTGTTGCCAAAGTGCTGCCCAATGGGGATATGGTCGTCGGCCGCTCGATGGACCTCAATGTGACGAATAAACCGGCGTATATTATCCGCACGGCGGTCCCGGGTTTTTATCGCACGGTCGGGCTGGCGTACAATCCGTTCGGCGGTCCGGATTTTGATGAGGCCAAAGAAATCGGGATCAAGAAAATCGATACCTTGCCGCTTCTCTTCTTTTCCATCGATATCATGAATGAAAAAGGCGTTTATATCGAAGGAAATATGAGAAACGCCGAAGATGCGGAAGTGACGGGGCTGGCCGAATGCCGCGGTACGAATCCCGAAGGTAAATATCGGATGTCGCCAGGTGCGCTCATTCGATTCTTGGGAGAACGCGCGGGATCTGTCGAAGAAGCAGTGGAATTGGCCAAGACGGTCGACGTGCACAGTCTGAAATCCGGACTTCTCGATTGGAATGCGGGGATTTATATCGCCGATGCGACCGGGACCTACGGCATTTTGGAACTCGTGGACAATAAGCTCGTCTGGCTCCCCGGTGAGCAGCTGCAGACAAATTTCTTCCTCTCGCGCGGCAATCGCGATCGCGCGCTCTACGGTACGGGACTTGGGCGGTATGAGATACTTAAAGCCGGGCGCGATGCCGTACAGACAGAAGAAGATATGGCGAAATTGATGTCGCTTGTGCAATATTCCAAGACGCTCGATCCGGCGACTTGCCCCTTCGATCAGCGTACGGAATTTACGGGAAATACCATTCCGGGAATCAATCAAGAAGGTGAAAAATTGACCGTCGATCAGGCGTTGGATGAGAAAAACCGCGAAATTCTGGGAAAGGTCATCAATGAAGTCATGGCCGGAGAACGAGCCAAAGGGCTGGATACGCTCAAAAAAGAAGGACAGCTTTGGTATTCCATTTGGCAAGTCGTCGCCAATTGCAACCGGCAAAGCATTCACGCCATGTTCTTTGAAGATCCGACCTTGGTCTTTGAAGTAACGGTCGATCAATAATTCGGGCAAAAGGAAAGGGAGAAAGAATTCTTTCTTTTTTGTCTTGCGTAAGATCGGAACCATGATTTTGAGTCGTTCGATTCTTAAAAGAAATGGAAAAAACATGAAAAAAATGAAATGGCTTTTGAGCGCTGCGATTTTGGCTTGTGGAATCGGTTTCGGAAGCACGGGTGTGAGCGCACAATCGGTGGCCCAAGCGGATGCGGTGCAAAGCGCGCCGATCATTGCTTCTCGCACCATTAGCGGAAAAGTTCTCGATCCGTATGTCATTGAGCTTCCGACATTTACCCATGTGGATTTTGATGCCCTCATGGCAGCCGATCGGGAGATGTTTGGGAAAATGGCTTGTTCGGCCGTCGCTAAAGTCCTCCCCAATGGGGATATGGTTGTCGGTCGTTCGATGGATCTTGCTTTCAGCGATCGTCCGGTCTATATCCTGCGTACGGCTACCCCCGGGTGTTACAAAACGATCGGGATTTCCTATAATCCATTTAGCGGTCCTTCTTTTGAAGAGGTGACGCAAAAAGGGATTTCACAAGAGCAAGCGGTAAGGCTGTTGGCATTTTCGGAAGACGTTTTCAATGAAAAAGGCCTTTATATTGAAGGGGACATGAGAATGCAAGAACCGGCCTCCACGGGAATCCGCCCGACGACGGGCACCAATCCCGAGGCGAAATATCGCATGTCTTTGGGGCTTCTCATTCGCTTCTTGGCTGAACGCGCAGCCACCGTGGAAGAGGCACTGGCTTTGGCCAAGACAATCGATATTCACGATTTGGTTTCGGATGATTTCCGGTGGGGCGGCGGATTTTTGATCGCCGATGCGATGGGGCATTTCGGCGTACTCGAAGTGGTAGATAACAAACTCGTCTGGACGGATGGTCAGCGGGCGCATGCCAATTTCTATGTGGCTCCCGAATACAGCGAAAAAACGCTCTTTAAATGCGGGATGGGCCGTTATGATGTTCTCATGGGCGGGATCGATGCCGTAAAGACCGAAGACGATATGGCACGTCTCATTTATAAAGTGAGATTTTCACAACTTTTGGATCCGGATACATCTGAATTTGATCCGCGCAGCGATTTTGAAGAAATTGATCCGGCGCCGTATCACAAGGCGGGGATTACCAATACCACCGAAGCACTGGCCGAGGAAAATCGTGAGAAAGTCATGGCCATTATGCGTGAAATCGGAGCCAAAGAACGGGCGAAATCTCCCGAACAACTCAAAGCCGAAGGCAAGCAATGGATTTCCGCATTCCAGACGGTCGTCAATTGCAATCAAGGGACTCTTTCCGTACTTTTCTTTGAAAATCCGCAATCGGTGCATGTATTTACGGTAGAGTAAAAAATCTCTTGTTTTGGTGAGCCGGTATATTGATCATTATGTTAGAAGAAGGAGAGCGATCGTGAAAAAATGGAAAATTCTGGCCAGCGCGGCTGTGTTGGCCTTGGGGATGGGTTTTACAGAAGGCATGGTATCGGCGGCGCCGGTAGATATGCCTGCTTTACAGGCTCCGCTTGTCACCACCCGACAAGTGATGGGGAAGGTCATTGATGATCATGTCATTGAGCTTCCCGTAATTACCTATGTTGATTACAATCAAGTTTTTGAAAAAGATCAGGAAATTTTGGGGCAATTTGGTTGCTCGGCGGCCGCCAAAGTCCTTCCGGACGGAGATTTGATTATCGGGCGTTCCATGGATTTGGCGTACAGCACGCGGCCGGCGTATATCGTGCGTACGGCGGTGCCGGGATACTACAAGACGGTCGGAATTTCCTATAATCCTTATTTCGGAAAAGATTTTGACGAAGTAAAGGAAAGCGGATTGACCGATCGGGAGATGCTGTTTGCCTTCATGTTTTCCGAAGATGTCTTCAATGAAAAAGGTTTCTATATTGAAATGAATATGAGAAACCCGGAAGATCCGTCGACCGGGATTCAGATTTCCAAAGGGACCCGTCCCGGGGCGAAATATCGTCTTTCTTATGTGACGCTTTGCCGTTTCTTGGCCGAAAGATGCGCAACGGTCGATGAAGCATTGGAACTCGTGAAAACGATAGATGTGCATGATATGAAATTGGGCGATCTCAATTGGGGCGCCGGCATCATGATGGCGGATGCCACCGGACATTATGGTCTTTTGGAACTCGTCGACAATCAATTGATCTGGCTGGACGGAGAAAAAATCCAGACCAATTTCTATCTCAATTCCGAATATGGCGAAAAAGCGAAGCAGGGATGTGGACTGGGACGTTATGATTTGCTGAAACGTCATCTCGGGAGTGTGGAAACGGAAGCAGATATGGCCGATCTCATGTATCGGGTGCGATTCTCTCAGCTTACCGATCCCGATACTTGCGAATTTGATCCGTGCGGCGATTATGCGGAAATGGATGAGACACCTTTTGCTGCTATCGGCGTTCATTCGGCAGCGGAAGCCATGGCCGAAGGAAATCGTGACCGCGTGATGGAAATTTTGCGTCGGCAGGGATTGGAACAGCGCCGAAAGAGTTTGGAAGAAAGACGTGCCGAAGGGCATGAATGGCTTTCCGCTTTTCAGTCGGTGGTGAATTGCAAAAAAGGAACATACCGCGTCAGTTTCTTTGAAAATAAAGATCGGACGTATTTGCTTACGGTAGAAGAATAATAGGAGTAGCTATGAAGAAAATACAAAGAATACTTGCCGCAGCTGTATTGGCGGTAAATATCGGATGGGGATATGGCGGCGTCATGGCGGCGCCCGTTGCAGAAGTCTTACCGGTAGCGGAGGCGCCGGCTGCTTTCTCCGGAATGATTCGCGGCCAAGTGGTTGCCGATCACGTAATCGAGCTTCCCACACTTAACCATGTGGATCAGGAAGCGGTGCTGGCCGCCGATAGCCTGATGCTGGATAAGAAATTGGGATGTTCGGCTGTCGCCAAAGTGTTGGATAACGGCGATATGGTCGTCGGTCGCTCCATGGATTTGGCCTACAGTGATCGTCCGGCGTATATCCTTCGTACCGCGGTGCCCGGGCATTATAAGACGGTCTGTATTTCTTATAACCCGTATTTTGGCCCGACGTTTGAAGAAGCGGCAAAAAACGGAATTTCCGAGATGGATTTGGCAACTGCTCTGGCTTTTTCGGAAGACGCTTTGAATGAAAAGGGATTGTACGTCGAAGTCGATATGAGAATGGGAGAGCCGGAATCGACGGGGATCAAACCGTCGACCGGGACAAATCCCGGAGCCAAAGAGCGTATGTCTTGGATGGCGCTTTGCAGGTTCCTTGCCGAACGCTGCGCGAATGTGGAAGAAGCCGTCGCTCTTGCGCAAACGGTGGATGTCCACAATGCCAAAACAGAGACCTTTGATTGGGGCGGAGCGCTCCTTCTGGCCGATGCTTCCGGTCATTTCGGCATATTGGAACTCGTGGATAATCGGCTCATTTGGGTTGATGGGCAGCGTGCGCATGCTAATTTCTATGTGAATGATGAATATCGGAATCGTACGCTTTTCCAATGCGGGAAAGGGCGCTATGATGTTCTCATGGCCGGGATTGATGCTGTGAAAACGGAAGAGGATATGGCACGTCTGATTTACAAAGTCAGATTCTCGCAGCTCTTGGATCCCGATACGAGTGAATTTGATCCGCGCAGCGATTTTGAAGAAATCGATCCGGAACTGTATCATGAAGCGGGTATTCACACGACCCAAGATGCACTTTCCGAAGAAAATCGAGATAAAATGACAGAGATCATGAGAAAAATCGGCCAAAGAGAACGCGCTAAGACGCCTGAGCAGCTAAAAGCCGAAGGGACGCAATGGCTCTCTGCTTTCCAGACCGTCGCCAATTGCAACGAAGGCACGCTTCGTGTACGTTTCTTTGAAAATAAAGAAACATTACATGAATTTCGCGTGGAATGATATCGCTGTCCATCGGCTTGCTTGCTTTGCATGATTTCTTCTGAAAAACAGGAAATAAAAAGGAGCTGTGAAAAAACATGATTGCTTTTTCACGGCTCTTTTTTTGTGAAATGGGTTGCGGCCGGCGGCTATTATCGGCTGTAGATGATGAGGGCCATAAAAACGAGATCCTCGTCCCCGATCGTTTCCATGCCGTGCGTATGACCGTCAGCGCAAAATGTCGTATCGCCTGCGCCGACTTCGATGGTTTCTTCGTCTTGCGTGTAGCGTCCGCGGCCGGAGAGAATGTGATAGCATTCACCGTCGCCCGTGTGGCGATGGACGCCGAGTGAGCAGCCCGCCGGAATCGTGACGCGGGCGAAAAGACGGCATTTATCTTTCATTTCTTCTTCGGAAAGAAGCGGCAAGACGACGATGTGCCCTTTGCCGCCGCTGGCATTTTCGCGGATGATGGAATCAAATTTTTTCATGGCAGTCCTCTTTTTTTTATAAGAAAAAATATTTCCTCTATTATAGCAGAGCGTGAGATGGTGTTGTGTGATTTCCGAAAAATTTTTCTGTACCCGCTTTCCCTCTTTTTGTATAATGTAGGAAACGAAAGGGGGCGGGCGCGATGCGGCTTCGGATGGTTTTGAATGTGGGGATGACGGCGGCGCTTCTTCTCCTCATGAGTTACGGACTTTTCGGGGAAGCGGCGCATGAGTGGCTGGGCATTGCCTTTTTTTTGCTTTTTGCGTGGCATCACGTGCTGAATCGTCAGTTTTTGGCCGGCATGTGCCGCGGACGCTTTCCGCCTGTTCGGATTTTTCAAATTTTGCTCATCATTTTGATGGGCGTTTGCGTCCTCGCCGTCACGATAAGCGGCATCGGTCTTTCTCGGCATGCGTTTACGTTTTTGCCCGCACGCGGCGGTTATGCCGCAGCTTCCCGCGTGCATTTGGCGGCGGCGTATTGGGGCTTTTTGCTCATGGGGCTTCATGTCGGGCTCCATGGGGACAGCATCATGGGCCGGATGCGAAGAAAAATGCCCCGCGCGTGGCCGTTTCTGCGCGCAGCCGGTTGGGCGCTTTCGGCCTACGGCGCCTATGCGTTTTGGCGGCGGGATGTGGTCGATTATTTATTTTTGCGTGCCCATTTTGCGTTTTTTGACTTTGCCGAAACGCTATCCGTTTTTCTTGTAGATTATACGGCGATGTTTGTTTTTTTCGTATATGCGGGCTATCGTATGACGACGGTTTTGCGGAAACGGTGAGGAAATACAATGAATGAAAGAAAATGCCCGGTGCGCGTGGGAGATGCGGTACCGGTATGCGTCACGGATCTTGGGGTGCACGGCGAGGGCATCGGAAAATACGAAGGATTTACGATTTTCATCCCGGGGGCCCTTCCGGGGGAGACAGTCACCGCGAAAATTTCCTTGGTGAAGCGCGCCTATGCGGTGGGAAAACTTTTGGAAATTTCAGAAACGTCGCCCGCGCGCGTTGTGCCTGCCTGCCCCGCATACGAAGAATGCGGCGGATGCCAGATTTCGCATCTCTCCTATGAAGCTCAACTTTTGGTGAAACGAAAACGCGTGGCCGACGTCCTCTCTCGCATCGGCGGGTATCCTGCCGCCGTCGTGCAGCCCGTCGTCGGCGCGGCGCATCCTTTTTCGTATCGAAATAAAATGGCCGTCCCCGCCGGATTTGCAAAGGGGCGCCCGGCGCTCGGCTATTATCGGCGCGGCAGTCATGACATCATTCCGACCGATTTTTGCGAAATTTTGCGCGAAGGGAATAATCGCCTCCTCGCTTTTGCCGAAGATTTCATGACGCGGCACGGCATTTCTCCCTACGATGAAAAAACGGGGACGGGGAGCCTTCGCCACATATTGGGACGCACCGGAGACGGCGGGCGCCTCATGGCCGTCATCGTCACGGCGACGAAAGATTTGCCTTGCGAAAAAGAATGGATTGCAGAAATTCGAGGAGCGCTCCCGGAATGCGTTTCCCTCTATCACAATGTGCAACCCTCTCGCGGCAATGTCATTTTGGGCAAAAAAATACGCCGCCTTTGGGGCGAGGAGACACTTACCGCGACGCTCTGCGGCCTCACATTTTCCGTTTCCCCCTTTTCCTTCTTCCAAATCCATCCGGAGCAGGCGGAAATTTTATATGAAACGGCGCTCACCTACGCCAATCTCACCGGGTGCGAGACCGTGATCGACGCCTATTGCGGCACCGGGACGATCACTTTATGCCTGGCCCGCCGCGCCGCCTGCGCCATCGGGATCGAAATCGTCGCGCCGGCCATAGAAGATGCCGAGAAAAACGCCGCGCGAAACGGCATTGCAAACGCAAAGTTTTACGCCGAAGATGCCGCGCGCCTCATGCCGCGCCTGGCAGAAGAAGGCCTTCGCCCGGACGTCATCGTCATGGATCCCGTCCGCGCCGGATGCGACGAAGCCGTCCTACAAGCGGCCGCCGCCATGGCCCCCGCCCGCATCGTCTACGTCTCCTGCAACCCGGCGACCTTCGCCCGCGACGCCGCCCGCCTCCGTGACATCGGCTACAATCTCCGCGAAGTCACCCCGGTCGACATGTTTCCGCAGACGATGCACGTCGAAGTTGTGGGGGTATTTGAGAGAGGAAACGGAAATGAAATTTGAAACGGCGGGGCTTGCGGCGTATAAAATGTATGAATTGAACCAGTGAATGAGGAAATGAAAGATGCGGCAAGTTCGCATCTTTTTTTCCGTGTCACGTGGGATTTTATTTTTTATAATGACGGCAGCTCGGATAAAAACCGGCTGCCGTTTTAATGTGGTATATTTCTGTTGCGGTGATATTACGGTTGATGAAGGAGGAAATGATGACAGCAGATGAAGAATTGAAAATGAGAACGATTACGAATGCTTTTCGGCCGGACAAAAAATTGGATTTTCAGGTAGATGCAATGACGGCCGGATGGATGTATGTGCGAATTACGGTGGACGGAGAAACATTTTTGCAATCTTTTGATGAGGCGTTCGATCGGGTGATAGATCTCGTGGAGGTCTATATCGCCGTTCGCGATTACGGGAAAGATAATGTGAGTCCTTATTGGAAGGATGATAAAATTTCTTGGTATTGGAATGATGAAAATGAAATAAATTTAGACGTATTTCGGCTGAGCGACGATTGTTTCCGATTGCACATAAAAGTAAGATTCTACGAAGGGGAGCCGGAATTTTTCGAAAAAACGGTTGATTTCAGAAAGAAAGAGTTACTGAATATATTGGATGATTTTTTCCGGCAAGTTTTGGCAAACAAAGGGTTTCCGCTTCAATATCCGTTTGGATGCGAAGGACACGATGACGATAATGATGAGTTGGCAGAAAAATCGGCTGCTTTGGCAGAGGAAATTTTGGCTCTGTTTCCGGAAGATATGAGGAAAGATGATAATCTTTGTTTTGAATTGGAGGCTATTTGCGCCAATGCAATAGAAAAGCTTACGCCGGAATCGCAAGAGAAGGCCGATCAATATCGGAAAATGCTTGAAACGCATGAATTGCCCGATTATATCTGTTGGTAAAAATTGAAAAACGCTGTTTCCCTTATTTCCGAAATGAAGATAAGGGAAACGGCTTTTTTTGCGTGGAAATTTTTAAATCAGTGGTTCCCTAAGTTTCGAAAGTAGGGAAGAGGGGTAGATGCCCGGAAAATCCGGTATAATACAGGAGCGATAGAAACTGATTTGTGAAAGAAAACAAAAGGATCATGGAAATCATGCATGGGAAATGCGATGAAAAAAAGTGTATTCTCTTTGAGGGCGCCCCCGCTGCGGCCGTGTATCGACTGATAGGAATGACAGAACAGGAGAGAAAAGAAATCAATAGTTTGTTTGACGAAAAGGGAAATCCTGCTGTCTTCCAAAGATGTGCAGTTTTGCGCAAAAACGGTTATCTTTTAGAATTTGATGGATTCTCTCGATTCGGACGAGAAAAGATATCGATTTTTGAAGAAAATTTAGATTTGATTCATCCGCATTTAGTGTTTATTATGGGCGATCTCATTCAAAATTATTTCTTTGAGTATGAAAATGAGACGCCTTTACGCATCGTGGCCAATCATCTAATCAAAGCCGATCCGCACGGAATCACAAGGCCGAAAGTGAAATATCCATACCTGCTAAAATCGTTTCTATACGCCGCCTATTGCGGTATGAACGCCGTGGCACTTTGGGACGGAGAAAGGAAAGAAACGCTTGCCTCGCTTGCCATGAAAAAAGAAGGAGAAGACCTGTCTTTCTATGCGCATGACGCTTCCTTTGTGAAATCGTATTTATACGATCATTGTTTCCTGGAAGCGCCAACCACGGAGGAAAGGTGCGGAAATTATGGGGAAATATATCAAAAAGACGGAGTGTATTATTTTTGCCTCAACATTCAAATCGGGTTAAAATTCTGATTCTTTATTTAATGATATAATACGCGTGAGTATCAGATATCGACTTTGAGGAAAGAATGAAATTGCATAATTATTGTGTCTGAAGTTTGATGGGGGCGAAATGGGTATGCCGACTAAAAAATGGACAAGAGAAGAGGAAATTATCGTCTTTAATTTGTATTGCAAAATTCCATTTAAAATGTCATCCAAAAATCACCCTGATGTTATAAGAATTGCCA
>CAVHIJ010000047.1:0-11631 GCA_963635945.1 bacterium | reverse complement strand
AAAATCTGCACTCGGGAGCGCCTCGTGGGCGCGATAACGGATTATGGGCGCCGCATTTACAGCGCCCGCTTCGAAAGCTAAGCAACGTAAGAAGGCCCGGCTGTGCAAAATTTGCCGATGGCGAGCCCCGTAGACTCGCCAGACGGAGGGCGCTCTTCCGCGTCTCGCGATTTTAAGTGGTGCGCCAGGGCATATGTCTCAAAAAGTATCGGCACGGATGGCGATAGCATTTAAAATCGAGCGGAAGAGCGCCCATCGTTGCGGCAAATTTTGCCCTGTCGGCGGTTTCTTTTCTTTGGCGGGGGTAGGACCTCCCCGGCAGTTATCCGATTTTATCAAAGGAATTTTCTTCGAGGCAAGGAAAGCGGCGGTCGGCATAGCAGATGCTATGTAGGCCGCCTCGTGACGAAGCATCGGAGGAAATTCCGATAAAATCGGATTCTTCGGCCGGGGAGGCCCTACCCCCACTGGTTTCTTTTCTTTCCCGGGAAAGAAAAGAAATGAAAGCACTTAAGTCGCTCTGTGCAGAGCAAGAAAAAGGACTTGCGCCGAAGGCGCATCCCGCGCAGCGGGATAAAAGCGATAGCGCCATCCCGCGTAGCGGGATAAAAGCGCAGCGTTCTCCCGCGCAAGCGGGAGCCCCGCTCCGCAGGAGCGGAATAAACTCATGGCGCACTACAGCGACGCGGAATTATCCGCGGAATTATTCGCGGTGATACCGCCGCGACACCGCCATGCCGTCCCCCTCTTCGAAAATTTCCGTTTCATACCGATTCGAAACATAGGAGATATATTCGCGAAGGCGAAGCACGATGGTGCGGTATCGATGCGGCGGGATCGCGTCTCCCGAAACGAGCCCGCGAAAAAGTACATTGTCCGCGCAAATGACGGCGCGCGAAGAAAGAAGCGGCTCGACAAGTTGCAAATGCCTCAGATATTGACCCTTCGGGCCGTCAAGATATACGAAATCATAGGGAGCGGAAAGCGTCGGTATAATATCCGCCGCATCGCCTTTGCGGCACCGAATCCGCCCGGAAAGTCCGGCGGCTGCGACGGCCTTTTCGGCGCGCGCATGCCGCATCTCATCAATTTCAATCGTATCAATCTCCGCTTCCGGACAGACACCGGCAAGCAAAATCGCGGAAAAGCCGATTGCCGTACCGATTTCGAGAATCCGGCGCGGCTGCACTTTGCGCGCGGCTTGTATCAAAATCTCCCGCTCGGCTGCGCGGATAATCGGGACACTCGTTTCCTCGGCCTCCTTTTCCAAAAAAGCGAGCACCTCATTCGTTTCCATAAATTTCCCTGATTTTCGCTTCATGCTCTTCGAGCGTTTTCGTGAAGACATGGTGCCCGTCTTTTTGTGCGACGTAATAAAGCGCCTCTCCGACCTCGGCCGAAAGCACGGCCAGCACGGCGTCACGCCCCGGCGCGGCAATCGGCCCCGGCGGCAGACCTTGATGCAAATAGGTGTTGTACGGAGATTCCGTTTCCAAATCCTTATACGTCAGCTCCGGCTTCACTTTGCCGAGCGCATATTGCACCGTCGCATCAATTTGGAGCGGCATCCCGCGCGAAAGGCGCGTCAAAATGACGGAGGCGATCGGCACCTGATCGGCTCGGAGACGCGCTTCGCGCTCCACCAAGGAGGCCATCGTCATGAGCCGGTACAGCGACAACTTTTTCGCTTCGGCTTTTTTCCGAATTTCCGGCGTCAGCATTTCATCCGTGCGCCCGTACATCATATCGCAAATATCTTTCGCCGAAAAATCGACGGGAATATCGTACGTATCCGCCCAGAGAAAACCTTCGCCCAAAATCGGCGCGGGCGGCTCCGCTTTCATATAATCGTAACGCACATACGTTTTCGCCGTTTGCGCAAAATCCGCGGCGCCGGAAAGCCCGGCCGTTTTCAAAATTTCCGCCATTTGCGCGACCGTCATCCCTTCGGGAATCGTGACCGTTTTCGATTCGGCGCGCCCGTGCCGAAGCGCTTCGATCGCTTCGCGCGCCGTCATCCCTTCGTGCAAACGGTAATAACCGTGTTGGAGCGAAGCCGCCGCGCCCGTCAGTTTCATCGCCGCGCGAAAAACGCCCGCACTTTTGATAACACCTTTTTCCGCGAGCATATCCGCAATTTCCGCGCCCGTCGCATTTTTCGGGACACTCATTGCGATTACTTTATGTCCCGCCGGCCGATCGATTGCATACGCATACCACGCGCACGCGAAAGCCGCGACACAAAGCGCCGCCGCGGCCGCCGCGATTTTTTTCCGTTTCGCATCCCACATAAAAAAATCCCTCACTGTTCCCGCATTGTTTCATTCTTTCAATCGTATCATTATATCATATGCTATAATGGCATAGATTTGAAATTTCGGAAACTTATGAAACTTTGGAAACGGAGGAAATTGTATGAAACTTTCTGTCGGCATGACGGGAAACGCTTCGCGCGTCATTTCGGATACAGATACGGCCAAAGCCGTCGGGAGCGGGACGGTCGACGTGTGCGCGACACCCGTATTGGCCGCCGTCATGGAAGCGGCCGCCGTCGCCTGCGTCAAAGATGCACTCCCCAATGGTGAAACATCGGTCGGTATTTCCATGACCCTTTCGCATAAAGCGCCGACCGTCGTCGGAGGCACCGTCACGGCAATTGCCGTCCTCTCCGGCATCGAAGGTCGCCGCCTCACCTTCCGCATTTTGGCAACCGATGCGACAGGCGAAGTCGGAGAGGCGACGCACGCGCGTTTCATCGTCGACGAAGCGGTCTTTCTGGCCAAAGCGGTCGATCGCGCGGAGATTTCCGATTGATTTGCAATCTCTGCCCGCGCGCCTGCCGCGTGGCGCGTAAGGAAACAGAACATTCTCCGGGAACCGTCGGCTATTGCCGGCTTCCGGCGGCGCCCGTCGTCTCCCGCGCCGCACTGCATTTCGACGAAGAGCCCTGCATCAGCGGGACACGCGGTGCCGGCACCGTCTTTTTCGCCGGTTGCAATCTCTCGTGCGTCTATTGCCAAAATTATGAAATATCGGCCCTACGCCGCGGAAAAGAAATTTCCGTTTCCCGGCTTTCCGAAATTTACCGCGAGCTTATCCGCGCCGGCGCACACAATATCGATCTCGTGACGCCGACGCATTTCACGCATGCCGTTTACAGAAGTCTTGCCGAGCCGCTTCCCGTCCCCGTCGTCTACAATTGCGGCGGTTACGAAAGCGTGCACACCGTTTCCTTTTTAAGAAACAAAATCCAAGTCTGGCTTCCCGATTTGAAATACAGTCTCGCGGAACCGGCTGCGCGCTACAGCGACGCTCCCGATTATTTCGAAAAAGCGACGGCCGCCGTCGAGCAAATGTTTCGCCAAACGGGCCCGTACGAAATCGATGCGAACGGTCTTCTCAAAAAAGGCGTCCTCATCCGCCACCTCGTCCTTCCCGAGCAGCTTGAAAACACAAAAGGCGTGCTCCGCTACATCGCCGAAACTTTCCGCGAAGGCGATGTTCTCCTAAGCCTCATGCGCCAATACACGCCCGCCGGCCGCGCCGCCGATTTTCCGGAAATCAATCGCCGCGTGACGGACGAAGAATATGAAGAAGCCGTCGCCTACATGGAAACCCTCGGGATCACCGAAGGTTACACACAGGGAAAAGATTCGGCGGACGCCGGCTATACCCCGGCCTTCGACGGTACGGGCGTCGAATGATTTCCCGACGCTTTCACTTTACCAAGCGGCGGAAAATCGGTATGGGCTCACAGCCCACGGCCCATAGCCCCGGCACAAATATCGCACAAAAAAAGCGGTGGGAAACGTCAAGTTTCCTACCGCTTTTCAGCTGCACAAAATATTATTTCTTTTTCGCTTTCAATTTTTCTATGGCCTCTTTCGCCGCGCGCTGGGTCGCTTCTTTCTTGCTCTTCCCCATGCCGCAGCCGAGTTTCTTTCCGTTCACCGTGAGCTCCATCCAGATCGTCTTATCGTGATCGGGGCCCTCATCGCGGACGAGCGTGTAGCGGATATCCGCATCGCCGCGGCGCTGCACCATTTCCTGTAAATCCGATTTGTAATCGTGATCGTAATCGCCGCGATCGATGAGATCCAGAAATTTCTTCAAATGACTCAGGATGAAACGCGCCGCGACATCGTAATCATTGTCGAGATAAATCGCGCCGATCACCGCTTCGAACGCATCGCCCAGAATGGAAATACGCGTCCGGCCGCCGCTCGCTTCCTCGCCTTTTCCGAGACGCATGTAATCGCCGATATGAAATTTCGCCGCACATTCCGCGCACGCCGGTTTGCATACGGCACTTGCTTTCGCACGTGTAAGCTCTCCCTCCGGCCATTGGGGAAACCGCAGAAACAGATATTCCCCGACGACGAGATCCAGCACCGCATCGCCCAGAAATTCCAGGCGCTCATTATCGTGAATCGTTTCATTTTTATGCTCATTCGCGTACGACGTATGCGTGAGCGCAATATTCAAAAGCTCGGCATTTTGTACCGGGATATCATTTTCTTCCGCAAATTTCCGGATTTCCGAAAGGCGCGCCGCCTGTCTTTCCGCGGGTGTCATGCTTCGTAACGCTTCATCACAATGACAGCATTGTGCCCGCCGAAACCGAACGAATTCGACATGGTGACATTGACTTCCGTTTTGCGCGGCCCGTCCGTCACATAATCGAGATCACATTCCGGATCGTGCTCCCGGAGATTAATCGTCGGATGCACGATCTGATCGCGGATAGAAAGCGCACACACAATGGCTTCGAGAGCCCCCGCCGCGCCCAGGAGATGTCCCGTCATCGATTTCGTGGAATTCACCGGGATTTTATAAGCATACTCGCCCATCAATTGTTTCAGGGCTTTCGTTTCATTCAAATCATTCAAATGCGTCGACGTGCCATGCGCATTGACATAGGAAACGTCTTCCGGCTTCACGCCGGCATCGCGGAGGGCATTTTCCATGCAGCGGCATTGCAATTCGCCGCCCGGCCGCGGTGCCGTCATATGATAGGCGTCGCCGTTTAAGCCGTAGCCCGCAAGCTCTGCGTAAATGTGAGCGCCGCGCGCTTTCGCATGTTCAAGTTCTTCCAAAATGAGGACGCCCGCACCTTCACCCAGTATAAATCCGTCGCGCCGCGCATCGAAGGGGCAGGACGCTTCTTCCGGCGGGCAATCGCGCGAAGAAAGCGCTTTCATCGCCGCAAATCCGGCCATCGGCGTCGCGCAGACCGCCGCTTCCGTACCGCCGGCGAAAACGACATCGGCATCGCCTGCGCGAATGAGCCGCAGCGCCAGTCCGATGGAATTCGTCCCGGACGCACACGCCGTCACATCCGTCAGAACCGGGCCTTCCAATCCGAATTGAATGGAAACCGTCCCCGCCGCCATATTCGCAATCATCATCGGGACCGCGAAAGGATTCACTTTGGACGGACCGCGGCTCTCGATTTTTTTCACCGTTTCTTCCGTCGTCGCAATCCCGCCGATACCGCTTCCGATGAGCGAACCGCAGCGATTCGGATCCTCTTTTTCGATATCGAAACCGGCGTCCTTCGCCGCTTCCATCGCCGCCGCGACGGCAAATTGCGTATTGCGATCCATGTGGCGCACCGCTTTTCTGTCACCGATGGCCGCCGCCGCATCAAAATCTTTCACCTCGCCGGCGATTTTGACGGGGAAATCCGTCGTATCAAAAAGAGTGATGGGGCCGATGCCGGATTTCCCGGCCAAAAGCGCTTCCCAAAAAGTGGGAACGCCGATCCCCACGGGGGAAACGACACCCATACCGGTGATGACGACTCTTCTTGTTTCCATGCTATGCAACCTTTCCTTTTTCTTTCCAAATAATCACATGAGAATGTCTCAAAAAAGCGGACTGTTTCCCATCCGTTTTTTTGAAGCATCCTCTGAAAAAAGGGGAGCGGACAATCCCGTCTCCCCGTTTTTTCGGAATGCTCCGTTTCCTCATTAATGAAGCTGCGAATCGATGTAATCGACTGCATCCTTTACCGTCTTGATCTTTTCGGCGGAATCATCCGGAATTTCGATTTCGAATTCTTCCTCAAATGCCATAATCAATTCGACGATGTCGAGAGAATCGGCGCCGAGATCATCGATAAACATAGAATCGATCTGTACGTCGGCCTCGGCCACGCCCAGCTGATCGACTACGATTTTTTTCACTCTGTCGAAAGTGCTCACCCATTTCACCCCCTTTTTCGAGAATTCTTCGGGATCACTGATTGAGCCGCGAAACGTTTCATGGATCAATCAGCGATCCCATATTCTGCTATTGTACCATCACCTGTGCATTTTGGCGATATGTAAATGATTAAAATTACATGACCATGCCGCCGTCGACTTTGATGACCTGTCCGGTGATGTATGCGGCTTCGTCGGAAGCGAGGAAACAAATCGCTTTCGCGACGTCTTCCGGCTGTCCCATACGAGCCAGCGGTACCGAGCGAAGCATTTCTTCTTTGATGTTTTCCGGAATGACGGCCGTCATGGACGTCTGAATGAAACCGGGGGCGACGGCATTGACGCGAATGCCGCGGCCGGCGAGTTCTTTCGCCGACGTCTTCGTGACGCCGATGACGCCCGCTTTCGCCGCCGAGTAATTAATCTGACCGATGTTTCCGGTGATGCCCACGACGGATGCGACATTGACAATCGCACCGCTTCTCTGTTTCATCATGATCGGAGCGACGGCTTTCGTCGTGAGGAAGACACTCTTGAGGTCAATATTGAGAACGAGATCCCAATCGATTTCTTTCATGCGCATAAGAAGTCCGTCACGCGTAATGCCCGCATTGTTGACAAGAAGATCGATGCGGCCGAATTCCGCTTTCACAGCGGCAATCATCGCTTCCACATCGGCGGCTTTGGACACATCGCCCACGACCGTAATTGCATGTCCGCCGATCGCTTCGATCGCGCCCTTTACTTCTTCGGCTTCGTCTTCAAAACCCGCCAAATAGTTCACGGCGACCGTGTACCCCTTCTGCGCAAGCATAATCGCCGTGATACGGCCGATGCCGCGGGATGCGCCGGTCACCAGCGCAAATTTTTCGTTGTTTTCCATTCTTTTCCTCCCAAGAAATAAATAATAACTCTATTATATACGATACGGTCAAGCTTGCAGCGCCGCCAAAAGCGCTTGCACCGTTTCCTCATCTTCCGCATGATAGGACGCCTGCGACTTATCGATTTTCCGCATGAAACCGGAGAGCACCGTGCCCGGACCGACTTCAACATAAGTGTCATATCCTTCCGCCATCATCTGCCGCACGGATTCTTCCCAACGCACCGCATGTGCCGCCTGCATGACGAGATTTTCGCGAATTTCCTCCGCTTTCGTTTCCGCTTTCGCATTCACATTGGCGAAGACGGGAATTTTCGCATCTTTTACGGAAACGCCGTCTAAGACTTCTTTGAGTTTTTCCGCCGCAGGCTCCATGAGAGACGAATGGAAAGGTGCGCTGACGCGAAGCATGAGCGCGCGTTTCGCGCCGGCCGCTTTCAAATTCGCACAAGCCGCTTCCACCGCTTCTTTTTGGCCCGCGATGACCGTCTGTCCGGGGCAATTGAAATTCACTGCGGAAACTGTACCGGCCGTTTTCGCCGTTTCCTCACAAATTTCCGAAATTTTTTCGGGTGTAAGTCCCATGACGGCCGCCATGCCGCCCTCGCCCAGCGGCACCGCTTCCTGCATGAATTTCCCGCGAAGATGCACCGTGTGCACCGCATCGGAAAAAGAAAGCGCACCCGCCGCGACCAGTGCGGAATATTCGCCGAGGCTGTGTCCCGCCGCCGCATCCGGCACAATTCCATATTCGGAAAGCACCGCATTCACCGCGACACTTGCCGTCAAAATCGCCGGCTGCGTGAATTCCGTTTTCATCAATTCTTCGTCCGGCCCTTCAAACATGAGATGGGAAAGAGAAAATCCCAAAGTTTCGTCCGCATCGCGAATCAAAGATTTTACGACATCGTACTTTTCGTACAAATCGTGCACCATGCCGACTTTTTGAGAACCCTGTCCCGGAAAAATAAAAGCTTTTTTCATACGTTTCCTTTCCGCGTCGCAAATCAATACCAGCGCAATACGACCGAGCCCCACGTGAGCCCCGCACCGAATCCCGTCAAAATGAGATAATCACCGCGCGAAAGCCGCCCTTCGGTGACCGCTTCATCGAGCGCAATGCCGACGGATGCCGCCGACGTATTTCCGTATTTATTCACATTCACGAAGACTTTCTCTTCGGGGACGCCCAATTTTTTCGCCGTCGCACTGATGATGCGATAATTCGCCTGATGGGAAATAAAGCAAGCCACATCTTCGATACCGATGCCGGCCTTTTCCATCGCGACACGCGTCGTGTGCTCCATATGCCGCACCGCGTGTTTGAAAACTTCCGAACCTTCCATGTGGATGTACACACGCCCGGAATCGATTGCACGATGCGTCACCGGTTCCGCCACGCCGGATGCCGGAATATTCAAAATTCCGCCCAAACTTCCGTCCGAACCGAGCTCCGAGGAAACGTAACCGTATCCCTCCGGCACCTCGCCGATAATCGCCGCACCTGCACCGTCACCGAATAAAATACAAGTCGCACGATCTTCCCAATTCACGAGGCGGGACAAAATTTCCGCACCGACAAGAAGCACACGGCGATACAAACCGCTTCTCACAAATTGCGAAGCGAGCGTCATCCCGTAAATGAAACCGGTGCACCCGGCCGAAAAATCCATGGCGCCGGCATGCGTCATGCCCAATTTATTTTGCACCAGACACGCCGTCGAAGGCACCACATAATCCGGTGACGCCGTCGCCACCATCACGAAATCGATATCATCGGGCGTAAGATTCGCACGCGCGAGCGCCATCTCCGCCGCCTTCACGCACAAATCCGAAGTATCCTCCGATCTGGATGCGATATGCCGCGTCTCAATACCCGTCCGCGTCCGAATCCAATCATCCGACGTATCGACCATACGTTCCAAATCTTCATTCGTCAGAATCCGTTCCGGCACATAATGCCCCGTCGCCAAAATCCCGGCCGATAATATTTCCGTCATACGTGCTCCTTTTCCCCGGCCAAAGCTTCCGCCACGGCATCCGCCATACGTTCCTCGGCGATTTTCGACGCCACATGAATCGCATTGCGAATCGCCCATGCCTTCGAAGCCCCGTGACAAATGACGAAACCGCCGCGCAGCCCCAAAAGAGGCGCACCGCCGTACTCCGCATAATCCACGCGTTTCTTCACATACTCCCTGAGCGCCGGTTTCAAAAGAAGACCGCCGAGTTTTGCCCGAAGCCCACCTTTTTCCACCGCCTCTTTCAAAAGAGCGAAAAATAAATTTCCGAGCCCTTCACCGAACTTGAGACACGCATTTCCCGTGAACCCGTCCGCCACCACGACGTCGAATTCCCCCGTCGGCATATCGCGCCCTTCACAATTCCCAATGAAATTGAAACGCGAATCTGCCGAAAGCGCCTCATACACCTCCGTGATAAAAGGACTCCCCTTCGTACTCTCCGCACCGATATTGAGAAGCCCGATACGCGGCGATTCGATCCCAGCGACCTTCTTCGCATACCAATGCCCCAAAAGTGCGTTTTGCACCATATTTTCCAATTTCGGTTGCGTCGACGCACCCGAATCGATCAGAAACGTATAACCGCCCGCCCGATTCGGAATCGGCGTCAAAATCGAAGGCCGATCGATACCGCGGATACGCCCGATACCCAAAAGCCCCGCCGTCACGGCCGCCCCCGTCGAACCGGGAGCCACCACCGCGCCGCACTCGCCCGTTTTCACAAGCTTTGCCGCGACCGACACCGACGCATCCTTCTTCTTCCGATACGCCATCCCCGGATGCTCATCCATCCCGATGACCTCCGACGCATGATGCACCGAAATCAACTCGTTCCCCGAAGCGCCCTCTTTTTTCAGCACTTCGGAAATTTTTTCCTCATCGCCGACCAAGACCACCGGAATTTTGAAATCGCGCACCGCGAGCACGACGCCCTTTACGATTTCCGACGGCGCATAATCGCCGCCCATCGCGTCAACCGCAATTTTTTCCATCCCGATTACCTCACCGCGTCCATAATAAACTTCGCGCGGAAAATTTCCGTATTCTTCGAAGAAATTTGCACATGCACATACTGCCGAAGCCCCCGCACATGCGAGAACTGCGCCTGCGCAACCAAGACCTCACCCGCGCCGACCGGTACCTTGTACTTCACATTCCCCATCTGAATCGGCGTCACATTCACACCGATCACCTTCTGCGCCAATTTCCGCGCAATCCCGTACAGCGTCTCCGCCGGAACAATGCCACGCGCATCCGTGAGCCCATTCGTGAGCACCACCGCCATCGCCTGCTTACCGGCCTCCATCTCGATAATATCCGCATCGCCGGAATCCTTCGGCTTCACCGCCGCCTCCAGGCGCTCCCTTTTCTGCGGAATACCCAGAAACCGCCGATCCAGCCGAATCGTCGCGATAGACACACCGAAAAGTGCCGCCAAATCCCCATCCGTTTTACTGGGATCCTCGCGCAGCACTTCCGCAATCCGTTTCAATCTTGTTTCTTTATCCAATTTATTCATTTTATCACCTGCTGATAATACTATATCACAAGACAGGGAAGCTGTACACCGACTACAGCTTTCCGATACACTTTTGGAAACAAACCCCGCCCGCCACGATTCTCAATTAGCTACGCTAAAAATAAATAGTATATACTTAAACGAAACTCCCGTGGAAACGCCCCCAATTCACCACAATACGCCGAAAAATTTCCTTCCGATTTATGCAATTCCCAAAAACACATCCCTCTATACCTTATTTTTTAAACAGATGAAACATTTTTGTATGAACCGTGAACAGATTCGCTATATAAAAATAATATCGCCGAAACTTTTTTTCGGCGATATGGGAATGGGGGAAGTGCATAGTGCAGAGTGCAGAGTGCAAAGTGCATAAAGAAATCGGTGCCCGCCGGCGACGAATCCTGTTTTAATCGGCGCGAAGCGCCTCGCCGGCTCCGCCGGCATAAAAAATACGCGAAACGCTTCCGGTCAAAGCCTTCCTTTAAAGGAAGGTGGTGCGGAGCGCCGGAAGATAGAGTGGCGCGAAGAGCCACAATTTCAGCAAATACGCAGAGGAATGAAATGACTCTTCAGTCCGAATCGATGCTTTGCTTTTGTAAGAAGTTATGTGGCTACGCCGCATTCTATCTCCCGCCTCCTACGGAGGCACCCTCTTTCGAAAAGAGGGCTCGTCAGGATGCGCTTCGCGCATACCTGTTTTACGCCTCAAACGCCGGCAGGCTTGCCCACGTTCGAAGCTTACGAGCGAGCAATCAGACAGCAGAGATTCCGGGTCAAGCCCGGAATGACGACATAAGTTTAGTGCCACATTACGTTCTTGGCGCACCTGTTAAGGAAGCGCTGATTAAAGCGTTATCTGATTTTGCGAAAAGCATATTTATGCAAGGCAAGGAAAAGGATGACGAGAATAGTAAGCTATTTAAGGAATCCTTTGACGAAGCATTGTATAAATATGCCGCAAAATCAGATTCTTCGATTTAATCAGTGGTTCCTTAA
>CAVHIJ010000046.1:4805-11963 GCA_963635945.1 bacterium | reverse complement strand
GATGACGACGGGACTACGCGCTTTGTGGATCCTGAAATAAATTCAGGATGACGACGGGACTACGCGCTTTGTGGATCCTGAAATAAATTCAGGATGACGACCAAACGGCTGACGGCAGAGGATCCGGCCGAGCACGCCTTTACACTATGCACTTTGCACTGTGCACTTTCTTATCATCATTATAGTAGCATTCCCCTCCGAACGTAAGTGTAAATTGACATGTAAGTTTTTCCTAATGTCCTCGGCAGTGTATCCGTTCTTCCGGGAACGTTTATTTTTTCGTAAAGTGATAACCAAGAGGAGACGCAGCATCCGCGTTTCCAAAAGCTTATTTCATACCAAAGGAGGGTTCATCATGCAAAAAGCAGGAAAAATTAAGTTGCCGGAAGGAAAGAAAGTCGCCGTAGCACTCGGATTCGATTTCGACGCCCAAGCGATTTGGGACGGTTCTTTCAATCTGCTCTCGCCCGCGTACATGAGCCGCGGTGAATTCGGTGCCGAAGTCGGCGCGCCGCGTATTCTCGATCTGCTCAAAAAATACGGCATCAAAGCGACTTGGTTCATCCCCGGCCACACGGCGGATACGTTCCCGGAAATTTGCCGACGCGTCCAGGCGGAAGGCCATGAAATCGGCTGCCACGGCTACATTCATTCCAATCCGACGAATCAGACGCCGGAATACGAACGTCATGTCATGGAGCTTTCCCTTTCCGCGCTCGCGCGTCTGGGCGTGCCCAAGCCGGTCACCTATCGCTCGCCGTATTGGGATTTCTCGCCGAATACGTTGCAGATTCTCGAAGAAAACGGTTTCCTCTACGATTCGAGCCTCATGGGCAACGATTTCCGTCCGTACCTTGTCCGCGCGGTGGAAAATCATCATGAAGAAGCGAATGTGTTCGGCAGGGAAAGCTCCGTCATTGAGCTCCCGTGCTCCTGGTACCTCGATGACTGGCCGCAGACGGAATATCTCACCGGCGGTCAGGAAGGTATGCGTCCGACGAGCGATATTTACGATCGCTGGGCGGCTCTCTTCGATTATGCGGCGGGTATGGGCGATGCCTGCTACGTCCTCACGATGCATCCGCAGACGACGGGCCGCGCCCATATGACGATGATGCTCGAAAAACTCATTCTCCACATGATAGAAGGCAATGCGTGGTTCTGCACCTGCAAAGAACTGGGCGAAGCCATTTATTGGGACTGATCGGGAGGCCGTATGATTCACAAGGAATTGTTTCCCGTGATCATTTGCCAAGGGTCGCCGTATGAAATCGGCTATACCCACGGCAAAGAAGGGAAAAAACAGATAGACGCGACGATAGAAACATACAAGGCGATGTTCTACGATTATTCGGGCATCGAATGGGATAAGGCGAAACGCTACGCGCGCACTTTCATCCCCGCCATCGACGCGTACGACAAGGATATCATGGAGGAAATCCGCGGCATCGCGGAGGGCTCCGGCTACGAGTTGGAGGATATTCTGGCCTTGAATGTCCGCAGCGAAATCGTACTCCAGGGCGCGCAGGTCAATTATTTCACCGACGGCGGCTGCACCTCTTTCGCGTTCACACCGTATAAGACGACGACGGGCGAAACGCTCATGGGGCAGAACTGGGACTGGAAAATGACCGAACAGCAAGGGATGCTCATTCTCCATATCAAACAGGCGGATAAACCGGATATCACGATGGTGACCGAAGGCGGCATCGTCGGCAAAATCGGTTACAACAGTGCCGGCATAGGCGTCGCGCTGAATGCTCTGGCTTCCGATAAACTCGTGGAAGGTCAGGTCATCCCGCTCCACATCGCGCTGCGCGGCGTCTTAAACAGCGTCACGCTCTCCGATGCGATCCGGAGTGCCGGCATCATGAACCTTTCCTGCTGCGCGAATTTCACAATGGCAAGTGCCGAAGGGCAAGCCGTATGCTGCGAAATCGGACCGGGAGACATCGACGTCATTTACGCCGATGACGGCTATTGTTGTCACACCAATCATTTCTACGGCCCGCGTATGATCAATGTCAAAGATACCGGCCGCATCAGCCTCCCGGACAGCTATCTGCGCCTGGGACGCATCCGCGATATCATCAAACACGGCCCCGAGAAAGTGGACGTACCTTTCGTGAAATCCATTCTCGGCGATCACGTAGGGTACCCGGATGCCATCTGCCGCCACGAAGACGTGACGGAACCGGCGGAAAAACGCCTCGGCACCATTTTCTCCATTATCATAAATTTGGATCGCGAAGAAATGTATTTCGCTCCCGGAAACCCGTGCGAATGCGGCTTCCATCTCTATAAATTCTGAGCGCGCCATCCATAATAACAAACAGAAAAAGAGCACTACGCAAAAAGCAGGGCGGAACAAAGCCGTCCTGCTCTTTTTTTTGTAATAAAGTGCACTGTTTAATTTCGCTCCAAATCAAGCAGCGCCCGTTTCTTCTCAATGCCTCCCGCATATCCCGTGAGTTTTCCGTCCGCCCCCATGACGCGATGGCACGGAATAAAAATCGTGAGAGGATTATGCCCGACCGCGCCGCCGACGGCCTGCGCCGACATGCGGGAAACGCCGCGCCGCGCAGCCATGATTTTCGCAATCTCCCCGTACGTCATCGTCCGCCCGTACGGAATCGTGCCGAGGATTCCCCACACTTCTTTTTGAAACGGCGTCCCCTGCGGCATAAGCGGCGGCATAAAATCCGGAATCTTGCCGGCAAAATACAGATCGAGCCAGCTTTCGGCCTCATCCAAAATCGGATGGTCGCCCGGTTTGGCATCTTTTGGCAGCCCTCTTCCGTCATATTTCTGTCCCGAAAACCAACAGCCGACCAAGCCGTCATCGCCGGCCGCGAGCGTCATCGCCCCCAAAGGCGAGCTATACGTACATGTGTAAATCATACGGTACTCCTTATGGTTGACAGTACATAGTGCATAGCTAAGATGTGTCGGCTACGCCGACAATCCTGTCTTATGCCGGCAAAGCCGGCGAGCGCGCAGAGCGGGCGATTCCAAAAATGCCGCGCAGCGCTCCGCTTAAAAGTCTGACGTCTGAAAGTCTCACAGTCTGACAGTCTCTTCACACTTTCCCAACGAAAAAGCGCCCGAAAGCGCCTCTTTCAATCTACAATATACACCGTCGCGTCCTTCGTCCCCCAGGCATAAGCCTGATCGAGCGAATCGACGCCGACATCCACGATATTTCCCACAATCGCGCCGCCGATATCGTCGCAAATCGCATACCCGTATCCTTCGATGAAAATGATACTTCCGAGCGAAATCACATCCGGATCGACCGCCGCATGGCCCTTGCCCGCGATATTTCCGAGCGCCGTATGTCCCCCGCCGCCGCCGTCATGAGGCGTGTAGGCCGTCGTATTCATCACCAGTTTCTTTTTATATTGTCCGCGGAACACCGGATCATCCTCCAGCGCGTCCCACACCGCATCATTGCAAATTCCCGTCTGCGGCAAACCTTTATATTTTTGAAATGCCTTCAGCTGTCTCATCGTGCTGTCGCCGAAAATACCGTCCATCGAATCGGGCACAAACCCGTGGAGCGTCAAAAGATTTTGCAGCCGCGCCACCTTCATACCGCGCTCACCGACCGACATTTCCCCGTTTCCTATAGAAACCTCATCCAGCTCCTTCATCGTCGCCGCATCGAGCCGCCCCGTCACGGAAAGATCATTCTCCTTCTGGAAATCACGCACCGCCCGCTGCGTCTCCGCACCGAACACGCCGTCCGCCGTCCCCTGCATATAACCCGTCCGAATGAGACGCTGCTGATAACGCTTTACCTTCGTGCCGCGATCGCCGCGCTTAAATTCCGTCGCGCCGCCCGACCACATCGCGTTCTGCGTTTCCTCATCATACTGCCCCGTCTGCGGGATACCCTTTTCCTTCTGAAACGCCTTGAGCGCCGCAGCCGTCCGGCTTCCCAAAATGCCGTCCGCTTTATCCTTGAGATATCCGAGCCCGATGAGCTTCTTCTGGCATTCGCGAATATCGTCGCTCCCGATGGCGCCCACCGTTTCCTTCGTCATCTTCACTTCGCGCGAAGGCTTCGTTTCCGGGGTTTCCTCCGTTTTCTCCGTCGCCCGCTTCGTGTAGAGTGCATTTAGCGTCTCGTCATTGAAACGACCCGACACCGCAAGCCCTTCGTCTTTTTGAAACTTGGAAACGGCCGCCCGCGTCTTCTCGCCGTACATGCCGTCCGCGCCGCCCGCAAGGTACCCCAATTCGATGAGATGCCGCTGCGCTTTTTCGACGAGGACGAAATTGTCTTCATATACCGGCTTTTTATCGAGATAATCGCGCGTCATTTCATCGATAATCCCCGAAGTCGGAATCCCGTGCCGATCCTGGTACGCCAAAACGGCCGCCGACGTATCTTTTCCGTACACGCCGTCGGCATCGGACAAGACGCCCGCCGCGACCAATTTTTCCTGATACATCGTGACCGGCCGGCCGCGGTTTCCTTCCGTCAAGACCACGCCGCCGCCGTTACGCCCCTTCGTCCCGATCGCCGCGCGGATTCTCTCCTGCGTCTCATCATCGGCGATACCCGTAATCGTCATCCCGTGATGTTTCTGGAAAAGCTCCACCGCTTTTATCGTCGTCGAGCCGTATTCGCCGTCGATCGAGCGCCCCAAATAGCCGACCTTGACCAAAAGACGCTGCAATTCGGAAACGGATTCCCCCGTCATGCCGCTTTGCAATGTCTGCGCATGCGCGCCGCCTATCGAAAGTGCGCAAAGAATACAGGCAGTAAAAAGTTTCGCCGAACGCTTCACACCCACACCTCCTCGCAAAAATATTTCTCCCGAACACATGATATGGCTATATTTTACCATCAAATGCACCATTTGTAAAAAAATAAACCCCGAAATCGCACCTCATCCGCCACTTCGGAGGGTAAATCGATGGGAAAAATGGGATGGCGCAAACGGAGCGGATGACGAGCAGCTGACGGCTGACGGCTGACGGCTTTTAATCGGAGCGCTGCGCGGCATTTTTTAATCGCTCGCTTTGCTCGCTTGCGCTGCGCACGGCTTTCGCCGCCTTCGGCGGCGAGGCGCGAAGCGCCGATTACAACAAAATCAGTCGCCGAAGGCGACACCTCTTAACGTAAACTGTAAGCCGTCGACCAAACCGTATCAATAAAAAATGACAAATGAGCAAAGCCGAAAATAAAAAAGGAGGAAAAAGGCCGCACACGACCTCTTTCCCCTTTCCTCTTTCCGCTTTCCTATCTCATCATTCCCCTTTTGAGCTCGGGAACTTCTCTCTCTTTGTGATTACTTCCAATCCTCCCATATACGGGCGAAGCGCTTCCGGCACGACGATCGAGCCGTCTTCCTGCTGATAATTTTCCATAATGGCCGCGACCGTTCTGCCGACGGCAAGACCCGAGCCGTTCAGCGTATGGACAAATTCCGGCTTCTCACCCGGCGCGCGGCGGAAACGGATATTCGCACGGCGTGCCTGGAAATCGAGACAATTCGAGCAGGACGAAATTTCACGATACTTATCCTGCGCCGGCATCCACACTTCGATATCGTACGTCTTTGCCGACGAGAAACCGATATCGCCCGTGCAAAGGCAGACGACATGATAAGCAAGCCCCAGACGCTGCAGGACGCGCTCGGCTTCCGCGGTCATCGTTTCCAGCTCTTCCCAAGAATCTTCCGGCTTGCAATATTTCACCATTTCCACCTTGTGGAATTGATGCTGGCGGATAAGTCCGCGCGTATCTTTCCCCGCCGAGCCCGCTTCTTTGCGGAAACACGGCGTGAAAGCCGTCACGTGCACGGGAAGATCCTTTCCGTCCAAAATTTCACCCGCAAAATAATTTGTGAGCGGGACCTCGGCCGTCGGCGTCATGTACATATCCTCGCCATCGACCTTATACATATCTTCCGCAAATTTCGGAAGCTGGCCCGTCCCCGTCATCGACGCACCGTTGATGAGATACGGCGGAATCACTTCCGTGAAATCATTTTCCACCGTGTGCATATCGAGCATCAAATTATAAATCGCACGCTCCAAGCGCGCCGCCGCACCGAGATAGAAATAGAAACGGGCGCCGCTCACCTTTCCCGCGCGGTCCGAATCCAAAATCCCCAGCGCCTCCCCCAGCTCATAATGCGCTTTGATCGGGAAATCAAACTTCGGGATCTCGCCCCATTTGCGTACTTCCGGATTTTCGCTGTCGTCTATTCCCTGCGGCACCGAGGCATCGCACATATTCGGAATGCGGAGAAGAAGAGCATTGAGTTTCCCCTCAACCTCGCGAAGCTCGCCGTCGATGGCGTCAATCTTATCGCCGACCGCTTTCATTTCCGCAATCGCCGCGCTCGCGTCTTCCCCATTCTTCTTTGCCATCGCGATTTTTTTCGTTTCCGCATTACGCTCCGATTTCAAAGCTTCCGTTTCCACGAGAAGCGCGCGACGCTTTTCGTCCAATGCCAGCACTTCATCGACATCGAAATCATTGTGCCGATTGGCGAGATTTTCCTTTACCGCATCCGCATGCTCGCGAATAAATTTCATGTCCAACATACCCATCACTCCTTACAAAAATCCGTATCCACAAAAAAAGCCCTCCATCCCAAGGGACGAAGAACTTCGCGGTACCACCCAAGTTGCCGCAATGCGGCCGGCTCATTTGCTGTAACGGAAACACCCGTCCGACTCCTCGCCGGCCGCTCCGAAGCGGAAGTTTCCCCCATCTCACCGGCTCCCACCGACCGCCGGCTCTCTGAAAAGACTTTGGGGAAACACATTCTTCCTCATCGCGTTTCAATTATTATACCACTATATGAGGGAAGAGGAAAGGGGGAAGGGGGAAGAGGAAATTGCACGCTCGGCGGGCTCGGTGCAACGACTGACGGCAAGCGGCAAATCCAAATCATGCAAGGCCGGATATGATTTTTCTAAAAATGAAAGAGGGATATCATCGATTAGTTTTGCACTTGGGACAGCAAACTCCCATTGTGCATACGCATAAAATTCACCGATCCAGCGCGGCATGAAGCCGGAAAGCGCCTGCCCCTTTTTCGCCACATACCCCTCTGTTTCACAAAAATATTCCCACAGTTCTTTGGCGTCCATCGTATTCACATACGCCATCGCATCATCAATAGCTTTCCGCGT
>CAVHIJ010000046.1:0-4718 GCA_963635945.1 bacterium | reverse complement strand
AAGTTTCCCCTGATATTCGACGACATGATTTAAATAAGCTTCGGAATAAGCGCTCATTATTCTCACCTCTTAATCAATGTGCTGAAAACATTCGTGACCGCATTGGCATCCGAATCAATCAATTTCCTCATATTTTCCCTGGCCGCTATATCACGCTCGTTATATCTTTCGCTGAATGTACCGTATTCCACAAGTAAAGGAGTCTCCTCTGTCGCATGAAGCGCCCGATACGCACGCTCGGATTTAATGCAATATTGAATCCCCAAACCTCCCAACATGAGAAGATTTTCCAAAATGTCCATATCGATATTATCTCTCACAAATTCACGAGCGATAAAGAAATAAGATGCATTGGCACGCCATCCGCAAATAACATCATACGACTCGGTATCCACCCCATATGTTTCTATAAATGCTTTAGCCAATACGCGATATCGCTTTGAGTCGGAAGCATCACGATGTTTCATCAATTCCGCAAGCCAAGTGAGCACAGAATGCTCGCGAAAATCAAGCACCGAAAGTCCATCCGTCTCCAGCATGTATGTATGAACATAACCGTCTTCACCGGTCGGTTTGCACACAGCCCATTCTTTGGCGAGCTCCATATCTTCGGTAAGATAAAAACCGCGGCCGTAATCGTGCCGATCATCCCCTCTACCGAATTCCGGAACAACCAATCGATTTGGCGACCCGTGGTACAGTGTCAAAACCCCCATTTCATTCCCCTTCTCTATTCCTCTTCGTATTTTCCTCTTCCCAATCAAATTCATCAAAAATAGATACGAAACACATTTTATTTCATTATACCACGTAAATTTAGCGTCACCGGCGGCCGAAGGCGACACCTGCGCCTCTTCCCCCTTCATTCTTTCCATTCATCATTTTTTCGTCAAAGGCGCAAATGCGACCATGACCTGCCTGATATCTCCGTTCGGAAACCGGAGTTTCAAAAGCATTTTCTTGCCTTCGCCGGAAACTTCGATCACTTTGCCGTCGCCCCAGAGACGGTGCACGGCGGTGTCACCGACTTTCCAATCGTAGCTCGCATCCGCGCGCGTTTTCGGCGCTTCCGGTTTCTTCGGGAAATACGCACTCGAGAGCGCATATTTACTCGCCTGCGAATCGTAGCGGCGGCGCATGTCGCGCTGCTTTTCCGCCTCATCATCGCGATTCATCGTTTCCTTCAAATCTTCCGGAATTTCTTCGAGGAAACGGCTCGGCAGATACTGCTGCGTCTTGCCGTAGACCATGCGCACATCCGTATCCGTCACGTAGAGGCGCTCTTTCGCGCGCGTGATCCCCACGTAGCACAGGCGGCGCTCCTCTTCCATTTCCGCATCTTCCGTAAATCCTCCGCGCAAAATCGGAAAAATCCCCTCATTCATCCCGGCCAGGAAGACGATCGGAAATTCGAGCCCCTTTGCGCTGTGAAGCGTCATCAGCGTCACGCGATCCGCCGTTTCATCATATTTATCCGTCTCCGCGACGAGCGCTTTTTCCTCCAAAAATTCGGAGAGCGTCCCCTCCGGATGCTCGGACGAAAATTGCCCCGCCATCGTGAAAAGTTCGCCGATATTCGCCTCGCGCGCCTCTTTGATTTCATCCGATTCCTTGAGCTCTCGAAGATATTCCGCGTATTGCGTTTCCCGAATCACTTTTTCGAGCAAATCCGAAAGCGAAAGCTCCGTCGATGCATTGAGGAAACCGAAAATGAGCGCGCCGAATGCCTGCAATTTCTTCTTCACCGCCGCCGTGAAAGGCCCCGCCTCGCACGCCATGAGCGCTTCGAAAAGCGATGTATTTTGCGATGCGGCGAAATCGGAGAGCGCCTCCACCGCCGCCGCACCGATGCCGCGCTTGGGGACATTCACAATGCGGCGGAAACTCACGTCATCGCGGAAATTCGCCAAAAGACGCAGATACGCCATGATGTCTTTGACCTCGCGCCGTCCGAAGAAAGGCACGTCGCCGATCAAAGCGTACGCCATCCCTTTGAAATTCAGCGCTTCTTCCAGCGCGCGCGACTGCGCATTCATCCGATACAGCACCGCCATATCGCTATACGGCCGCCCCGCCTGATGCTCTTCTCGAATCGCCCGCACAATGAAATCGGCCTCCTCGCGCTCATCATACCCGTGATAATGACGGATCGGCGCGCCCTTTTGATTTTGCGTCCACAGATTTTTCTCCACGCGGTCATTATTATTCCGAATCACGGCATTGGCGGCCGTCAAAATCGTCTTTGTCGAGCGATAATTCTGCTCCAATTTAATGATTTTCGCCTGCGGATAATCCTTTTTGAAATCCAAAATGTTCCGCATATCCGCGCCGCGCCACGAATAAATACTCTGATCTCCGTCGCCGACCGCGCAAATATTCTGACTCTCCCCCGCGATATATTTCGCCATCAAATATTGCGCATGATTCGTATCCTGATACTCGTCAATTTCGATATAACGGAAACGGCGCTGCCAGCGCTCGCGAATTTCCTTTTTCTCCAAAAGTTTCGTCGTGAGAAGAAGTAAATCATCGAAATCGACCGCATTATTTTTCTTGAGACGCTTATCGTACTCCGCGTAAATCTCCGCCACTTTCCTGTCGTGAAACGTCCCGACCTCACTCGCAAAAGCCGCCGGCGACTGCAGCGCATTTTTCGCATTGGAAATTTTCGCCGCGATCGAGCGCGGCTGAAAAAGCTTATCATCCAAATTCATTTCTTTGATGATGGCTTTCACGACCGATTTCGCATCTTCCGCATCATAAATCGTAAACTGACGCGTATACGGCGGCAGCGCCTCAATTTCCATCCGAAGGAAACGGGCGCCGAAGGAATGAAACGTATACATCCAAATCTTTTCCGCCTCAGGCCCCACGAGCGCGTGCACGCGTTCCCGCATTTCCTTCGCCGCTTTATTCGTAAATGTAATCGCCAAAATTTCCGAAGGACGCACGCCCGCCTCCAGCATGTACGCAATCCGGCACGTCAAAGCTTTCGTTTTCCCGGACCCCGCGCCCGCCATAATGAGCACCGGCCCGTCCAGCTGCATGACCGCCTTTTTCTGCTCCGGATTCAAACTGTCCAAATATCGTCCCATCTGAGACCCCCGAATCATTTCCACGATAGAAAAATCGGCTGTGACAAAACGCCTTTGCATTTTATCACAGCCATTTTGTGCAATATTGGTGAGAAAGCTATGAGCTAGGAGCCGGGAGCCGGGAGCCGGAAGCTTTAAAGGTGTCGCCTTACGACGACAAATTTTTATCATCGTTCGCTATGCTCGCTCGCCGCCGTAGGCGGCATAAAACAGGATTATCGCGAAGCGATACCTGCGCCTCTTTCCCCTTCACTCTTCCCCATTAAAATAATCGTCGCGTAGCGACACCTGTTTCCTATGCACTATGCACTTTTAATACAGGATATGCGCGAAGCGCATCCTGCCCTCATGCCTCATGCCCCATGCCTCATGCCCGTTTTTTAATCAAACACTTTAAGCAAGAACGGCGCCACTTGCTTCTTGCGCGACATGCAGCCTTCGAGGAAAATTTTTCCGTCTTCCGCTTTCTTGCCGAACGCTTCTTCCGCATAATGCGCATCGCCCGTCGTATACCAAAGATCCGTATTTTCCGTCAAAATATTCGTCACCATGAGGAAGGATGCCGCGTATCCCTTCGCCGCTTTCGTCGCATCGAGCACCGCCAAAATTTCCTCTTTCTTCGCATTGATGGGATCCAAATCCATCACGGAAATCTGGCCGCAGGTGAAAATCTGCTTCCCCGCGCCGAATTCCTTCGTGTCGTTTCCCGCCAGCTTCTCCGCCGGATAATCGGAAATATCGGCGCCGGCTTTCAGCATCGCCATGCCGTATTCTTCATAATCGACGCCGGCGATTTCGGCAAGTTCGGCGACCGCAATCTTATCTTCCTCCGTCGTCGTCGGCGAGCGGAAAAGCACCGTATCGGAAATAATCGCAGAAAGCATCATGCCCGCCACCGCTTTTTCCGGCACAATCCCGTGCAATTTATACAGACCGTAAATCACCGTATTCACGCAGCCAAGCGGACGGAAGAGCATGAAAATCGGATTCTCCGTCTCAAAATCGCCGATGCGATGATGATCGACGACTTCCAGTACTTCCGCATCTTTAATGCCATCCACGCACTGCTTCGTCTCATTGTGATCGACCAAAATCATTTTCTGCTTTTCATCGCTCTCGGATTTGCGCGCCACATTATCGATAAATTCCGGCGCCGTAACCCCGAAATAATCCAGCGCATATTTCGATTCCTTATTAATCTCCCCGCAGCACTTCGGAATCGCATCCATCCCAAGCTTTTGCTTCAAAGCCGCATACGAAATCGCCGCCGCAATACTATCCGTATCCGGAGATTTATGCCCAATCACAAATACCTGACCCATGTTTCCACTCCTTTTTGAAACCGATACATCGAAATGATTTTTACGGAAACATTATACCACATTTCCCCCGTTTCCGAGAGAGAGCCCGGGATGACGACAGGAAAGGCATGAGGGATGAGATCGGGTGTCGCTGCCGGGCGAATTTTAAGAAAGGGGGAAGGGGAAAGGGGGAAGGGCGCAGCCGCATGGCGGTGTTATAATAGAGTTCAAGCTAAAACCCAATGCAAGAACCATCCTATACGAAGATGCGCTTGACCTTTTCCGGCAAATATCAAAAAAGACAAATAGCAAAGTACTATTC
>CAVHIJ010000045.1:0-12129 GCA_963635945.1 bacterium | reverse complement strand
GGTGATGCGAAGGCCGTCGTAGGGAAGCGCCGCGACAAATTTATTTCCTTCATAAGCGGCCACCGAATGCGGCAACGTGAGAATATCGGCTTCTTCCTCCAAATCACAGATGCCCGCTTCCAAAATCATGCCGACGAAAGTTTTGGCGCCGCCGTCGGCGACCGGGGGCTCGGGGCTGTCCATTTCAATGATGCAATTGTCGATTTCCATGGCGTAGAGCGCCGATAAGACGTGCTCTACGGTGAAAACGCGCGCCTCTCCGCAAGTGAGCGTCGTCGCGCGATTCGTGTCCGTCACAAAATCCGGCCTTGCCGCGACTTGCGGTTTTCCGGGAAGATCCGTCCGGCAAAAGACAATCCCCGTCCCCGCCGCCGCCGGCACAAGTGTCATCTCGACCGGCAAGCCCGAATGCAATCCGTTTCCGGAAAAGGAAACCGATTTCGCGATGGTATGTTGTACTCTTTTCACGATAAAATTCCTTTCAAACCAATCCTTCAATCTGTGCTATTGTAACTGTTTTGATGAAAATTGGCAATTGGCAATTCGGAATGCGGGTGTCGCCTTCGGCGATTATTATAAAAGGAAAAAGCGAAGGGGAAAGCGGGAAGAGGTGCAGGTGGCGCTTCGGCGCATTTTTTAGCCGCGCGCAGCGCGAGCGATGTCTGCGAGCGATTGCAACAGAATCCGTCGCCGCAGGCGGCACCTCTTAAAGCCGTCAGCCATAAGCCATAAGCCGTCGGCCGCCCTCGGGGACCACAGCCGAGCGCACGTCTTACAATCTGACCGTCTGACAGTCTTTCGTCTCACCGTCTCGCACACAAATGTCGCACTACAGCCAAACACACCTTTGCGCTTTGCACTTGACACTTGACATCCCGCCCCGTTTCCATTTAAATACATCATATACAGTAATCCCGTTTCCGAAACCGCGGAAACCGTTTCCACAAGGAGGCTGCCATGTACACACTTTGGAACACACTCAAAAATTTGCGCGAAAATTACGAATGGGTGGATCTGTCCCATTCGATGAATAATGATTCTCCCGTCTGGAGCGGCATCCCGGAAGGCTCCGTCGAGGTTGGAAAGACCGTCTTCGATTGGGGAAACCCGATGCTCGAATGCCTCATTCAGACATTCAAATTCCCGGGCCAATTCGGCACGCACATTGATTTCCCCGGCCATTTTGCGCAAGGCGCCGCGCTCTCGGATGCCTTCGGAATCGGAAACATGATTTTCCCGCTCTGCGTCATCGATATCACCGAAAAAGTGAAAGAAGACGTGCATTACGCCGTCACAGTCGATGACATCCGCGCCTATGAAGAAAAATACGGTGAAATTCCGGATGGCGCTTTCGTCGCGCTCCGCACCGATTGGTATAAAAATTGGCCGGATATGGAAAAACTTTCGGGCATCGCCGAAGACGGCAGCGAAAATTTCCCCGGCTGGTCTCTCCCGGCGCTCCGATACATTTACGAAACAAGAAACGCTGCGGCCAACGGCCATGAGACGCTCGACACCGACGCCTCCGCCGAGGCCGCCCAAGCGGGAGATCTGGCCTGTGAGCGCTATGTCTTGTCCCGCGGGAAACTCCAAATCGAAGTCCTTTGCCACCTCGATAAAGTCGCCCCCGCCGGCGCCCTCCTCTTCGCCGCCTGGACAAAGATAGAAGGCGCCACCGGTCTCCCCGTACGAGCCTTTGCGATTACACCGAAAATGTAAAAAACATTTTTCGCTCTCCGCTTCCCGCATCACAAATGCGCAAAACGTGAAACAACGAAACAATGAGACGTGAGATTTGCCAAAAAAATTTCGTTTTGCTATAATGACAATAGAAAAGGGGCGTCCGCCACGACTTGGCCGGCTCCCAAGATAAATTTAAGGAGAAAGCCGCCGTAGCTTGCAAGACTCAGGCGGCTTTTCCTTTGCTTGTATATTGCTTTCTTGCCGTTTTACAGTTTCGAAGCCAAGATGATAGCAAGAACAATCAACAAAAACAGAAGACATTCCATCGCTATCACCTCCCTTACAGAAAAGAAGGGAGCAGAAATCAGCTGCCGTCGTTTGCAGACGCCCACGTCATGATAACATCAAAATTCGCCGAAAAAGTCTATCACTCTTATTTCTTTCCAAAAATTTGACTTTCGTGCTCAATCTATATACAATATGAGCACGAAAGGAAGGTGATTGTCGTGGATACGATGGAACGACTCGTCAAAGAAAATCCTTATATTACGCCACAGGAAGCCATGAATGCCGGCGTTTCCAAATTCAAATTTTATCGTTATATCGACAATCACGAATTCGAGCAAATCGGCCACGGAATCTATGCACCGAAAAACGAATGGCTTGATCCCCTGTTTTTGCTTCACAAGAGATGCCCAACGGCCGTTTTTTCCCACGACGAAGCATTTTACCGCTACGGGCTCTCCGATCGTGAACCCCTTCTTCACACACTGACCGTGTACACCGGGTACAACAGCCACCGCTTGAAAGCCTCCGGCGATTGCAAAATTTACACCGTCAAAAAAGAATGGCTGCCCATCGGAAAAACCATCGTAAAAACCGTTTTCGGTCACGACATCCCCATGTACGACCCGGAACGCACGATCTGCGATCTCATCCGCAGCCGAAATTCCATAGAAATCCAAGAATTCAATACCGTACTCAAAACATACCTCTCAAAACCCGAAAAAAATTTAAATCGCCTCATGACCTATGCGGAAACGTTTCGTATAAAAAACATCATCCGCCGTTACCTGGAGGTCCTGCTCTGATGTATCTCACTGCCGAACAGCTCAAAGGAAAAATAAAAAACGAAGCAAAATCAATCCATGCCAATGCGCCCACACTACTTCGCCTCTACATGATGGAGCGATTTTTAGAACGCGTTTCCTTATCCCGCTACCGCGAACGATTCGTCATCAAAGGCGGAATTCTCGTCACGGCTCTCGTCGGCGTCGCCCTGCGTTCCACCATGGATGTTGACGCAAGCCTTAAAAATTTCAATCTTTCCGAAAAAATACAAACCATCCTCGCTAGAGGTATCCTGAATACGCGCATGCGTGACTTTTACGACATCCGCACTCTTTGGGGGCTATACGGAAACAAGCTTTCCTCCGACATTTTGCAAAATGCTTTTTCAGCTACATGTCGAAAAAGAAAAACGCCTTTTACTCAAAAAGAGACCGAAACGATCGCGGCGAAATTGGAAACCGATTCCTACATGCTTTCTCTTTGGGAAATATACCGCAAAAAATATCCCTACGCAAAAACAATCACCTATGAAGAAACAATCACCTCTTTAAAAGAACTCCTAAATGCATTAAAATTAAAATAACCACGCTCTGTGCCTTTATAAATATCGCCCGGAAGCGACACCCGAAACCCATTTCCCCATTTCCCATTCCCAAAGAAGGATCTCCCATCATGAAAATTCTCCTGGCCGATCTCCACCGCTTCTACGGATACAGCGGCGGTATCGAAAGCGTATTCGCCCATATGGCAGAAGCCCTCGCAGCTCGTGGGCATACCGTCATCGGCGTTTTCGCAGACGAGAAAGCCAAGGGGGATTTTTTCTTTTCCATTCCGGACACCGTCCGCCTCTACGATCTCTATCACATGGACGGATATCCTGCGCTCTCCTCGGCCGGCGGACGGAAACTATGGCGAGAAATCATTCGCCCCTTCTCCCGCGCCGCCGCGCGAAATGAAAATTACAAAATCCTTTCCCGCACAAAAGATCGCCTTTCCGCCATTCTCGAAAAAGAAGCACCGGACGTCATCGTTTCCTTCCGCGAACCGACGGGGCGCCTCCTTCTCTCCGGCATCGCGACAAAAATCCCCGTCATTTCCATGCAGCATTCCGCCCCCGACGAAATTTATTACGGCGTACCGGAAGCAGAAAAACGGGCGCTTGAAAAAAGTGCGCGCATCCAAGTTTTCTTTCCGTCTTTCATTGAAGAAACGAAAAAATATCTGCACTACGATCGTTTCGTCGTGATCGGAAACGCCGTGCGCCTCCCCGCCGTCACCGCCGACGTTGCGGGAGATAAGGAAACACATATCATCACCTGCGTCGGGCGCCTCACCGGCCGTACGAAACGCCAGCATCTTCTGATTGAAGCTTTCGCCAAAATCGCATCCGATTTTCCCAATTGGAAACTCAAACTTTGGGGCGATACCTACGATAAACCCTATGTCGCCACCCTCAAAGCCCAAATCGCAAAATCCGGCGCATCCGATCGCATCCTTCTTTGCGGCACGACAAAAGATCTTTCCCTCGTCTGGAAAGAAACAGACATTTTCGCTTTCCCCAGTCACCACGAAGGATTTGGTATGGCACTTGTAGAAGCCATGGGCGCCGGCATCCCCGCCATCGGCTACCGCTCCTGCTCGGCTGTAAACGAACTGATCCGAGACGGCAAGACCGGCCTTCTCTGTGAAGACGGCGCCGCCCCTTTGGCAAAAGCTTTAGAAACTCTTATGAAAAATCCAAAATTACGAAAAACTTACGGAGAAAATGCAAAAAAAATCGCCGCTTCCTATGAAGCGGATACCATCTGGGATACATGGGAACAGCTCTTCTATGATGTGGTAAAATAGGAATAATATATGAAATTTAAAAATCATAACAATAAAAAGGAGAGCGCACATCTTGCCATCCGAAGCGACAAAAAGAATTGGGATCATCATGGGAGCTATCATCGCCGCCATGATTTGCGTCCATTATTCAAGAGCATATTTTTCGCATGCCATGATTCTTTTTGCGCTTTTTTTTATTTACATTTTCATCAAAGAAGGCCGGCGCACCGTTTCTGAAATTCTTTTTGAAACCAATCCGCCGGCTCGGCTTTTCACATTCTCACTTATCATTTTCTACGGCGCACTCTTTTTGTCCGCTGCCGTCAATCGAGATATCCCCGGGCTGCACGCGGCTGCGACACATGCACAGCTCGCCATTCCTTTTTTCATGATGTATGCCCTGGGCCAAATCGGCAATTCTGAAAAAGGGATGCGCTGCGGTTTCCTTTTTGCCGGCTTTGTCATCTGCGTGTATGCCTTTATCACGCCTAATGAACTCTACGAAAATCGCATATTTTCCTTCTTTGACCATCCGAATCATTTCGGCACATACCTCTCGCTCTTTCCGCCTTTCGTCCTGCTGTATCTGTACCGCACAAAAACGCTTTGGCAAAAAATCGCGCTCGGCATTTTGGCGGCACTCCTTCTCTATTGCCTGTGGCGCACGGAATCACGCGGCGCCATGGCAGCTCTTGCCGGCAGCTTTGCCCTCACACCTCTCGCGCTTTTACCGATGATGAAAAGTTTGCGAAATTTAAGAAAACTTCTCACCTCTCTTCTCATTGCCGCCGCTTTTCTCGGATGCGGTTTCCTCGCTGTTTCCCATATCACCGAAGACCGCATGCAACGCCCCGAAACCCTCACTGCGCAAGCGCTCGCCGAATCAAAAACGGGCGGCGAACGCATCCTCATGTGGAAGGCCAGTATCAAAATGTGGGAAGATCACAAACTTTGCGGCGTCGGCCTCGCCAATTGGGAAAAAGCCTATTACAGCAAAACCTATCACCCTAAAAAAGGATATGAAACAGGCCTCAATATGCCGCACAATATCCCGCTTGAAATCCTTTCGACCGCAGGCTCGATCGGCGCAGCCGGCTACGCGGCGTTTCTCTTACTCTCCTTTGCGGCACTCTATAAAAGCATGAAACAGGCGACCGATCCCTTCTTCACCGCCGCCGCTGTTTCCGCCTCTTTTGCCTTATTCCTGCAAGGCCTCGTCGATACCACCATTCTCAATGCCATCCCCGGCCGCATTTATTTCGGCCTCATGGGCTATTATTTCTCCTGCTATCGAAAACCGAAATGAAAACCGTTCTCCTTTTCGTCCCGCATGAAGACGATGAAATCAATCTCGCCGGCGCGACCATAGTCCGCCTCAAAGAAGAAGGCGCGCGCGTCATTTGCGCTTTCCTTACCAACGGCGATTGGCTCTATTCCGCCAAGGTGCGCTTTGCCGAAGCACTCGCGTCCCTTTCCGCTTTAGGCGTCCCCGAAAATGACGCCGTCTTTTTGGGATATCCCGACGGCGGCACTCTGGGTGAACGCTCTCTTTTTATGCACGAAAAAGAAACGCCGCTTGATGCGGCGGGACATACGGAAACATACGGCACAGCCGCGCATCCCGATTTTGCAAGCGCCGTACGCGGCCACCCGACTCCCTACACCTGGGACGGCCTCCTCTCGGATATCGAAGCACTCCTTTTGCATTTCAAACCCGATACGATCATCGGCACCGATTTCGATCGCCATCCCGATCACCGCATGGCCTCTCTTGCCCTCGATACCGTGATGGGACGGATGCTGAATCGCAAAGGAAACGATTATTTCCCGATGTACCTCAAAGGATTTGCCTACAGCACAGCCTTCGAAGCCGAAGATACACTTTTTACCGAATCACATACACCGGCCGCCGCCGTAAATCCCGCCGCGCTTTCCTATCCCGATTACGGCACAGATAATCCGGCATTCCCGTGGGAAGCGCGCCTGCGTTTTGCCGTGCCTGCTTCCTGCCGCACGATCGACATGAAAGAAAACCGGCTCTTTCGGGCACTCTCCTCCTATATTTCCCAACGCATTTTCGTCCGCGTCGGCCGCATCGCCAAGGGCGACCAAGTCTTCTGGCAGCGCCGCACCGACAGCCTAACCCATGGCGCCCGCCTTTCCGCGACATCCGGTGACCCCTCGCATCTCACCGATTTTCGCACGATATATACCGAAAATATCACCGCCGGCGCCCCCGTCTTTTCCGGCGACGCTTGGACACCGGATGACACCGACACAAAAAAAAGCGTGACCGCGACTTTTGATACGCCCCGCACCATCTCCGCCATCTCCCTTTGGGGCAGTGCCTATGAAACGGGAAAAACGCGCGTCACCTTGCATTTCGGAAACGGATATGAAACCGAAACAGCTCTTTCCGAAAAAGGACGCGAAACAAAAATCGAAATTCCCCCGCAAAACCATATTTCCGAAGTGACGCTCACCGTCACCGCCGGATGCGGCGCCATCACCGAATGGGATCTCTACGAAACAAAATCACAACCCATCCCGCTCCTTCACATTTTGGCGAACGACCGCTTTGCCTACGAGGATTGCACCGTGTGGCCCGGCGAAACGCCGCCTGAAATTTCCGCCTACACGCACGATATCGAAGAACCCATCCGCTGGTTCCTAAATGGAGCAGAAACGACTCTTTCCGATATCCAAAAAGCCGTCGATAACCTAAAACAACCTTTGCAAATCCGCGCCGAAGCCGGAGCGCTTTCCCATGAAATTCGCATTGAAAAAAAATCCCATTTCGATCTCATGAAATACAAGCTCAAACAAAAAGCAGCCATCCTCTATATCGAAAAAGTCCGGCTGCAACACGAATCCCGCCACCACGCCATGAAACAAGCGGCGAAAAAAGAGAAGAAAAATATTCTGACATCGGGAGGCAATCCATGAAAATACTATTGATATGGAACTCCCAATTCATCGGCCTTTGCGGCGGCATGGAAAAAGTCATGGCCAATTTTGCCAATGAAATGACATCGCGCGGCCATCAAGTATCCCTCGTCTATTGCACCGAAAAAAAAGAAGAACTTTGCTTCGTCCTCGATCCTTCCATCACACTTCTCAATATCGTCGATTTTATTCCGGGGCAAAAATGGGAATCTGCCAAGCCGCTCTCTTTTATCGTAAAACGAGAGCTGCTTCGCATCTTCGATAAATTAAAAATGAAAAAAATCTGTATCGATTATGATACTTCCCATTCTTCCGACGCCGTCAAACAAATTATCGAAAAAGCCTTACCCGATATCATAATTTCCTTAGAAGCGCGCACGACGCTTCTCGTAAAATCAGCACTTAAAAAAAATATTCCCCTTGTCACCATGAGCCACTTCAATGCAGAATTTATTTTGCAAAATGCCACTGCAGCCGAAAAAGACGCCCTGCGAGAAAGCACCGTCGTGCAAGTCCTCATGCCACATGATACCACCGTTTTCGAAAAAGCCATTTCCGGTATCCGCATCACCCACATCCCCGATATCGTCCCCCAATACGATATCGAAAATACAGAAAGAAAACCCGTCATCATAAACGTTGCACGCTTGGACGGCCGGCAAAAACGGCAGCATCTTTTAATCGAAGCCTTTGCAAAAATCGCAGACCGTTTCCCGGATTGGACACTCGAATTTTGGGGCGAAGAGCAAAATAAGACACGGTACACCAAGCGTCTCAAATCGATGATCCAAAAATATCACCTGGAAGGCCGTGTATTTCTAAAAGGAAACACCTCCGATGTAGAAGCTATCTACCGTCGTAGCAGCATTTTCGCTTTCCCCAGTGCCTACGAAGGCTTTGGCATGGCCCTGGCCGAAGCTATGAGTGCCGGCATTCCCGCCGTCGGCTACCGCTCCTGCCCGGCCGTAAATGAAATCATCCGAGACGGCAAAACGGGATTCCTCGTCGAAGACGGAGCAGAGTCCCTTGCCGAAGGCCTCGCCCGCCTCATGGAAGATGAAAATCTCCGCCGCCGAATGGGCGCCGCCGCCAAAGATGATATGAAACCATACGCTGCCAAAAATATCTGGGATCAATGGGAAAACTTGATGGCGAATATCGTTTCCAAAACCGAATAAAATTTCCGCACACAAAAAGCCCCCGTTCCCGAGGGCTTCTTTTTATTCCCGCCAATACGCCGTGAGATCATGGAGCGGTGCGCGTTTATCCTCCGGCGGCGGCGTCATATAATCGCCATAAAGACTGCGAAGATACGCATCACTTGCAAATCCCATGACTTTGATATTTTCAAAAGGATATTCAATCAGATCATCCCAAAGGGAGCCGCTCACGACTTCCTTTTTCCCGTATCCCCACACCAGGCACGCCATCTGCGGCGTCGGTCCTTTTGCCTGCGACATAGCCAGTGTATTAATTTCTTCCATGAGCACACACGCACTCGGATACTGATTGCGGACGCGCCGGACAAATATTTCCTTCCACTTCCGATGAAAAAAATTTTTCGGCGGATCTCTGTGATAGGTGAGATATCGCTGCTTCATGCGAATCCATTTCAATTTCACCCAAAATAATGCATCCGACGGATTTTCAATAAAATCGATGGGAAATACATCCACCCATATTCCGGCATTTTTAATTTGAAACCGATTTTCAAGACAACTTTCCGGCAAAAACGTGCGCCGGCTGCAAATTTTGGCAAAAGGATACGGATAGTTCGGATCCGTCGTATAATGCGTGACAACAAAATCCGACCCGCCCGTATAGGTCTCTAAAAATGTCTCATACTCTTTACGCGGCATCATCAAATCAATATCATCATCCCAAGGAATAAACCCTTTATGCCGCACCGCACCCAGAAGCGTCCCACCGGACACGGAATACATAATCCCACGCTCTTGGCAAAATCGATGTACATCTTGCAGAATTCGGATCTCTTCGGCCTTGATCTCGGCCGATGTCATTTTTTTCATATCCGTCTCCTCATCACATTCATAGTATTTCTTAATCAGTATAGCACACCTCATCCGCCCCTTGCAAAAATAACAAAAAAGGCGAGTATTTCAAAAAACGAGGTTTCCTCTATCGGGAACCCTCGTTTTTTATTTTCACGGCGCCTCGGAAATTCGTTTCTTTCCGTGAAGCGTCCATGTATTTTCCTTTGTCCGATCATAGGAAGGCGACGCCAGGTCGAGATGTTCTTCCCGCTGCGGCGTATTTTCGATACCAAGCACCGAAAGCATCAAATTATAAAGTAAATCATTCGTCCAATAGCTCTCCCTATGCGCGGAAAGCGTTTCAAAAATTTCCGGATTTTCGGAAATAAATCGGTCGCTGAAATGCATAATGAGCGGAATGCGAGCTTTTCGCCATGTAAAACCGGAAGCATCATGTCCGGAATGCGTATCCGGATCTTCCCCATGATCGGAAAAATATATCCACCCTTTGAATTGCGGATAATGCGAAACCGTTTCCGTAAGCTGCCGAAGTGCCGCATCGTTGTAATAAACGGCGCTATCATATGTCTTCACTTCCTTGTCATCGCTTGTTTCTATGGCATATTCCGACGGATACCGATCTTTATAACTGCCATGACACCCCATCAAATGCACCACGACAAGAGCGTGTGATACATTTGAGAGATCCGGAATATATTGTGCGATATCTCCATCGAAATAAGATGTCCTATATTCTTTTTCGGTAGCATGATTACACCAGAATTGCTTATCGGCGGAAATAATAATTTGCGTAATCGGCGTCTCATATACACCCCAACGCTGCTGATTGCTGATCCAATAGGTCTTATATCCGGCGGCTTTGGCTATTTCAATGATAGAAAATGCATCGGCAAGTTTCATCTTATTATACTGATTTTTCTCAGTCAATGAATATGTCAGCACAGGAACGGTATGTGTATGATTGGAGTAGGCATTTTGAAATAAAAGCGTCCCGGGCTTTTCTGTTTCTGTTTCCAACCACGGCGTCGTTTTGTGCGAATATCCGTAAACGGACATGTGATCCCGTGTCTCCGATTCGCCGATAATTAATAGATAAATGCCCGGCTCTTTTTGCGCCAGGCGGACATCCATCCCCGAAAGTTTGCGTTCTCTTTCCTTAGATTGCTGCCCGTACATTTTATAATTATCAAGTTCCTTTTTCGTTTCTCGAATCAATCCCACCGGCTGACAGTCAAGCGCTGCCGGAAATTTTAGACCGGAAACAACCAATAGGACCAAAATCAGAATATATTGTGCTCGTTTCTTGCAATACCCCCCCCTATTGCGTTTTTATAAGAAACATATCCGAGCGCTATCAGCCCACCGGCGATGAAAATCGGAAGCAACGGATGCTGCATTTGTAAATACGAAAGTGCTTCTTCCCTATTCGTCTGAAAGATAGCAAGTACGGTATCGACAGAAAAAAATTGCCCACTCACGCCGTAATATCCCCAGAAAAGAAGCGGGTAAAGGATGGCTGCAAAAAGCAAAATCCCCACAATTACCCGCCCCGCCGTTTTCAAGATTTTAGAAGGCAAAAGCGATACCGCATAAGCTGCCGCACTCACGATCGCAAAAAGCAGCGTGGCAATGGATGCCGTCAGAATAATTTCAATCCCATTTACCGCCATGCCGACTCGTATTTCCAAAAGTGCAAGAGACAGCCACAGCAAGAAAAATGCGGAAAATCGCAAGAAAAATCCACGTGAAAAACCATAAAGAAGCGCCGTGAGCGCAAAAATTCCACTGCTCCATCCCAGCTGATTTTTCTCTGCCCCAAATCCGGAATTTCCCGGTACAGCCCACTGCATCAAAAGCACAATCACGATATATCCCGCCACACACAGCAACGTCAAAAGAAATTTTTTCTTTCCACCGGATGGCAACATCATTTTCATCCTATTTCATCTTTCCACAAAATTAAGTTTTTACACACATATAAGACGCCATCATTATACCATGTCATTCGGACAAACATAAAAAACACCCGGCAAACAAAAAAGATTCATGATATTCGGAAACGAAAGTTTCAAAATATCATGAATCTTTTTTGATGCCATCTGTCGATCAGATGTATTTGTATACGAGTTTCAAAATCATTCTTCCGAGTACCATGTCGAGCCTCCCAAAAATACAAAATCAGGTGAAAATTTCAAATCAGAGATATTTGTAAACGAGCTTCCAGATCATTTTTCCGACGATCATTTCAGTACCCTCCGTCAAAACTCAAGGTGTAAGCACCTTATGAACAAGGTGTAAGTTCTTTCCGATGTTCATTATTATACTCAGGAATTTCTCTGTGTCAACATTTTTTTATAACTGTTTCTAAAAAATTTTTATTACAAAAGATAACATCGCGTTGTCTTGCACGTTTCTTTTTGGATAAATATATTTTGGGTTTATTGCAGGTTTATAACGGGCGATTTAGAAACGGGGGTGAGCCCAACGTGATAAAAGATATGAGGGAAGAGATATGAGGGCAGGATGCGCTGCGCGCATACCTCAAAAAGCCTTCCTTTGAAGGAAGGTGCCCCGAAGGGGCGGAAGA
>CAVHIJ010000044.1:0-12206 GCA_963635945.1 bacterium | reverse complement strand
AGTCTGACAGTCTCACAGTCTGATAGTCTCACAGTCTGACAGTCTCACAGTCTGACAGTCTCACAGTCTGACAGTCTCGCGCACAAATATCGCACTACAGCCAAACGCGCCTCTGCACTTTGCACTTTGCACTTTGCACTCAATAATGTATCCCGTATTTTCTCTTGAGATCGGAAATATCCTCCCGCATCTCCGCATCGCATTTGGCGAGGAGCTCTTTCGATTCCCCGCGGGACGCCAAAAGTGCGCGCTTAGCCGAGGCGAGCTTGTAGAGGCGCGCGAGTTCTTTCTTGTATTCTCCCATTAAATCCGCCCACGCTTCGGCGGACAATTCTTCATCCGTTCTCATATCTTCCATGTCCGTTTCCTCCTTTTCCCCTCATTGTAACACAGATAGAAAAATTCATATTCCCCGCCGCTGCTTTATGCGACATAGGAGCCGTAAGCCGCCCCCGAGGCCATAGCCGAGCGCGCGTCTTTCGTCTGACAGTCTCACAGTCTCACAGTCTCACAGTCTCACCGTCTCGCGCACAAATGTCGCACTACAGCCAAACGCGCCTCTGCACTTTGCACTTTGCACTTTCCCCTTCCCCCATTCTTTTATTTGCCGAAAATCGTCCGTGCATGATATAATATAAAAATCACATGCGCTTATAGCTCAGTGGATAGAGCACCGGTCTCCGGAACCGGGTGTCGAGAGTTCGAATCCCTCTAAGCGCACCAAAAAACGCCGATCGAAAAAGTCGGCGTTTTCCTTTTGCGTAAATTTATTCCGAAATTCCGTTTCGGAAACGAATTTCCGCGTCTTTCATTTTTTCGCGAAACGTCTCGTAATCCTCCGCTTCCGTCGGAATTTTGAAACCGTGCTTGATAATGCGGATATCGCCGCGCGGCGCCACATTTCCTTCATAGGTCGTGCCGCGATTCAAAAGGAGAATTTCATCTTCCGCGCTCGCCGTCTCCGGATAGAGGAAATAGCCCGTCTTCGCCTCGAAGCGGAACATATACGCGAGCATTTGCCAATAATCTTTTTTTCCGATATTGCCGGACGGTTTGTACTTCGCATCGGCCATGGCGCGCGCCTTTGTATCGCGCCCGATGAAATCCGGATAAATCAATCCTTTATTTCCGGTATTTCCGACAAAAAGTCGCTGCCCGCCTTCTTTCGCTTTGTTCCTCGGATGAAGGAAACGATCGCCGACGAGCGTCGCGACGTATTCTTCCCAAAGCCATGCGCCGTCGAACAAAATGCCGTAAATGCGCTTTTCGCCGCCGCCGATTTGATGTTTCCGATGCCGCAAAATCAAAAGGCAGAGCCGCTGCAGCGCGCCGTATTCGCGAAAATAGGCGTGGCGCACAATATTCTTTTCGTTGCACTCCGCGATTTTCCGCCGCTCTCCCGGTGCGTAGGACGGCGTCGCGCGGACGATGAGTTCCGTTTCCTCTTTCACTTTGGCAAGGAGCATGTGCCCGTACGGTTTCCCTTTTATGAATTCGACCGTGTGGCGCACCAATTGCGTGAGCGCATTGTCATAGGAAAATTCGCGGCGGTCGTAGGCGACGTTTCCGATGAAGGGCGTATTTTTCACGATGTGCCGTGCGACATCGATGACGCCGCTTGCGTGAGAATCATTGTACTTACGGCGGATGTATTCTTTGTACACGCCTTTACGCATCGCCGCTTTGATGTACGACGGAAAGAGGAAAAGCAAAAATTGAAACAGGCGCTCTTCCGGATTCGCATCGATTTTGAAATCTGCCGCATTCGGAAATGACATCACATTTTCGAGAAGGTACCGCAGGAAAAAATCGTCTTCTCCGTCGAAGCGCGACGCAATGGTGAGGCGCTCATCGCCGAGGCCGAGGAAACCCATCACGTTTCCGGTGCGATAGGTATCATCGACACTTTCGAGTATTTTTTCTTTTGCGTCGAGATCGGCCGAATCCTCCGCACGCGGGGGAAAGACGAAAATGCCTTCGCGCGACAGCGTTTCCGCCGTCTTATCCGCAAGGCGCGCCGTCAAATGCCCGATGACGGCGAAATCGCGTTTCGCAAGCCGCGAATTATCCCTGATTCGAAGCCGTTTCATCCGCAGTCTCCGGCGTTTCCGCATATCCGTACGCATCGGCAAATCGCTTCATAATGCCTTTTTCGTCGTACATGCCCTGCACGTATTCCGCGAGAAGCGGTGCGAGCCAATCCGTCCACAATTTATCGAAACCGACCGTGCCCACTTTGAGAAAATACGACGCACCGATTTGATAATTCTCGTTCAAATCTTCCGTTTTCGCAATTTCCGCATTGAGCGCTTTCATGCGGCGCCGCGCCTCGGATTTCACTCCATCGGCGAGCCCATCCAGCATGCCGGCCGTGTCTTCCGCTTTGATATTAATGAAACGGAAACGGCGGCGCATCGCAAAATCGAAGCTGTCCACCGAGCGATCGATATCATTCATCGTGCCGATGATGTACACATTTTCGGGCACGTAAAATTTCTCGGACGGATCCGCGTGCAAATTGGCGTATTGCGTGGAAATTTCGCCCGCACGGCCTCGATATCCGGGATCGACGGAGAAGAATAATTCGCCGAAAATTTTGGAAATTTCACCGCGATTGATTTCATCGATGATGAACACGTATTTCTTTTCTTCCGGCCGACTTTCCTTCTGCGACACTTTCCTCATCCGTGCTTTGATTTCTTTGTAAATCACAAAATCATAAGAAAAATGCTGCGTCGCAAACTTTTTCCCGAAAAAGTTCGTAAGATCTTTTACTTTCTCAAATTTGATCCCGGATTCCAACATTTTTCGCACTTCATCCAAATTCAAAGCAAGCGTATTCACCTTATCATTTCCCGGTATAGATACATATATATGCCTATCATTCCAATCCGTAATCGTAAACGAATTCCCCTTAAGCGTTTCAAATGTATTTTTGCCGGATTCCACTTGTTCAAAAAAATTTTCCATCGCTTCTTGCACAGAAAGTTCCGTTTCGATCATTTCCACCGGTTTATGGGCGTCTTCGAAATTTTTTCTCGCGCGTGCCGCAAATTTTTTGAAAATGCCGTCCTGCAGCTCAAATCCCATCGAGCCGTCGTCATTAAGCCGCGGCCGCAGCCCTTCGACAAAATCCGTATAATCGTAGCTCGGATGAAACTGGACAAATTCGACCTGCTTTTTCTGCTCATCGGACAGGCTCGTAAAATCATCCGTCTCGCCGCCCGAAATGATATCGGCGGCGATTTTCTTTGCCAAAAACGTCTTCCCCGTCCCCGGCGCCCCATGAAAAATCAGGTTTTTGGAAACGAGGAGAGTCTGTGGATACGAATTTTTGTATTCAACAGGGCGGGAAACGGTTTCCTCCGCTTCGCTTTCGATCTCAGTCTCTGCGCTCACGTCATCTTCATCGTTTTTTTCTCGATAAATCAAAACAAATTTTTCTCCGGGTTTCCCAAAACGTTTCAAACATTCCTGAACAAAAGTCACCGTTGAAAAAATACCCCAGCTATAAAAAACAAAATGACCCAGCTCAAATTTAACATTTACGCTTCCGATCTTTTTCCCGGTAATCTTTTCGAAACCTTCTTGGCTGTCATAAATTCCTCTGATGACGTCACTATCCGATTTGCAACGACAGATGGGAAAATTTTCCTTTTCTTCCTTGGACAAACGTACCAATTGGTGCCCGAATATTTTGCACGCCAAACGCGGCAATGTCTTATTGCTGGTCTTTTTCTTCTTTTCTCCTACGTAAAACTCTACCTTTTCCCCATTTACACCTTGAAAATAAACATCCAAAGGCTTGAAAACGAAAATCATAGACAAATCATCATTCTCATCAAAATTCGGATCCGTGGACGTCAAACTATCGGCTGTAATCGTCAGCACAAATTTTTCATGCTCGGCCGTCTCCTTCAGTATTTCCATTCCCTTAGTCCTCCAATTTCACGGCCGTGCCGGAAGTACTCACCATGAGCATGCCATTCTTTTCTCCCAACACTTCATAATCGATATCGACACCGATGACCGCATCGGCGCCCATTTTTTCAGCGCGTTTTACCATTTCGGCCACGGCTTTATCACGCGCCTCGGCCATCTCGCCTTCAATCGTACCGCTTCGCCCGCCGATCACATCGGTGATGCTACTCATGAAATCTTTGATGAAATTCACGCCGGCGACCACTTCGCCGAATACCAAACCTTTATACTCGATAATTTTCTTTCCCTCCACACCGGTCGTCGTCGTCACGATCATGATACCGTCTCCTTTCACCATGAAAAATTTTTCTTTTATTATAGCAGGTTTTCTGTGATACAATAAAACATTATATTGCAAACTCTTTATAAGAAATATCGGAAACATAAGAAACGGGATCTCTCATGAAAAAAATTCTATGCCTCTTGCTCTGTCTTTTCGGATTTTTTGCTTTCACGGGTTGCGGAAACGAAACGAAACCGAGTGCCGCGCCGCAAAAAGTCACGCTCGGGATGCTTCGTCTCACGAGCAGCGCGCCGCTTTTCATCGCAATGGATCGCGGATATTTTGCTAAAGAGAATTTAGACGTCGTGCCGCAATGGTTTGACGCCGCGCAGCCGATTGCCGTCGCTTGCGCCTCTTCAAAAATCGATGTGGGCGCGACGGGCATCACGGCCGGGCTCTACAATATGGCGGCAAAAGGGCAGAAGCTCTATCTCGTCGCGGATAAGGGACGCGAGCAAAAAGGATACCCGTCCTCAGCACTCATGGCATCGCGCAAAGCGTATGATGCTGGTCTCGTTTCCGTAGAAACGCTCAAAGGCCGCCGCATCGGCGTAACGCAGCGGGGCTCGACGTACGAATATATGATCGGGCGCCTGCTGGAGTCGGTCGGCCTTTCGATAAAAGACGTGACACTTGTGCCGCTCGGAAAAATGTCGGCCGTCATGGCGGCTCTTGAAAGCGGGCAAATCGATGCGTGCGTTTTGAATGAACCGAATGTGACGAAAGCGCAAAATGCGGGCTACGGCGTGCTTCTCGCGCAAGTCGGCGACGTCATTCCGTATCAGACGTCGGCGATTTTCTATTCACCGGAATTTGCACAAAAATCCGACGCGGCCGCCCGTTTCCTTCGCGCCTATAAAAAAGCACTTGCCGACTATCACGCGGCCGTCATCGAAAAATCGGATGAAACGAAACTTGCCGCGATCGTTTCCATCATCGCCAAATACACGAATACGCCGGAAGAAGACATCCGCGCGGCGCTCCCCTACATCGATAAAGAAGGCGCGCTCGACGCCGCCGACATCGATACGCAGATTGCTTGGTACCGCAAAGAGGGGCTCCTGGAAGGAAACCTCTGCGCGGCGGATATGATTGCGACATATTGAGCGACAGGCTTTCGGCACATTTTCGATGAAGCTATGAGCCGTGAGCTGGGAGCTATGAGCTTTAACAGGATGCGCTTCGCGCATGATTTTCTTACGGCATCGATATCGCTTCGCTACTCGATGAGCGGTGTCGCCTGCGGCGACAATCCGTTTTATGCCGGCGGAGCCGGCGAGCGAGCGTAGCGAGCGATTACAAAAAAATGCCGCGCAGCGCACCGCTTAAAGCCCACGGCCCATAGCCCATAGCCCACGGCTTCTCTCCCATGTCGCACTACACGTTATTCTCCCATAGAGGCATCTCATGAACCTGACCCTATCCCACATCTCCCACTCCTACCGCGTGGGACGCTCCGTGCTTCCCGTGCTCTCCGATGTATCGCTTACTGTGGGCGAGCGGGAATTTGTCGCAATTGTCGGGCCTTCGGGCTGCGGGAAATCGACACTTCTTTCCGTCGCCGCGGGGCTTCTTTCGCCGTCGGAGGGACGCGCCTCTTTTACGGATGTCCCCGAAGGGCGCGTGCCGCGCTCTGCCCTCGTTTTCCAGGAAATCGGGCTCATGCCCTGGCTCACCGTGCGCGAAAATATTTCGTTTGGCCTTGATGCCGCGCAGCTCCTTTCCCGAAAAGAAATCGACGAAAAAGTCGATGACGCCATTCGCCTCATCGGTCTTTCGGATTTTGACAAAGCCTATCCGCGCGAGCTTTCCGGCGGAATGCGGCAGCGGGTCGGGATCGCCAGGGCGCTGGCCACATCACCCGATTTACTTTTAATGGACGAACCTTTTTCGGCGCTCGATGAAGAAACGCGCCTCATTCTCGCAGAAGAATTTCTTTCGATTTTTGAAAAGGAAACCGTATCCGTCCTCTACGTCACCCACAATATCCGCGAAGCCGTCACAATGGCCGACCGCGTCATTGTCCTCTCGCGCCGCCCCGGCCGCGTAAAAGATATCGTCCCCATTTCGATTCCGCGCAATGCGCGCATGGATCCCGCACACCGCACTGAGATCGAAACACTTTCCGCGCGCATTTGGCAAGACATCGCCGAAGATGCCCGCGCCGCCATGCAAGAGGCTTGATATGGAATTTCCAATCGAAAACCGTTTAAAACATCACGAAAAATCCTACTCCGTCACCGTTTCCTTTGCCTCCGTCTTGGGAATTTTAGGACTTTGGGAAACCGTTTCCGCGATGGGTCTCGTGTCCCCGCTCTTTTTACCGGCGCCGACGCAAATTCTTGCCGCACTTCTTTCGATGATCCAAAGCGGCGAAATCACCGAAGGCCTTGCCGCCAGTCTTTGGCGCATCGGGTGGGGATTTTTCCTCGGAAGCTGCGCCGGGATTTTCATCGGACTTATGACCGGCACATCGTCCTTGGCCGACCGAATGGCGTCGCCCATTGTCCGCGCGCTCTACCCCATCCCGAAAATCGCGCTTCTCCCGCTTTTCATTTTATGGCTCGGCATCGGGGAAGTTTCCAAAGTCACCATCATCGCACTCGGCGTCTTTTTCCCCGTCGCAATGAATACGTATGCGGGCGTGAAAGATACGGATCCGCTACTCCTAAAAGTCGCGGCTTCTTTCGGCGCTACCCGCCGTTTCCTCATTGCGCGCGTCATTTGGCCCTATGCCCTTCCCATGATTTTCGCCGGCCTTCGCATCGCGTCCGGGACGGCGCTCCTCCTTCTCGTCGCCGCCGAAATGATTGCGGCGGAAAAAGGCATCGGCGCGCTCATTCTCCATTACGGCGACCTCATGCTGACCGACCGCCTCATGGCCGGCGTCATCGTCCTCTCGCTCTTGGGGCTCTGTTTCCACTTCCTTCTCTCCCGCGCGGAAGCGCATTTTGTGCATTGGAAATAAAATGAAATACCAAACCATCCTTTTCGACCTCGACGGGACGATAAGCGCTTCCGAAGAAGGCATCACAAAATCCATGCAGGCGGCGCTTTCCGCACTCGGCATTCATGAAGAAATATCCTCTCTTTCGCATTTCATCGGCCCGCCGCTCAATGTGGAACTTGCCGCGACCTATCACATGGATAGCGAAGACATTCACCGCTGTATTTCCACTTTTCGCGCACGCTATGAAACGATCGGATACAAAGAAGCGCATCTGTATCCCGGCATCCGTGAGCTTTTGAAAACGCTCTCCCGAAAGGGCGCGCGTCTTGCGATCGCCTCATCCAAACCGCATGAAACGCTCCTTTGCGTCGCAAAGCATTTCGATCTCACGCCCTATTTTTGCGACATCCGCGGAAGCCATATCGAAGATGAACTTGCCAATAAAACGGGTGCGGACAATAAAGCGGGCGTCATCCGAAATGTCCTTTCACGCCTCGAACATGTCACGCCGTCGGAAACGGTCATGATAGGCGACAGCCGCTTCGACATCACGGGAGCTGCCGCAAACGGCATTCCCTCGATCGCCGTCACGTACGGATACGGAAAAGAAAAAGATCTCCTCGCCGCCCATCCCACGCATATCGCACATAGCGTCTCGGAGCTACAGCGCATTCTCCTCTCGTAAATGATTCAGAAGCTATGCGCTATGCGCCATGTGAGAAAAAGACGTAAGACTTTTCATGTATTACTTTTCGCGCCATTTGTGCTTCCGACTTTTCGGACAACTAGACATCAGACATGAGACTTTAAAGGTACGCTGCGCGGCATCATGTTGTAATCGCTCGCTCCGCTCACTCGCCGGCTTTGCCGGCAATAAAAAAATATGTGCGCAAAGCGCACACATATTTAAAGTCTTACGTCTTACAGTCTCTCGTCTTACACCAAAAAGTGACTCCGAAACCATTTAATTTTTTATTTTCTGAGCGCGTCCAATTTCTTCCATACTTCCGCCGATACATTCCGGCCTATCTCCCCACGAAGATGTCCTTCGTGGTTTTTTCGTATGAATTCATGTTGCTCGGCTTTGTCCTCTGAAAGGACGCGCATGAGATCGGCGACGGCCATGCGATAAGAGCCGTTCCCCAGAATTTGATTTTGAACAGAGCCGTCCGAGGAAATGACGTAAATTTCCCGATATTCGCGCCGCCTTCTATACGATTCTTTTTCAATATAACTGTCCGCCGTCATGTGTTTGGGCGTGTAGACTTCCGTGAAAAATTCCGTAAGTTTCGTTTCCTGCGGATTGTGCGAAAGGCTTTGCCCGTCGTAGACGGCGATGATTTCGATATCGCGATGCGCGCCGAAATCGAGCAGCATATCATTGAGTTTTTTCCGCGCCGTTTCCAAATCACTTTTCGGAAAGAGTTTCGGCTCCCAAAAAATGACGTTGTATCCGTCAATGAAATATAAATCCCGCATCGTATTTTTCCTTTTTCGGAAACAGGCTCAAAGTCTGCATTTCGCCGCTTCGTAAATGAGGAGCGCCGCCGCAACGGACACATTAAGCGATTCCGTCCTCCCTTTCATCGGAATGCGCACGCAAAAATCGCACATCTGCCGCGTAAGCCGGCTCATACCGCGGTCTTCGGCGCCCATCACAATCACGAGTTTTCCGGACAGATTCGCATCGAAATAGAGTGACTCTCCGTCCATCGCCGTCCCGACGACCCAGAAACCCCGTTTCTTCAGATTTTCCAAAGTTTGCGCGATATTTCCGATGCGGCACACGGGCAAATATTGGCACGCGCCCGCCGCCGTTTTCATCGTCGCCGCCGTGACCGATGCACTTTTATGCGAAGGAAGCAGCACCGCCGCCGCGCCCGCACATTCTGCCGTGCGGATAATCGCGCCCAAATTGCGCACGTCTTCCACGCCGTCCAACAAAATAAGAAACGGATCCTCCGCCTCGCACGCGGCCAAGACGTCATCCAAATCTTTATATTCGTACGGTTTCATTTCCGCGACAATGCCCTGGTGACGCAGGTCGGGCACCATGGCGTCCAATTCTTTTTCATCTTTTTCTTCCGCCGCAATCCCACGCGCTTTTGCCTCTTCGATGAGACGGGAAAGCCGCTCGTCCCGGCCGCCCCGTTTCACAAAAAGACGCATGACCGAATCCGTCGCAAGCGCTTCTCCCACGGCATTTCGCCCGCCGACGCAGAAAGCATCTTCCCGCTTTTTCGCTTTCGGCGATTTTCCGCGGGCCGCGTTCTTCCGCGTATTTCCCGTTTCCTTTTGCGAAACGTGTTTCCCCGTCATTGTTTCCGAAATTCCTCCGCCAAAAAATCCAGCGAGCGGCGCAGCAGGAAATCCAAGCGCTCCGCCTGCCCCGAAAGATACAGATACCCCAACAGCGCTTCAAATGCCGTCGACTCACGATATTCTGCGACCGTCGCCGATTTGGGGACAGACGAATGGGCATTCCGTGCGCGCTTGGTCACTTTGAGCTCACGATCATTTAGAAGTGTCTCTATTTCATACAAAATGCGCGCCTGCCATTTGGCCGACACCATCTCGGCCGCCAAAGTGTGCAAAATTTGCACTTGATAAATGCCCGTCCCGATGAGATTTTCGCGGATGTAGAGCGACCAACAGACGTCTCCCATGTACGCCAAAGTGAGCGCATCGGCGGCAAATATATCCTGCTCACTCGCCCCTTCCGGCGGCCGGCCGAATTTTTGCGCCATCTGTTTCTTCAGGAAACGGACTCTTTTAAACTCCACTCTTTTTCCACCTGGCTCCCGTCGGCGAATCTTCGATCGTGATGCCCATTTCGGAGAGTTTATCGCGAATGCTGTCCGCCATTTGATACTGCTTGGCCGCGCGCGCTTCCTGCCGCACCGCCAAAATGAGATTCATGAGCTTTTCGAAATCTTCATCCCCGGCCGCATTCTTCTTCCGACTCCATGCCGCCTCCAGAATGCCCAAAACGCCTGTGATATCTTTCAAATTCTTAGCCGCAAGCGCCACGGCCTCACTGTCGATACCGACCGCGCCCGACGTCACCGCCGTGTAATAAATATTGATCGCCTTCGCCAAATCGAAAACAGTCGACGAGGCAAGACCCGTATTGAAATCATCATCCATCGCCGCATGGAAATCGACCATCGCCTTTTCGGCCGCCGCTTTCAAAGCCTCCGATTCCGCGGATTTTTCGTTTCCTTCTTTTCCGGCAAGCTCACGCACACGTGCAACCACGTCCGAGAGACGCGCCATATTCGTTTCCGCCTCTTCCAGCCGTTCGTCGGAGAAATCGAGTGGGCTTCTGTAATGCATCGAAAGCAGGAAGAAACGGAGCGCCTCGCCGCTGTATTTCTCCAGCACATCTTTGACGAGGAAGAAATTATTGAGCGATTTCGACATTTTTTCCGAATTGATGGTAATGAAACCGTTGTGCATCCAATAATGGACAAAAGGTTTTCCCGTCGCGCCTTCGCTCTGCGCGATTTCATTTTCATGATGCGGGAAAATGAGATCGCTGCCGCCGCCGTGGAAATCAAAGGTATCGCCCAGATAATGCCTGGACATCGCCGAGCATTCGATATGCCAACCCGGACGCCCCGGCCCCCACGGGCTCTCCCACGCCGGTTCTCCCGGTTTGGCGCCTTTCCACACGGCAAAATCGCCCGGATTTCGTTTCTCGTCATTCACTTCGACGCGCGCGCCCGCCAGCATGTCTTCGATCTTTCTGCCGGAAAGTTTCCCGTAATTCGGGAATGTAGAAATATCATAATACACATCACCGCCCAGCACATACGCATGGCCTTTTTCAATGAGCGTCTTCACCATATCGATGATATCGTCCATGTGATCGGAGACGCGCGGATATTTATCCACCCGACGCACGCCCAGTGCATCGATGACTTTGAAATACCATTCGATGTAACGATCCGAAATCACCTTCCACGTCGCGCCCTCGGCATTGGCTTTATTGATAATCTTATCGTCCACATCCGTGAAATTTTGGATGAGCGTCACCTTATAACCGATAAATTGCAAATAGCGACGAATGACATCCCAAGTGACCGCGGGACGCGCGTTTCCGATATGCGGATGATTATACGGCGTCACCCCGCACACATAAATTTTCACCTCGCCCGGCGTAACCGGCACGAATGTCGATTTTTCCCGCGTCATGGTGTTGTACACTCTGATTTCTTCCATGATTGCCTCCTGTTTCCGAAATTTAAAAATAAAAACCACCGCCTCACAGAGACGATGGTCCGTTATTCCACTCTGCGCAGCAAAAGCTGCCCACCACCCCTTATCGCGGGGACGACGGGAGAAACTACTCGGAAAATGTCCTTTCCCCTCTCCTACTCACGAAGGCACTTCACATCGCCCTTTTCGACCGGCTTCCACCTTCCCGATCTCTCTTGGCAAAAGAAACGACGCTACTCTTTCGCTCATCGTATTTTTTATGAAACAAAAGCTTCACACAGCTGACCTGGTCTTCGACCCCACACTCGCCTGCTGGAGTTTTCGCTACCCGGGTGTCTCCCTCTCACTACCGACCCTCTCGGAATTATTTCGGACGTTTCCATATGAAACCATACCCGCCCGGCAGGACTTACTTCTAAACCGCACCGTGCTCAGAAATCTTTGATTCCCTTACGTGGATCGTTTCGCCTGCGACTGGCCTCGACTTTCAACCACAGACCTGTCTGATGCTTTTAAGGTATTATATGAAAAAAGAGGAAACACGTCAATATGAACTTTTCATTTTTGGGGAACTGCTTTGTGCGACATTTGCGGTGAAGCTGTGGGCTGTGGGCTGTGGGCTTTTAAGCGGTGCGCCTGCGGCGGGCATTTTTATAATCGCTCGCTCCGCTCGCTCGCCGGCTCCGCCGGCATAAAAAATGCGCGAAGCGCCACCGGTATCTCGCCTCCCCTGAAAGGGGAGGGGGACCGCGTAAGCGGTGGAGGGGTCAG
>CAVHIJ010000043.1:0-12500 GCA_963635945.1 bacterium | reverse complement strand
GGTGGTTTTCCCGTGGTCGACGTGGCCGATGGTGCCGATATTGACATGCGGCTTGGTTCTTTCGTAATGAGCTTTTGCCATTTCTTTTTTCCTCCATTCAAAAAGAAAAAATTTCGCTTTCCCTATTATACATAGAAAGTTTCACAGTGACAAGAAATTTTCCGCCGAACCAAAAGTAAAAGGTGATGAGGGATGAGATATGAGATATGAGTGCAAGGTGCCCGCCGGCGACGATTCATATTTTATGCCGCCGGATGCGGCGAGGCGCAAAGTGCCGATTACAACATAATGCCGCGCAGCGCTCCGCTTAAAGCGCATAGCCCACGGCACACGGCCCATGGCTTCGACACAAATGACGCAGAAAACCAATCTCTCAAAATTTCGCATAAAAAAAGGTTTCCCAAATAGGAAACCTTTTTTCGGTGGTGGCGGCTCAGAGATTTGAACTCCGGACACAGCGGGTATGAACCGCTTGCTCTAGCCAACTGAGCTAAGCCGCCATATGGAGCTGATAACCAGGATTGAACTGGTGACCTTATCCTTACCAAGGATACGCTCTACCGACTGAGCTATATCAGCATTGGTTGCGGGGGCAGGACTTGAACCTGCGGCCTTCGGGTTATGAGCCCGACGAGCTACCAACTGCTCCACCCCGCGATATGGTGGACGGAGTAGGATTCGAACCTACGAAGCCATCGGCGGCAGATTTACAGTCTGCTCCCTTTAACCACTCGGGAATCCGTCCGTATTGGAGCCGGCAATAGGACTCGAACCTACGACCTACTGATTACAAATCAGTTGCTCTACCAACTGAGCTATGCCGGCATCAAGCGAGATTTATTTTACCGTATCTCACGCTTTCTGTCAATATTTTTTATGCTCAATCGGCTGTCCGCGCCTATCACACGTGGCAATTATACCAACAAACTCCGCTTTTGTCTATACCTTTGCGTAAAAAGTTGATGCGTTTGTGCGTTGATGCACAGCGCTCCGATTAAAAGCCGTCAGCCGTAAGCCGTCGGCAGAGGCTGCGGCCGAGCGCGTGTCTTTTCTCTTCCCTCTTTCCCTTTCCCTTTATCTCGTCTTTTTCTCTATTTCGTGAATCGCGATGAGGTCTTTCAAGAGGCCTTCGAGCGAGGAAAGGTAGAGCATATTGGTGGAGTCGGAGAGACCTTCCGGCGGATTGTCGTGGACTTCCATGAAGAAACCGTCGACACCGGCGCCGGCGGCGGCTCTTGCCAAATACGGGATGAATTCGCGTTGGCCGCCCGTCGATGTCCCGTTTCCGCCGGGGAGCTGCACGCTGTGGGTCGCATCGAAAATGACGGGATAACCGAAGGAGCGCATAATCGGGAAGGAGCGCATATCGACGACAAGATTATGGTAGCCGAAAGATGTGCCGCGATCAGTGAGCGCGAGATTTTCGTTTCCGGCTTCTTCCATTTTTTCGAGGACGTTTTTCATATCCTCCGGCGCCAGAAACTGGCCTTTTTTCACGTTAACGGGGATACCCGTTTTCGCTGCGCCGTACACCAGATCCGTCTGACGGCAAAGAAACGCCGGAATTTGCATCATGTCGAGTACTTCGGCCGCGGGCGCCAGCTGAGAGACGTCGTGCACATCGGAGAGCACGGGAACTCCGAGTTCTTTTTTAATCGACGCCAAAATTTCGAGCCCTTTTTCGAGCCCCGGCCCGCGGAAGGATTGGTACGAGGAGCGATTCGCTTTATCGAAAGACGCTTTGAAAATGTAATCGACGCCGAGGCGATCGCAGATTTTTTTAACTTCGCGGCCGATCATGAGCGTGCGATCGTAGCCTTCGATGACGCAGGGACCGGCAATGAGGAAGAGGCGGCTGCCGTCCAAATGTAAATTTCCGACTTGAATGGGTTTCATTTCGTTTCCGTCCTTTCAAAATACGCACAGGCTTTGGCGAGGTCTTCGGGAGTATCAATGCCGATATCGGCCGTTTTTTCGATGATGACGCCGATTTTGTATCCCATTTCGAGTGCGCGGAGCTGCTCCAAGGATTCCGTCTTTTCAAGCGGCGTCTGCGGCATTTTCGCGTAAGCCGCAAGGAAACCGGCGCGATAGGCGTAAATGCCCACATGTTTCAGCGCCGGCGTCTCGAAATCATGGCGCGGATACGGGATGAGGGAGCGCGAGAAATAGAGCGCATCTCCCTTTTGATTCAAAACGACTTTCACGGCGGAGGGGTCATCGTATTCATCTTCGGAAAGCGGCGTCGCCACCGTCGCCATATCGAGATCGTTTCTCTCGACCAATAAATTCGCCAGCTTATCGATGACGTCCGGATCGATCAAAGGTTCATCGCCCTGGACATTCACGACGATATCGTAATCCGGATATTTTTCGATGACTTCGGCCAGGCGATCCGTCCCCGTCGGGCAGGATTCGGATGTCATGACGGGCGTGCCGCCGAAGCTTTCGACTTCGGAAACAATATCGGGATGATCGGTCGCGACGAGCACGATATCCGGCACTTTTGCAAGAATCGCGCGCTCATACACGCGGCGGACGAGGGTCTTGCCGTGAATGAGGCGGAGAGGTTTCCCCGGAAGCCGCGTCGACGCATAGCGCGACGGAATGATGCAGGCAATTTTCATCGAAATTCCTCCTAAAAAACAATGAGCAATGAGCAATTCAGGTGTCGCCTTACGGCGAATATTATAAAAGGGAAGAGTGAAGGGGAAAGAGGCGCAGGTGTCGCCTTACGGCGTTTTTTTAGTGCATAGTGCATAGTGCACAGTGCATAGAAAATAGGTGTGCCCTTCGGGCAAGATTCCCATTTTATGCCGGCGAAGCCGGCGAGCGAGCGGAGCGAGCGATTAAAAAATGCCGCGCAGCGCACCGATTAAAAGCCGTCGGCCGTCAGCAGAGGATCCGGCCGAGCACGCGTCTTTCGTCTGACGTCTTACAGTCTGACAGTCTTTCGGTCTCGCGCACAAATGTCGCACTAAAAGCCGCGCGCGTCCTCTTTACCCCTTCCCTCTTCACTCTTCACGCCAAATAAGCCGAAAGCAAATCTCCGAAAAGTGCGCCCCCGTCCGTTTCCTTCATTTCTATACCGAGCACTCGAATATAGGCGGCGTCTTCTTCCGAAAGTGCGATGTTTTCCTTGATTTTCACGGCATCTTTTTCCGTAATGACAAGCGAGGCCGCGCCTTGTTTTTTCGCTTCGGAAACAGCGCCCGCCACATCCGCTTTCGTATACGCCGCATGGTCGGGAAGCGTCTTCATGCCGAGGACGGTGAGCCCCGCTTCCTCCGCCGTCTTCCGAAAAGCCGCCGGATTTCCGATCCCGGAGAGAAGAAACACCGCGGCCTTTTCCGCGTCCGCCAAAGGCACCGTCTCCGGCCAATCGGAAAGAGCCGTCAATGTCGCGGGCGCGTGGTCTGCGCACACGACGGGGACGCCCGGCGCATAATACGCGAGTTCTTTTTTGATTTTCTCTCGTGCCTCTTCCGTCACCTGCCCCGCTTTCGTCAGGAAAAAGACACCGGCACGCGAGAGCGCTTCTTTCGGTTCGCGGAGAAGCCCCCGCGGCAATACGCGCCCGCCCCCGAAAGGATCCGTCGCGTCGATTAATACGATATCTAAATCACGCGCAAGTTTCCAATATTGGAAACCGTCGTCCAAAAGCAAAATTTGCGCGCCGAGTCCTTTGGCCGCCGCCGCCGATTTCAATCTGTCCTTTCCGATGAGAATCGGGACACCGGGAAGCTTTTGCGCCATCATATACGGTTCATCGCCCGCCTTACGCTGCGAAAGAAGAATGCTGTGCCCATCGGATACGATAGCGCCCGTCTTTTCGAGCTCGCTTTTATATCCGCGCGAAATGACGGCCGGAAGCAGCCCCGCCCGAAGGCAGGTTTCCGCCAAGCCGATGATACAGGGCGTCTTTCCCGTGCCTCCCGCCGTGATATTTCCGACGGAAATGACCGGAATGCCCACATGCACCGCCCGAGCCGTTTCCTTCGCCCGCCGCGCCGCCGCGCCCCGAATATACACGCTTTCCAATGCCGAAAGCGCGCCCTGCAGTATTCTCTCACTCCCACTCGGGTTCGTTTCCTTTTGCAATTTCAGCACATAGGACTCAAGACTCATGCGTATCTCCCGCCATTGTGACATGACATTCTGCGATAAGTCTTTCGAAACATTCGATATTTCGCTGCGTCGCGCCGCGATTTTTATTCACGACGACGAGCGCTTCCCTGCCCATCCGTTTCATCTTTTCGGGATCGGAGAGCAATTTCGAAAGCGTCTCATATAAATCGTCTCCGTTTTTCACCATGAGGCAGACGCCGTGTTTCGAAAGCAATTCGAAAATTTCTTTGAAATTGAACATATTCGGCCCGACGATGATGGGTTTGCCGTGCGCCGCCGGTTCCAAAATATTGTGCCCGCCGATTTTGACGAGGCTTCCGCCGACGAAAACGACGTCCGCCATGCTGTAGAGGCGGCCGAGTTCGCCGATAGTATCCAAAATGACGACTTGATGAAACGAGCCGTCGTCTTCTTTCGTGCCCATTTCCGAGCGACGAATGACGGAGAAACCGCTCTCTTCGACATGCCGTTTCACGCTCGGCGCGCGCGTGATTTCGCGCAGAGCGAGCACAATGCACAAATTGGGATGTTTTTCCCGCAAATCCCGCATCGTTTTCATGAAAATTTCTTCTTCGCCGCTGTGCGTGCTGCCGGCGACGATGATGGGGCCTTTCCCTTCGAAACGGAATTCTCTTTTGAGTGCGGCACATTCTTCATCGGAAACGGTCGCATAGGTCTGATCGAATTTCGTGTTTCCCGTAATGATAATGCGGGCCGGATCGGCGCCCATCGCCGTAATATGCTCGACATCGAAAGACGATTGCATGCAAAGAAGACGGATTTGATTCAGCATGCGGGATGTATAACTTTTGACGAGGGAATAACGGCGCATGGAGCGATCGCTGATGCGCCCGTTCATCATCATGACGGGAATCTTTTTCCGCCATGCGATGCGCAAAAAGTTCGGCCAGAGCTCCGTCTCTATTAAAATAATGATTTTCGGATCGACAATTTTGACGATACGATTCGTGATGATGGGAATGTCGACCGGGAAGAAAATGTGCCCGTCCGCTTCCGGGATGATGCTCTGCGCCATTTTATGCCCCGTCGCGGTGACGACGGACACGACGACCATCTGCTCGGGATACCGTTTCTTCAGCTCGCGCACAATGGGCGAGGCCGCCACGACTTCCCCGACGGAGGCCGCATGCACCCAAATGGCTTGATGGTATGCGATTTTTTCCAATGTCGGTGTCGGCATGACGCCGGCGCTCTGTTTCACACGGTAATAGAAACCTTCTTCGAAAAGGAGACGATAAATGAGGAGCGGTAAAAGCATCAGCCAATAGAGAATGAGGAAGATGTTGTAAATGAAATACATTATGCCTCCTCGATTTGTCGCTGACTCATCATATACAAGTCGTAATAAAGGCCGCCTTTTTCCATGAGTTCGTCATGGGTGCCGCGCTCGGCAATGACGCCCCCATTAATGACGAGAATCTGATCGGCGCCGCGAATGGTAGAGAGGCGATGCGCGATGACAAAGGATGTGCGTCCGATCATAAGTTTATCCAAAGCATCCTGCACGATTTTTTCGCTTTCGGTATCGAGCGCGGATGTCGCTTCATCCAAAATGAGGATGGCCGGATTTTTGAGGAGGGCGCGCGCAATGGCAATGCGCTGCCGCTGCCCGCCGGAGAGCATGAGGCCGCGGTCGCCGACTTTCGTCTCGATGCCTTCGGGAAGAGCGCGAATGAAAGTTTCCGCATTCGCCGCACGGACGGCCGCCCAAATTTCTTCATCGGTCGCGTCGAGCCTTCCGTAAAGAATATTGTTTTTAATCGTCGTATTGAAAAGGAGCGTATCCTGCGGGACAAGGCCGATAGCTTCGCGGAGCGATCCGATGGTGACATCGCGGATATCCGTCCCGTCTATCAAGACTTCGCCGCCCGTCACATCATAGAAACGGGGCAAAATATTTGCAATCGTCGTCTTACCGGAGCCCGAAGGTCCCACGATGGCGACGGTCTGCCCCGGTTCGGCCGTGAAATTAATATCGGTCAAAACCGGGTTTCCTTCTTCATAGGAAAAAGCCACATGACGGAATTCGACGCGTCCTTTGCCGACGGCAAGAAGCGAAGCATCCTCTTTTTGCGCGACTTCCGGCTTCGTATCCAAAATGGCGAAAATGCGATCGGCCGCAGCGAGAGATTTTTGGATATTTCCGAAAGCTTCAGCGACGCGGCGGGTCGGATTCGCAAGATTAATCGCATAGATGAGGAAGGCGATGAGTTCGCCGGATGTCATGACGCCGTCGATGACGCTCATCCCGCCGTACCAAATGATGGCGACGACGGCAAGTGCCGAGAAAAATTCGACGAAGGGCGTGAGCTGGCTCGATTGCTGAATCGTCTTCACATTCGCTTTGAAATTTGATTCGTTCACGACGCGGAAACGCTCGATTTCATGCGCCGTGCGGTTGAAACTGCGCACAATGCGGACGCCCATGATTGTTTCCTGGAGCATCGATGTCACGTCGGCGAGCCTTTCTTGGACGACGCCGCCGGAGGAATGCAATTTCTTTCCGAAAAATTTAATGGTAAAGGAAACGAGCGGCACGATGACGAGGCAGAGCGCCGTCAGTTTCCATTGAAGATAAATCATAGATGCGAAGGAGCCGAGGAATATGGCCGACTCCTGCACGAGGGTGATGAAATTGTCGACAATGGCGGTCTGGAGTGCCTGGATGTCGTTCGTGAGATTACTCATGATTTCGCCGGTGCGGCGCTTATCGTAGTAGGAAATGGAAAGCTTCTGCAAATGGGCGAAAAGACGTGCGCGAAGATCGGTGATGACGCGCTGGCCGATGTATCCCATAAGGTAGCGATGCCCGAATGTCGTGAGACCGCGAATAGCGAAAATCACGATAATGGCCACAATAATCGCATAGAGCATCTGCACGTTCTTTTCCATGAGGACATCATCGACCATATCTTTGATAATCCACGGCACGATAAGGTTCGATGCGGACACAAAGAGCATACAAATGACAGAAAGCAAAAGTCGTTTCCAATACGGCCACAGATAGGTCAATAAACGGCGATAGCCGGAAAATTTCGATTGTTTCATGCATCGCCTCCCGTTTCCATAATGAGATCCGCCACACGGCGGACCGCTCCGCCCGCACCGAGTGCTTCCCGCACGGCACGGAGTTCTTCGATATTCTTTTGCCGCGCCGCTTCATCGGTGAGCCATGGCAGAAGAATGCCGCAAATATGCTCCGCGGTGACCTTTTCCTGCAATAATTCAGGCGTGACCTCTTTATCCAAAAGCAAATTCGGCAGCCCCGCATATTTCACATGCACGAGGCGCTTGGCCAAAAACCAGGTAAATGCCGCCAACCTATAGGTGAGGACAGTCGGCAGCTCCATGAGCGCCGTTTCCAAAGTCGCCGTCCCCGAAGAGGCCATGCATACGTCGCAAATGCGCATTAAATCGTAGGACGAGCCGTCCGTGATATGAATCGAGAGCCCATCCGCGCCTTGCATATGCTCTTGCAAAAATTCTTCGGAAATCGTCTCCGCACGCGGCAGGAAAAATTCACAATCGACTGTTTCCGAAATCATTTTCACCGCTTCCGTCATCGTCGGGAGGAGCCCCGCCACTTCGTTTTTGCGGCTCCCCGGCATAATGAGCACCCGTTTTTTGGAAACGTCCGCCCCGAATGCCTCCAAGGCTTCTTCGCGGCTCATCGTAGGTTTCACCGTATCGGCCAGCGGATGCCCGACGAATGTCACATCGGCGCCCGCCTCTTTATACGCTTTCGCCTCGAAGGGAAAAATCGACGCGACACGGATGCCGTCTTTCACGATCGGTTTGGCGCGGCTCTTGTGCCAAGCCCAAATCGTCGGCGCGATGTAATACACGACGGGAATCCCCATTTCGCGCGCCATATGTGCGATTTTCATATTGAAACCGGGATAATCGACGCACACGAGCACATCCGGTTTTTCCTTTTGTATCGCATCGCGGAGAATGTCGCGCAATCGGAAGAAAAGCGGCAAATGTTTCAATACTTCCACGACGCCGATAATCCCCAAATCTTTGATATCGTAAATGATGCGGACACCCGCACGCGCCATGCCCGCGCCGCCCATACCCAGCATCTCGATATCGGGCGAAATTTCTTTTAATTTAGCCGCGACGGCCGCCGCGTGCATATCCCCCGACGCTTCCCCGGCAGAAAACATCACTTTCATTCGTTTCCGCCCTCCGTCGCCAAAATCACGATTCCTTTTTCATCGGCCTTTTTTATGACCGCTTCCATTTCCGCAAAAAACGTGCGGTATGCTTCAATGGCCAGCACGCCGCAGCCGCTATCCAGCATCGATTCCAAAGTCGTCATGCCGACCGTCGGCATATCGAAACGGTTGTCCTGATGCGGTTTGGCCGTTTTCACGACGACGGCGCCCCCACGGGCGAGCTCTCCGCCGCGGCGAATGCACGCATCCGTCCCTTCGATAGCCTCCAGCGCCATCACAGCCGTATTCTTTACGACGACCGTCTGCCCCGCATCGATTTCGCCCAAAGCTTTCGCCATACGGAAACCGAAGGAAATATCCGCCAGCTGCTCTGCCGTCGGTTTCTTCTTCGTGAAAACCTGCGGCCCCGGCATCAAAGCTTGCAAATATTTCGTCTGATCCAAGACCGTGATACCGTCTTTGGCAAGTTCCTCCACAATCGCAAGTGTAATCGTATCATCTTTCCAATCGGCTTTGCGCAACCGGTTCAAAAGACGAATCGCGCGTAAATCCGGCACATGCGCGCCCTTAAAAAGCCACTCCTTCGTGACTTTCCCGAGCATCGTCACCTCGGTCACACCCTCGCGCACAAGCGTCTTGATAATCGTATCCGGTTTGAAGACATTGATTTCATAATACACATCGGAAAGTTCGGCAAGCCGCGCATCCACGCCCGGCACGACGGCGATACACACCACGGAAAATCCGCCCATTTTCGCCGCCCGCAAAAATTCCGCGGGAAGCGATCCGATCCCGGCCAATAAACCGATTTTATTTCTCATTTCTATTCTCCGTCAAAAGAAAATCATACATATTTATTTTATCATAAAAAAGAAAATATTTCCCGACTTTATGGAAACGGTGGATGCGTGGATGCGCTGATGCGCTGATGCGCTGATGCGCTGATGCATTGATGCGTGTATACGTGATTCGTAGAAGCGCTTCGCGCATAATAAAAAACAGCCGCCGTAGCAGCTGTTTCCGAAAATTTACCGTTCCCGCGGAACCATATCTTCACTTTTAAGTGTACCGGCACGAGCGCGCTCCGCAAATTCCGCCGTCGCCGTGAAAAGGGCATCACTCGAACTGTTGAGCGCCGTCTCACAAGCATCTTCCAAAACAGAAATCACAAAACCGACACCGACGACTTGCATTGCGATATCATTGCTGATGCCAAAGGACGCACAAGCGACCGGAATCAAAAGCAGCGAGCCGCCCGCGACCCCCGATGCGCCGCATGCGCCGACCGTGGAAACGATGCAAAGCAAAAGTGCCGTCGCGAAATCGACTTCAATACCGAGCGTATACGCCGCAGCAAGCGCCAAAACGGAAATCGTAATCGATGCGCCCGCCATATTCACCGTCGCGCCGAGCGGAATCGAAATCGTATACGTATCCGGATTGAGTCCGAGGCGCCGGCAAAAAGACAAATTCACCGGAATATTTGCAGCTGAACTTCTTGTGAAAAACGCATACACACCGGATTCACGAATCGTCGCCCACACAAGCGGATACGGATTTTTGCGGACGCACAAAAAGACGATCAAAGGATTCATGACAAGCGCCACAAAGAAATACGCCGCAAGGAGGACTCCCAAAAGATGAATATAACCGATAAGCGCCGAGATACCACTATCTCCGACCGATTGTGCGACAAGCCCCATGATGCCAAGCGGCGCAAAATGAATGATCCAAGAAACGACGCGCGTGATGGCTTGCGCAATATCCGCCAAAACATTTTTTGTCGTCGTATTAGCCGTCACATGGAAAGCAATGCCCATAATGATCGCCCAAGCCAAAATGCCGATGTAATTGGCATGAAGAAGCGCCGCAACGGGATTATCTACGACAGAGAGAATCAAATTGTGCAAAACTTCGATAATCCCCGATGGTGGATTAATACTCGACGCTTCCGTCATCTGCAAGTGAAGCGTCGTCGGAAACATTATCGCCAACGTCACTCCGACGATCGAAGCTGCAAACGTCCCGATGACATAGAGTATAATAATCGGTTTCATCGTCGCATTTCCACCGGCTCTCCGACTCGCCATCGCATTCATGACGAGGAAGAATACCAAAATCGGTGCAACACCCTTCAAAGCTTTGACGAACAAATCGCCGAAAATCGTGACGATCGGCACCAAAGACGGAACAAATGTCGCAATGCAAATCCCAATCACCAATCCGACGGCAATCTGCTTAATAAGCGACACACGACCCAACATTTCCATCATACTTTTCAACAAAAACGCCTCCCCTATCAATGGAAACTCTTTCATATACAAGAGACAGTATACTCTTTTTCTTCGTTTTATTCAAATAAAAGTACAGCAAAGTGCCTCAAATTGCCGAATTAATATACATTTATAACTTTTGAGAAACAAGATGCACAAATGCGCGGATGCGTTGTGAGTGTCGCTTGCTCGACGATTCCTGTTTTAATCGGCGCCTTCGGCGCCTCGCCGGCTCCGCCGGCATAAAAAAGCTATGCGCAAAGTGCATCCCAAATCGCATCAACGCATCAACGCATCACGCATCAACTTTTTTGCAGAAAGCAAAAAAAAGAAACCCCGAAGGGTTTCTTTTTCATTCGAATCAGAATTTATAATTGATAGAAAGCGTCCAGCCGTTTCCTTTCTCAACGTCTTCCCAATCAAGACTGTGTCCGAATGCATATTCGCCGTGAATGTACGTATTCTTTGCAATGGCAACGTCACCGCTTGCGAGCCAGAAATGACCACCGAAGCCAAAGAGAGTGTCCGCAGAAAGAAGTTCGAGACCGCTCATGCTAGTTTCATAAAGGCCGGTTTTGACTTTGAAGTATGCGATATCGAGATTCCAGGAGCCGGCTTTTTGAAGATCCATTTCGCCGTAGCCGACGCCGACCGTCCAGATTTTGCCCTTCTGTCCGGCCAGGGAATTTTCTTTCGTATCGGCATAATAATCACCGAATACGCGGAACTGCTGCACCGGGATAAGGAGATTCACACCCCAGATGGATTTCTTATCGCTTTGACCGGCACCTAAATACTTGTACGGAGCGACTTTCAGATAATCCACGCCGAGTTTCGCAAAGCCGAGATTTGCTTTCAGCTGTGCATAGAAAGCTTCGGTTTTATTGAAATCGCTGAGCGGCGAACCACCTTTATAGTTCAGCCCCGGATCCGCTTCCTGCAAACGGCCGTAACCGAGAGCGAGATTAAGTTTCTGTCCGAGCGGAGCCGCAAGTTCGATGCCGTCGAAAGCATTCGCATACAGCCAGCCGCCGAGCTGCTGACCCATATCGAGTTCATAGCGGCCGAGGGTGGCGCCGACTCTGCCGAGCTGATGATGGACATACAGACGATCCATTTTGACATCGGCGGAATCGCCTTCTTTGAGGCTGATGTTTCCGCTGGTGAGACGGCCGCGAACGTAGGTGGTGTCATTAACGGTCGCTACCGCATTGATGCGCATACGGGCATTCCAAGAATCTTCGCCGCCGTTCGTCTTCTGATAACGAACGCGAGCATCGCCGGACCAAGCAATGTTTCCGACTTTCTTTTCGAGATTGGAAACGCGAACGCCGAGATTTTCGAGTTCATCCGCATATTCGGAGGCGAGGCGATCGATGATAGCGCGATCTTCGGCGTTCATCTGATCTTCTTTCGCCATGAGGCGTGCTACGATCTGAGCGAGTTCGTAACGGGTGATGTTCTGCTCCCCTTTGAAAGTGCCGTCCGGATAGCCTTCGACCATGCCGCGATCGGAAAGATCGGAAATGGCCTGATACGCCCAATCGGACTGATTGACATCGGAGAAAGGATTGGCGGCATAAACGGATGCGCCCGCCGCCAGAGCAGCGACGGCTGCCATAGCTAGAATTTTTTTCATGATAAGTCTCCCTTCATGAAACGGCTTTCAAGGAAAAGGAAACGGAAACGAGCAAGAGTGACCGTGTTTCCTCTGCACTCCGTTTCGATACGGGTCCGAAAGCATCCCCCGTACTTCTTCACATTTTATCATACGATAAACGACTTTTGCTATACATTTTAGGAATGGCAAAAGTAGCAATTAGCAATTCAGATGTCGCCTGCGGCGACAATTTCTGTTTTAAAGCCTTCCTTTGAAGGAAGGTGGCGCGAAGCGCCG
>CAVHIJ010000042.1:0-13093 GCA_963635945.1 bacterium | reverse complement strand
AGCCCATCACCCATCACTCATCGCTCATCACTAAAACACGATATGCGCGCAGCGCCACCTGAATTGCTAATTGCTAATTTTTCTTAGATGTATAAAAAAGAGGTAACGGAATTTGTTTCAAAAAAATCCATAGTGTGCTATTGAATTTTTCGAAAAAATTTGGTAGTATATCTTTGATTAACAGTAAGATAGTATCCTTTAGGAGGGAAACATATGAAATGGAAGAAAGCTATCGCAGCTTCGCTTTTGTGTGCGGCGGCTGCGGGTTCGTTTTTTATGGCGGGCTGCGGCGGTAAATCGCAAGGCGGCGCGGCGCAGCAGGCCGTAAAAGTGACGACGACGAAAGCGTTCCGTTCGGATACGCCGATTGTGTATGAATACAGCGGCAGTATCACGGCGCTGCAGGAAGTGCCGGTGCGGGCGCGCGTTTCCGGTACGGTCATGGAAAAGTATATCCGGGGCGGTGAGACGGTCACGGAAGGGCAGCCGCTTTTCCTGATCGATACGCGTCAATATCAATCGTCTTTGGTAGCGGCCAAGGCGCAGGCGGCTCAGGCGGGCGCTACATATCAGAACGGTGTCGTCGATTTGGAGCGTTATAAAATGCTCATCGAAACGGGCGCCGTTTCCAAGCAAGCTTACGATAATAAGGTGACGTCCGTCGAGCAGCTCAAAGCCGCCTACGATGCGGCGATTGCACAGCAGCAAATCGCTTCGGATAATTTGTCCGATACGATTGTACGTGCTCCGTTTTCCGGGAAACTTTCCATGGACGATGTGAATATCGGCACGTTTGCGGCAGCGGGGACGACGGGTCTTGTCACGATTTCTTCGACGAATCCGGTGTATGTACAGTTTGATATGTCGGAAACGGAATATTTGGAAATGGCTCGCAAGAATACGGATCGCGAAAAGTGGGGCGGCCATTTGAAATTGCGTCTTTCCGACGGGCAGATGTATTCGGAAACGGGTCATGTGGTGCAGGTCAATCCCGGTCTCACGAGCGGGCAGATGTCGCTCAAAGCGGCTTTCGACAATTCGCAGGGGCTGCTGGTGCCGGGTATGTACGGGACGATTGTTTCCGATGCGGAAGTGGCGTCCGATGTACTCCTCATCCCGACACAGGCGATTATTCAGCTTTTGAATCGGAATTTGGTTGATGTGGTCGTTGACGGAAAAGTCGTACAGAAAGTGATTGAAATCGGCGGGACGTACGGCATTTACACCATTGTGAAATCCGGTATTACCACCGATGATGTCATTATCGTCGAAGGGCAGGGCAAAGTCCGTGTCGGGCAGGCCGTAACCGGTGAGGAAATCGCAAAAGACGCGCTGGCCGAAAAGATTACCGCGCAGAATAAAGACAGTAAATCCACGGGCAAGTAAGGAGGGGCTATGTCAAAATTCTTTATTAACCGCCCCGTATTTGCCATCGTTATCGCTTTGGTGATCACCATTGCGGGGTTCCTTTGTATGACGGTGCTTCCGGTGGACCGCTATCCGCAGATCACGCCGACGCAGGTTTCCGTCCGGGCCAATTATCCCGGTGCGGATTCCGAGGTTGTGGAGCAGACGGTCGCGCAGGTCATCGAGAAGCAAGTCGTCAGTGTCGAGGGATTCGATAATATGAACTCGACATCCAATGCGGACGGTTCGTATTCGCTTTCCGTCCAATTCCTGGCGGGCACCGATCAGGATATGGCCGCCGTCCGCGTGCAGAATGCGGTCGCGCAGGCCGATGCGGCTCTCCCCGATACGGTGCGTACGCTGGGTGTCACGACGCAGAAATCTTCGAGCGATACGGCGATGGTCCTTTCGATTACCTCGCCGAACGATACGTTTGACAGCACGTTTTTGAAAAACTATTTCTCGATGAACTATGTCGACGAATTGAAAAACATCAAAGGTGTCGGTACGGTACAGGAATTCGGCGCGGATTACGCGATGCGCGTGTGGCTGGATCCGACGAAAATGTCGCAAAACGGCGTGACGGCCGCCGAAGTGCTGGCTGCGATTTCCGCGCAAAACACGCAGGTCGCCGCCGGTAATGTCGGCTCTCGCCCCACCGATGCGGATACATCCTTCCAATATACGATTTCCGTTCACGGTCGTCTGGAGACGGCGGAAGAATTCGGAAATATCGCGCTTCGTACGAATGCGGACGGTTCTGTGCTTCATTTGAAAGATGTCGCGCGCATTGAGCTCGATTCCAAAGAATACAATTTTATCGGCTTGGGCGATGGGCATGATTCCACGGGGGTCGGCATTTCGCTTACGACGGATGCGAACGCCATCGAAACGCTGGGTGCCATCAAGGCGAAGATCGCGGAAGACGAAAAATCGTTCCCGGCGGATATGAAACTCGATATCACCATCGATAATACCGAATTCATCAATGCGTCCATCAAAGAAGTGCTTCATACTTTTGTCGAAGCCTTGATTTTGGTCGCCGTTATCGTGTATCTTTTCCTGCAAAATTGGCGCTCGACTTTGATTCCGATGATTGCGGTGCCGGTATCCCTTTTGGGGACATTTGCTTCCTTTGTTCTCCTCAATTTCACCATCAATACGCTGACGCTCTTCGCAATGGTTCTTGCCATCGGGCTTGTCGTCGATGATGCTATCGTCGTGATCGAAGCCGTCGAATACGAAATGCGGTACAACAATTTGGGGCCGCGTGAGGCGACGGTCGTCGCGATGGAAAAAGTACAGAGCCCGGTTATCGGCGTCGCAGCCGTTCTGGCCGCCGTTTTCGTGCCGGTCGCCTTCCTCTCCGGCGTCATGGGGATTCTCTACCAGCAATTTGCATTGACGATTGCCGTTTCCGTCTTGATTTCCGCCTTCGTTGCGCTTTCTCTTACGCCGACACTTTGCGTCATGCTTTTGAATGATGAAAAAGATCATGCGGACAAAGGCCGCCTCGGTCATTTCTTCGACAAATTCAATGACGGCTTCGACCGCATGATTGAAAAATACGGCGAAATTTTGACGAAACTCGGGCAGAAACTCGTCGTCCCGATCGGTTTCCTCGTCGGTCTCTCCCTTTGCGCGGGTATTCTTTTCGTCAAACTTCCGACTGCCTTCATTCCGGCCGAAGATAACGGTTTCTTCCTCGTGTCCCTTTCCATGCCGGAAGGCTCTACGGCGAACCGTACCGATAAAGAAGTCCGGAAATATATCGACTACATCGCCGAGCAGCCCGGTGTACTTCATACTTTCGGACTCACCGGTGTCGATATTCTCTCCGGCGGGCAGAAACCGAGTGCCGGTACTTCTTTCATCCGTTTGGATCATTGGGATAATCGTACGACGCCGGAGACGCAGGTCGATGCCTATATCGGGAAATCTTTCGCCTACGGCGCCATGAATCCGAATATTTCCATCATTGCGATGAATCCGCCGCCCATTCCGGGGCTCGGCGCATCCGGCGGTTTCACCGTCTACATCCAGAATAAAATCGGTGCGTCCACCGAAGAACTTTACGAAGTCACGTCGAAATTCCTTGCCGCGGCCAACGAGCGCCCGGAAATCGCGCAGGCTTATACCATGTTCCGTATGGACACGCCGGCCTACAATTATGATATCGACCGCGATAAAGCGGCCAGAAGCGGTGTCAATGTCAGCGACATTTTCTCGACGCTTCAGACGTATTACGGCGGTGTGCAGGTCAATGACTTCAATATTTACGGCAGAAACTTCAAAGTCGTGGCACAGGCGGATACGGATTACCGCATGAGCCCGGCGGATAATAAATTCCTGACGGTCCGCGATTCCCAAGGAAACATGGTCCCGATCAGCAATTTCATCACGCCGAAGCAGACGAGCTCGGCAGCCGTCCTCACCCGTTTCAACAATTTCCCGGCCATTAAAGTCGGCGGCAGCAATGCGGACGGATATTCCTCCGGTGATGCACTGACTGCATTGGAAGAAGTGGCGGCGGAAACGCTTCCGACAGGGTACGCTTACGTCTTTGCGGAAACGTCTCAACAGGAAAAAGAAGCCGGAAACAAGACAATATACGCATTGATTCTCGGTATGCTCTTCGTATTCTTGGCTCTCGCCGCATTGTATGAAAGCTGGAAAGTCCCCTTCACGGTGCTTTTCGGGATTCCGACGGGATTCTTCGGTGCCGTCTTGGCCGCGATGCTCTTCGGCGTTTACAACGATATTTATTTCCAGATCGGTCTGCTTGTCATTATCGGCCTTGCCGCCAAGAATGCGATTCTGATCGTCGAATATGCGAAAGTCCGTACCGATGCGGGCATGGATGCTCATCAGGCGGCCGTCGAGGCCTCAAAGATTCGTCTCCGCCCGATTCTCATGACATCGCTCGCTTTCATTCTGGGCTGTATTCCGCTGGCGATTTCCGGCGGTGCCGGTGCCGGTGCTCGTAACGAAATGGGTATCACGGTCGTCTTTGGCACGCTCTCTGCGACAGCTTTCTCCATCTTCCTGACACCGATGCTTTTCATCGTGATTGAAAAATTGCATTGGGGCTCGCTCTTGAAGAGAAAATAAGACACATAAAGTAAAAGAGGCTGTGACAAAACGCTTTCGCATTTTGTCACAGCCTTTTTGCGTATCATCTCGAGAAAGCTGGGGAACCACTGATTTAATCGAAGAATCTTGCTTTGCGGCATAATAATGCAATACTGCGTCAAGGGACTCCTTAAATAGCTCACTATTCTCGTCGTCCTTTTCCTTGTCTTGCATCATTATGCTTATCGCAAACCAAGGTAACGATTAAATCAGCGCTTCCCTAGGAGCCGTGCGCTTTAATCGGAGCGCTGCGCGGCATTTTTATAATCGCTGCGCTCGCCTCGCCGGCTTTGCCGGCATAGAATAGGAATATGCGCGCAGCGCATCCTGAAGCCCATCACCCATCACTCATCGCTCATCACCGGAACACGATATGCGCGAAGCGCATCCTGATTTCATGCCGCATGCCCCATGCCCTATGTCCTTCTCAATACAGAGTGTATGGGAAACAGGTCGTGAATTATGTTTTCCGAATGACAGCACGGCGGGGCTCTTGATCTGGGAGAGGAAGACGCCGATTGTCATGGCGATGACGCCGGCCGTTTCGCGGAGAGTGAGCGTTTCACCCAAGAAGAGGAAGCCGCCGAGGCCGCCGAATACCATTTCGAGCGATAAAATCATGGAGCATTCGGTGGGCGGCAGATGTTTTTGTCCGATAATCTGGAGCGTGTAGGCGACGCCGGTCGAAAAAATGCCGACGTAGAGGATGGGAATCCATGCGGCGCATATGGACGCGAGGGAAATCGTTTCCCAAAGGAGGGCGCCGGCAAGGCTGATCGTGCCGCAGACGAAAAATTGTCCGGCGGCGAGGCAAATCGGTGAGTAGCGGCGCGCGGCGTAATCGAGAAAGAGAATGTGGCAGCTGAATCCGACGGCGCAAAGGGCAACCAGTGTGTCGCCGAGGCCGACGGTGAATGATTCGGTGACGGAAAGAAGGTAGACGCCCGTCATGGCGAGAACGGCGCCGATGATGTGGTTTCGTTTCAAAATTTGGCCGAAGAAAAGTCCCAAAATCGGGACGATGAGAAGATAGGTCGCCGTGATGAAACTTGCTTTGGCGACGGTGGTGTACATGATGCCGATTTGTTGGAGGACGGTGCCGCAGCAAAAAAGAAGTCCGCAAATGACGATGGCGATCCAAAGGGGAAATGTCGGTTTTTCTTCCGGTTTCTCTTCTTTCATGTAAAAAAGAAGGGGAAGGAGCGCGGCCGCACCAATGAAAGAGCGCACGGCGGAAAATGTGAGGGGGCCGATGTCGTCCATCGCAACGGATTGCGCAGTGAAAGCAAAGCCCCATATCAGGGCGGTGAGGATGAGAAGTAAACGGTATTTCATGGTGGTATGTGTCCTTTGCGAAAAAGCTGTGAGCCGTGGGCTGTGGGCTATGGGCTATGTAGGAGCGATGCGCGGCATTTTTTTAATTGCTCGCGGACATCGCTCGCCGGCTATGCCGGCATAAAACAAGATCGTCGCCGCAGGCGACACCTCTGACCTATGCACTATGCACTTTTCCTTATTTATGTTTTGCAAAAAGGAAATTTTGTGCAAATTACAAGTGTTTCCATTATAATAGAGAAAAAGTTTTCTGTAAATCGGAGGGAATATGGCGATAAAACTGGCGGCGATTGATTTGGACGGGACGCTTTTGCGTGACGATATGACGGTTTCCGAATACACGCGGGAAATCGTGGGGCGTGTGGCGGAGCGTGGGATTCGCATTGTGGTCGCGACGGGGCGGATGTTCGATTCCGCGCGGGCAAAGGCGCAGCTTTTGGGGCTGCCGGATATGCCGGTCATTTGCTATACGGGCGCATGGGCCGGGATGAGCGAATCGGGGAAATTGCTTTGGAAGGACGGACTCTCGAAGGAAACGGCGCGGAAAATTTTGGCCGACGGCAAAGCGCGCGGCTGGCTCATGCAATCGTATATCGATGATGATATTTTTTTGGCGGAAGAATCGCCGCTGGAGCCGATGTGCCGAAAATTCCGTGCGAAACAGGCGAAATTCATCGGCGATGCGTTTTACACGCCGGCGGAAGGACCGACGCGGATCATTATCATTGAGCCGGATGAAACGAAACGCGATGCCATTCGTGCGTATTTGGAAACGAAATACGGCGAGGATTGCGAGATGGTACATCCCGGCGATTTTTTCCTCGATATCCACAAACGCGGCGTGTCCAAAGCGAATGCACTCGCGCATTTGGGGAAAGGATGGGGTATCGCGGCAGATGAAATGGTTTCTTTCGGAAATACGGAAAATGATGTCTCCATGCTCTCTTTCACGGGTCTTTCCTACGCGGTCGGAAACGCGGAAGCGCCGGCGAAAAAAGCAGCGAAGGAAATTCTTTTGCGTACGAATAATGAGGATGCGGTGGCGCATCAATTGGAAAAAATGTTTTTATGATAAATGCAAAAAAAGCTGTGAGTTAATGCGAAAAAAAGCTGTGAGCTCCTTTTGGGGTTCACAGCTTTTTTGAAAGTGCATAGTGCATAGTGCATAGTGCATAGCGGAAACCGGTGTCGCCTGCGGCGACGATTCCTGTTGTAATCGGCGCAAAGCGCCTCGCCGGCTTTGCCGGCATAGAACAGGAATATGCGCGCAGCGCACCGGCTCTTGCCCATAGCCCATACCATAGCCCACGGCACACGGCTCATAGCCTTTGCACCGATGTCGCACTGCGCTTATTTGCGCAAATGTTTCTCAAAAAATTCGATCGTATCTTTGAGGCCTTCGGAGAGATCCGTTTTCGGCTCCCACGAAAGGAGATTTTTTGCGTTTCCGTTGGCGAGGATTGAGTGATAGATGTCGCCGGGGCGGGGGGCTGTATGGCGGATTTCGACTTGTTTCCCGCTTTGTTTCACCATTTCCGCGGCGAGATCGTTCAAGGTGATTTGCGTTTCCGTGCTCACATTACATACGGCGCCGCTGCCTTTCGTGAGTGCGGCAAGATTTGCGGCCGCGACATCATGGACGCTGATAAAATCACGCGTCTGCCCGCCGTCTCCGAAAATCGTGAGAGGCGCGCCTTCGGCGAGAAGTTTCGCAAAAATATAAATGACGCCGCCTTCTCCGTTTGCGCCCTGGCGAGGGCCGTACACATTGCTGTAGCGAAGGACGGTGTAATCGAGACCGTAGAGATTTTTGTATAAACTCAAATAGGATTCCGTCATCATTTTCGTGAGGCCGTAGAAAGAGGTCGGCGCGGGCGTTTCCGTTTCCGAAAGCGGGAGTGCCGGATTATCGCCGTAAACGGCGGCCGAGGATGCGAAAATGACTTTTTTTACGCCCGTTTTGCGCGACGCTTCGAGGACGGATAGGAGACCCAGGATGTTTTCATCGGCGTCGAAATACGGATTATCGACGGAAACGGGTACCATCGTCTGCGCCGCTTCGTGGTAAACGGCGTCGAAGCGATGCGTTTCAAAAATTTTTCGGATGTCCTTTTTTTGCCGAATGTCGATTTCGATGAATTCGGCGGCCGGGTGGATAAATTCCGTCGTGCCGGAGGACAGATTATCCAAAATCGTGACGCGGTGGCCGTTTTCAATGAGTAAATCGGAGATATGTGAACCGATGAAACCGGCACCGCCCGTGATGCAAATATTCATATATATACCTTTTATATACCTTTCGATTTCAATTTAATCCTTGTGGAAACGGTAGCCCGCCCCCCAGACGGTTTCTATGCGTTCGTAAGGATGGCCGGAGGCGGATTTCAATTTATCGCGAAGACGATTGATGTGCACCGTGACGGTCGCCGGGTCATTGATGGGTTCGAGGCTCCAAATTTGCTGGAAAAGTTGATTTTTCGAGAAGACTTCGTTCGGATGCTCGACGAGGAAGTAGAGCAGGTCGAATTCTTTGCTGGTGAGTGAAATATCCTTTCCGTCCAGGAGCACTTGGCGCGCTTTCGGGCGGATGAGAAGATTGTCCACGGTGATGCCGTCTTCGGCGCCGGCGCCGGCTTGGACGGTCTTGAGAAGGCGGCGGTGAATGGAAATGTGCGCGCGAAGGCGTGCGACGAGCTCCGTCGGGCTGAAAGGTTTTACGATGTAATCATCGGCGCCGAGGCCCAGACCGCGGATTTTATCGAGTTCTTCTTTGCGCGCGGTGACGAAAAGAATCGGTGCGAGTGTCTTTTCGCGCATTTTGCGGCAGAGGGAGAACCCGTCTTCCCCGGGAAGCATAACATCCAAGAGGATGCCGTCAATTTCCATATCATCCATGATGGACAGCGCATCTTCCCCGTTTTCCGCAATGTGGACGATGTATCCGTTCGGTTCCAGGAAATCGCGCTCGAGCTCGGCGATGAGGGCGTCGTCTTCGACGATGAGAATATTTAACATAATGTGCCTCCTTGTAGGGGAATGCGGATGTGAATCAAAAGCCCGTTTTTATTTTCGGCACTCACGGTGCCTCCGTGCAGCGAAATAAGATGTTGTATGAGGGAAAGACCGCGGCCTTCTCCGGGCGCGATGTCCGGATATTCGCGGTATCCTTCTTCGAAAATGTGAGGAAGGGCGGTTTCGGAAACGCCGGGGCCGTTGTCGCGATAGGTGAGACCGGCGTCGTTTCCTTTTTGCGAAAGCGTGACGGAAATTTCCGTTTCCGCTTTATTTTTATATTTCAATGTATTTTCGAGAAGATTTCCGAGGATGCGGGAAAAAGCGCCGGCATCGAGGGATATTTCGGGAAGTTCGGAAAGCTGTAAAGATACGGAAACATGTTTCCGCCGAAGCTCGTCGCCGCGTGCCGTGAAGAAATTTCGGATGAGCGCGGCAAGATTTTGCGGCCCGGGATGCAATGTGAGTGCGCCTTCGCGATTGACGGCGGAGAGCGTATCCAGGAGATATGACATGTCGCGGGCGGTCAGCAGAAGTGCCGCCAGATATTTTTCGCGAGTTTCCTTCGTCCGGGCGATTCCCGATTGCAATGCTTCGGCGTATCCCGTGACGGCGAAAAGTTTGGTGCGGATGTCGTGCGTGAGATCGGAAATGTCTTTTTGTTTTTCGTCTGTCACGATGGCTCACCGATTACTATTTCAATAGGACAGTGGTCGCTGCCGAAAATTTCCGGATGAATGGCCGCCGCGCGGATATAGGGCGAGAGGCGATTCGATGTGATGAAATAATCGATTCTCCATCCGATATTCTTTTCGCGCGCGCGCATCATGTAGCTCCACCAGGAATAGGCGCCGCGTGCGTCGGGATGCAGGAAACGGAACGAATCCGTGAATCCGGCGGCGAGGAGCTCCGTCATGCAGGCGCGCTCCTCATCGGTAAATCCGGCATTTTGCCGATTGGATTTCGGATTCGCCAGATCAATCTCTTCATGCGCCACATTGAGATCGCCGCAGAGAATGACGGGTTTCTTTGCATCCAATTCTTTGAGATAGGCGAGGAAGTCTTTCTCCCATTGCATGCGATAATCGAGACGCGCAAGGCCGCGTTGGCTATTGGGCGTGTAGCAAGTGACGAGGAAACGGTCGGGAAATTCCGCGCAAATGACGCGCCCTTCCGTATCGTGCTCGGGTATGCCCAGCCCGTATGTGACGGAAATCGGTTCCTCTTTCGTAAAAATTGCCGTGCCGCTGTATCCTTTTTTGACGGCGCTGTTCCAATAGAGATGATAGCCGGGCAGATTCATTTCGATTTGATCCGGCTGCAATTTCGTCTCCTGCAGACAGAACGCGTCGGCATCGAGCGTCGCGAACGATTCTTCAAATCCTTTTTTCATGCAGGCGCGAAGACCGTTCACATTCCAAGAAATATACTTCTTCGTTTCCATAGGCGAAAGTCCTTTTGTTTGTGAAATCATACCGGCATGTTAATTGCATTATACAATGTTTTTCGTTAAAATTACAGAGTCGTTTTTAGGTATAAACAAATTTTATAACAAGTTTAGAAATGCGAAATAAAGAAATAGAAGTGTATCTGTATTTCCGCCTGTTTTTCGGCGGATGGTATAATGAAAAAAATACAAAAATTTCCGAAACGATTTTGGCGTCCCGGCGGTGGGATTTTGTTTCCGAAAAAAGGAGTAAAGAAAATGAAAAAAGTGGTGGTGACGGTGATCGGCGCGGATCGCGTCGGGATTATCGCGGGTGTTTCCGCGGGGCTTGCGGCGCATAATATCAATATTTTGACGGTATCGCAAACGATTGTGGACGGCATTTTCAACATGGTGCTCATGTGCGATATGGAAGCGTCGCCGGATTCTCTCCAAACGATTCAGGCGGAGATGGGAAAAATCGGTGAGGCGCTCGGCGTCGAGGTGCGCGTGCAGCTGGCCGATGTGTTTTATCAGATGCACCGCGTGTGACGGGAGGCCGCCATGCTGGATATCGAAGATATTTTGGAAACCGAGCGCATGTTCGATCAAAATAAATTGGATGTGCGCACGATCACGATGGGGATTTCTCTTCTTTCCTGCGCAAATGAGGACGAAGAGACATTTTGCGCGCATGTCTATGATACGATCTGCACGAAAGCGGAGCGCCTGGCGGACGTGAGCCGGGATATTTCCGCGGAATACGGTGTACCGATCGTGAATCGCCGCATTGCGGTGACGCCGATTGCGATCGCCGCTGCCGGAGTGCGCGCGAAAAATTATGTGAAGATCGCAAAGGCATTGCAGCGCGCGGCCGATACGCTCGGGATCGATATCATGGGTGGTTTTTCCGCTTTGGTCGATCGCGGGATGACGGCCTCGGATGCAAAGCTCTTGGACAGTATTCCGGAGGCGCTTTCGGAAACGAAGAGTATTTGCAGCTCGGTGTCCGTCGGTTCGACGAAAGCGGGCATCAATATGGATGCGGTGCGGCGCGTCGGCGAGATTGTCAAAGATTTGGCGGAGCGCACGAAGGATCGCGATGCGGACGGCTGCACGAAGTTTGTGGCTTTTTGCAATGCGGTGGAGGATAATCCATTCATGGCGGGCGCGTTCCACGGCGTGACGAACGGCGATACGGCGATTCACGTCGGCGTCTCGGGCCCGGGCGTCGTCAAGCGGGCACTCGAAGATGTGAAAGGCGCACCGCTGGATGTCGTGGCGAATACGGTGAAACATACGGCGTTTCAAATCACGCGTTTGGGGCAGCTTGTCGCCGAGGAAGCGGCGAAACGATTATCGGCGCCTTTCGGGATTATCGATTTGTCGCTGGCGCCGACGGCGGCGGTGGGCGATTCCGTCGCGGCCGTTTTGGAAGAGATGGGACTCGAAAGCTGCGGCGGGCCGGGGACGACGGCGGCGCTCGCGCTTTTGAACGATGCGGTAAAAAAAGGCGGGCTCATGGCGTCTTCTTCCGTCGGCGGCCTTTCCGGCGCATTCATTCCCGTCAGCGAAGATTTGGGCATGATCGAAGCCGTTGCGCGCGGCAGTCTCTGCTTGGAGAAACTGGAAGCGATGACCTGCGTCTGCTCGGTCGGTCTCGATATGATCGCGATCCCCGGGGATACGAGCGCGGCGACGATTTCCGCGATTTTAGCCGATGAGGCGGCGATCGGCATGATCAATAACAAAACGACGGCCGTCCGTCTCATCCCGGCACCGGGCAAGAAACCGGGCGATATGGTGATATTCGGCGGGCTCATGGGGTATGCGCCCGTCATGGATGTCAGCCGTTTCAAAGCGGACGCTTTCATTGCACGCGGCGGAAAAATTCCCGCGCCGATTCGCTCGCTCACCAATTGACGCCGCGTTTCCCGTTTCCGAAATTCAAAAAATTTCCTTGACAGAAACGAAAAGTCGGTTTATCATAACGTCAATCAAATACAGCCAAACCGTTGAAGCGGAGATAAAAACGGATCGTGCACTCACAGGGAGTCGGGGGAATGAGAAGCCGGCAGGACGCAGACCGTTAAATGGACCGCGGAGGGCGCAGTGAAAGGGTTTCCGAGTAGCATGCGACGTCGGGCATACGTCAGTTGCCGGAGATATGTCGGTATCTCGCAAAGTGCAGGGGTCATTCCCTGAAGCAAGGTGGCACCGCGGAATTATCCGTCCTTGACAGTATTGTCGGGGACGGATTTTTGATTGCCTCCCCCAAGTAAAAAAGGAGTGGTAAGCATGATTACAAGATTCGGTGAATTCGGCGGGCAGTATGTCCCGGAAATTTTGATGGGCGAAGTGAAACGGGTGCAAGAAGCTTTCGAGGCATGCAAAAACGATCGCGCGTTTCAAGATGAAATGCATGATTTATTCAAAAATTACACGGGTCGCCCGTCGCTCCTCTACGAAGCGTCGAATATGGAAAACGATTTCGGCGGGCCCCGCATTTTCTTAAAGCGCGAAGATTTGAATCACACGGGCGCGCACAAAATCAATAATTGCATCGGGCAGGCACTCCTTGCCAAACGGATGGGCAAGACGCGTCTCATTGCGGAAACGGGCGCCGGCCAGCACGGGGTTGCGACGGCGACGATTGCGGCGCTCTTCGGCATGGAATGTGAAATTTTCATGGGCGAAATCGATACCGAGCGTCAGGCGCTCAATGTGTATCGCATGAAACTTTTAGGCGCGAAAGTGAATGTGGTGAAAGCGGGATCGCGC